>RXJA01000246.1 GCA_003963455.1 Hyphomicrobiales bacterium
CAAGGATTGAACTTGTGACCCCTGCAATGTCAATGCAGTGCTCTCCCGCTGAGCTACACGCCCATCCGACGCCGCGCATACACCACTTTTGATCCGGCGCGTCAATAGCGGGAATGTGGAAAGACGGCTTCCGTTTGTCGCATCGGGCGCGGCGCGCGCCGATGCCCGCCGAATGAGGCTCAGGCCGCCTGCAGCATCTTCTCGACCTCGTTGACGAGGTCGCGCAGGTGGAAGGGCTTCGACAGCACCTTGGCGTCCTTTGGCGCCTTGGAATCGGGATTGAGCGCGACGGCGGCAAAGCCGGTGATGAACATCACCTTGAGGTCCGGGTCGATCTCGGTGGCGCGGCGGGCGAGCTCGATGCCGTCCATCTCCGGCATGACGATGTCGGTCAGGAGCAGCGAGAAGGGTTCCTCGCGCAGCCGCTCATAGGCGCTGGCGCCATTGTCGAAATCGCTTACCTGGTAGCCGGCGCGCTCCAGCGCCTTGACGAGGAAGCGGCGCATATCGTCATCGTCTTCCGCCAGCAGAATGCGTGCCATCATGTCCCGTCCGAATCACCCGCCCCAAGCCTGCCGCCGGGCAAGGCCGTTAACCATCCTGTATATGCGGTCGCGCCGGTAAACATCAAGTGAATGAAGGGCGTGCCGCATGCCGTTGGGGGTGCCGTTTTGCCGCCTGAAATGCTGGACATGCCGGGCGCAAGGTGGCAAGTTTTGCGTCATGATGCAGTGCTGTTTCCTGGTACGTTCAAATTGAAGACGGCAGCCGAGGATTTTTCGGTCGTTCCACCCTTCGAAATCCGATCGGGCGCCGAGCAGCGCGTCCCCTTCCTGTTCAACTCGCCGCATAGCGGCCGCCATTATCCGGAGCGCTTCCTGGCCATGGCGCGGCTCGACCGCAACGCCATCCGCCGGTCGGAGGACTGCTATGTGGAAGAGCTTTTCGGCGGCGCCGTGCCGCTCGGCGCGCCGCTGCTGGCGGCCAATTTTCCGCGCGCCTATCTCGACGTCAACCGCGAGCCCTGGGAACTCGATCCGCGCATGTTCGCGGAGCCGGTGCCGTCCTTCTGCAACATCCGCTCGGCGCGTGTGGCCGGCGGGCTGGGCACCGTACCCAAGCTGGTCGGCGAGGGGCTCGACATCTATCCCGGCCGCCTGCCGCTGGCCGAGGCCGTGGCGCGCATAGAGGCGGTGTACAAACCTTATCACGAGACGCTGAAGCGGCTCCTGACCAGGACGCATGCCAGGTTCGGCTATGCCGTTTTGATCGACTGCCACTCGATGCCGGCCAGCATTCGCGTCGGCGACAATGGCGTGCGGCCCGATTTCATCATCGGCGACCGGTTCGGCATTTCAGCCTCGCCGGCGCTCACCGAAACGGCGATCAGCCTGCTTGTCGGCATGGGCTACACGGTCGCGCACAACAAGCCCTATGCCGGCGGGTTCATCACCGAGCATTACGGCCGGCCGGCACGGCATCTGCATGCGCTGCAGGTCGAGGTCAATCGCGGGCTCTACATGGACGAGCGGACATTCCAGAAATCGGCCGGCTTCGACGCGTTGGCCGACGATCTGACCCGCTTCTCGGCCGACCTGATGTCGATGCCCGACCATCATTTCGTCGATTTGCCGCTCGCGGCGGAATGACGGCGCGGTCGGCGCTGGATCTAAAGTTTCAACGCAATTCCGGACGGAAACCGTTTTGCACTTTTCCTGGAATGGCTCGAAAAAAAGACCGCATCGTTTTCACGACACGGTCGAAGTCTAGGGAGGAAACGCCCAAGGAGGGCATGGACAGGAAAACCTGTCCGATGACAAAACTATTGTGCGGCGCACAAATGTCAATCGACAGCAGGATTTTTTAATTCAATATGATGTGGAAACTCCGCATCGACGCCTGAACTGTGATATTCGGGCAACAGAAAACAGGCACAAATCACCGTGTGCCCATAAAAGCGGCAACAAACTGCGTTGGCGATCCGCCATCGCAATGGGGAGACCGGATTGGATATCAGCATCGATTTCATGCGGCGCATCGCCCATGCCGCCGCCGCGGAAACCTTACCGCGTTTCCGCAGCCAGGGGGCGGTTGCCAACAAGGAGGCCGGAAGCTTCGACCCGGTGACGGAGGCCGACCGCGAGGCCGAGCGCGCCATCCGGGCGCTGATCTCGGCCGAATATCCCGATCACGGCATTCTCGGCGAAGAACATGGCAGCCAGAACATCACCAGCAGGCATGTCTGGGTGATCGACCCGATCGACGGCACCCGCGCCTTCATTTCCGGCCTTCCGGTCTGGGGAACGCTGGTCGGGCTGACCGCCGATGGCGACGCGGTCGCCGGCATGATGTCGCAACCCTTCACCGGAGAGCTGTTCTATGCCAACGCGTCGGGTTCGCACTACGAGGGACCGGGCGGTCCGCGCAGGCTCGCCACCCGCAAGACGACCGATCTCGCGCAGGCGACGCTGTTCACGACCACCCCTGCCTTGTTCAAGGGCGAAGCGCGCAAGCGCTACGACCAGTTCGAGACGAAGGTCCAGCTCGCCCGCTATGGCACCGACTGCTACGCCTTCGCCATGGTGGCCGCGGGCTGTGTCGACATCGTCGCCGATCCGGGCCTGAAGCCCTACGACATCGTCGCGCTGATCCCCATCATCGAGAAGGCCGGCGGCGTCGTCACCACTTTCGAAGGCGGGCCGGCGGAGAAGGGCGGCGACATATTGGCGGCGGCGACGCCGGAGCTGCATGCCGCGGCAATGGCGGCGCTGCGCGGCTGATCCTTCCCGCCGCGGCGGCCGCCCGGAACGGATCGCGACCGCGATCAGGGAGCGTCGCCGGTGCCCGGAATGAAGGCATCGAAGGCGGCGAGCAGCTGCTCGCGGTAGATGTCCTTCTCCTGCAGGAGTTCGTGCTCAGCGCCGTCAATCATCAACAGCGACCCGACGCGCAGTTTCCTGGCATAGGCTTCTACCGCCTTGGTCGAGACCACGCGGTCGGCGCCGGCGGCCACGATCAGCATCGGCACCTGGACCCTTGCCATGAAATCGGGATCGCTGACGGCTTCCGCGGCGGCGGCGGCGGCCTTCAGCCAGCGGATGGTCGGGCCGCCGAGCGCGAGCTGAGGCCAGGCCTCGTAGATCCCGACATTGCGCCGGTAGCGTTCGGGATCGGAAGTCACCTTGTTCTGCTCGAAAGGCAGCGGCAGTTTAGGCCGTGGACCGAGCGCGGCATAAAGCCGGCCGAGACCCAGCGCGCAGAAGATCGCGCAGACGCGCCGCACGGTGCTTATCGAAGCCGACAGGTCGGGCACGGCGAGGAAAGGCGCCAGCAGCACCATTCGCCTCACGCGATTGATCATCGACGGCGAGGCAAGCAGCGCAATCACGGCCCCGGTCGAATGGGCAAGGATGTAATAGGGGCCGCGGCAGTCGGGCAGCACGATCTCCTCGAAGAATTGCTCGAGGTCGCGCGTATAGTCGCGGAAGCTGCGGACATAGCCGCGCTGGCGGTCGCGGAGCAGGCGGCTGGAGTCACCCTGGCCGCGCCAGTCGAGGATGGCGACGCCGAAGCCGCGACCGGCGAGGTCGCGGATGGTCTCGAAATATTTCTCGATGCATTCGTTGCGCCCGGTCAGCAGCACCACCGTGCCTTGCAGCGGACGGGTGACCGCGGCGAAGACCCCGTAGCGGATCTTCTTGCCGTCGGGCGTGGTGAAGAAGCCGCCCGCGGCGTTCTGGGGCGCGGGATTGTCCTCGGTGTGATGGAAAATATCCGTCATTCGGCGTCGTTGCTTGTTCTTGCCCGGACGGGCGAGGCGTCGGCATGGTGATAGACGGCCAGGCGGCAAAAGCAAAGGCGTTACGCGGCTGCCGCGAAAACAGGGAAGGCCGGAAATGCCTGCGGCGCACTTCCGGCCTCTGTCGATCCGGGAGGAAGGGACGTTGCACCCGGTTCGGCCTCGTCGCGGCGCCGGGATCAAGGCGCCGCTTGTCTTGCTGTCTTGACGCAATTCCGGTCGGAAAGCGCTTCGCGCTTGTCCCGAATTGCCTGACTTGACCGAAGCCTAGCAAAGCCCGGCTGAACGGACGCCGAAGCCCAAGTTCATCCGCCGTTCATCAACATGGCGGTTTTGCGCCAATCAAAAAGCCTTGAAATGGCTTTCTGCCCTTCCCAAATGAAGTTTGCGGCCGCCGATGTCGGGGTCGCTGACCTATCCGGAACGCCTTTCGAGGGTTCCGCAACGGGTCATACGCAAACCATGTTGCTCAACAGGAGAACACCTCATGCGTCACGTTGATTTTTCC
>RXJA01000119.1 GCA_003963455.1 Hyphomicrobiales bacterium
GCGGTGAGCAGCTTCGGGTCCCAGTTCACAAGGCGCTTGTCCTTGTAGATGAGGCCTTCCTTGTAGAGCGTGACGAAGACTTCCAGCACCGCCCTGGACAGGCCTTCATCCATGGTGAAACGTTCGCGCGACCAGTCCGCCGAAGCGCCGAGCCGCTTAAGCTGGTTGAAGATAGCGCCACCCGATTCGGCCTTCCACTCCCAGACCTTCTCGATGAACTCTTCACGCGTCAGATCGCGGCGATGGATCTGCTTTTCCATGAGTTGGCGCTCGACCACCATCTGCGTGGCGATGCCGGCGTGATCCATGCCGGGCTGCCAAAGCACGTTCTTGCCGCGCATGCGCTCGAAGCGCACCAGAATGTCCTGCAGCGTGTTGTTGAGCGCGTGCCCCATATGCAGCGAACCGGTGACGTTCGGCGGCGGGATGACGATGGTGAAGGCTTCCGCCCCCTCCTCCGCGCCGGCACCGGCCCGGAAGGCGTCGGCCTCTTCCCAGATTTTGGCGATCTTCGGCTCGACGGTTTTGGCGTCGTAGGTCTTTTCAAGCATGGAGGAAGTCCGAACTGTCGGGAACAAGCGTCCGGTGTAAATCGGAAGGCCTTGGCCGAGTCAACCGCGAGAGCAGCGATCGCTTGCACAGATAGGGCTCTCCGCGACCAGCGGCAATCCCGGCCGAGCGGCAGGGGAGCTCCCCTGAAGCGCTCGCGATCTTTGCGATTCGCCCCTTGCGCTTGAGGGCTGTGTGCGGCGCTTCAGCCTGCGTGCTGCGGCAACCTACTGCGCCCCTCGCGCCACGCGCTCGATCTCCTCGCGCACCAGCCTTTCGACCAGCGTCGGCAGGTTGTTGTCGAGCCAATCCTGCAGCATCGGCCGCAGCATTTCCTCGGCCATTTCATCGAAGCTCTTCCTGCCGCGGCTGGCAAAAGCGTCGGAAAGCTCGCCGAAGGCCGCGGCAACCTGCCTGCCCGTATGCTCCGAAAGTATCGCCGGACGGGACGGCTGAGCCTCGGGCGCGAATGACTGGGGGGCGTCGGCATGGACGAAGGCTCCGACCGCCGGCTCTTCTTTTTCGACCTCGGCTTGTGGCGCGGTTTCCAAACCCCGGATAGCCGGCTTCGCGGTAACCGTGGCGCCGCCCACCGCGGCGATTTCCCGCCGCCAATCGGCAACGATGGTATCAGCGGTCTGCGGCGCATTTGCCGCGACAGGCTTGCTCGCCGCCGTCGCGCCCGGCTCGGAGACGCTCCTGGCGCCAACCTCCGCCAGGGTCATCGGCGCCGGGGCTTCCTTCACCGGCTCCGGGCCAGCCTCGACGCGCGCGAGCGCCGGATCGGCCACGGCAAGCTGGGCCTGGACTTCAGCCAGAGTGACCGGCTTGCGGGGGCCGGTATCGGCATGCAGTTCGGACCGGAAGGCGTCGACCTCGACATTTGGCACGGCAGCGGGGGGCACGTTACCCGGGACCGGCTCCAGGTCCTGGCGCAGGTCGCCCGCTTCGGCCGGCTGCTTGCGCCCGGTGTCGCTGTCCTCGATGATCCTCCGGATGGAAGCCAGTATCTCTTCCATGGAAGGTTCGCGCTGCGCGCTGCTTGCCGTCGCCATCGTCACATCCGCCGCCCTGGTGACCTACCCAAGAACTCGACCTACTCAAGAACTTGACCCGTCACGGAATTCCGTTCCTGCCCGGACCGGAATTCGAATCAATGGCGACAGCGTAACCGACCGATCGTCATCCGAGAATCCCCAATCTGGGGACTCGTTGGATTTCAACAGATTAGAGCGATTCCAAGGAGCGAAACGATGACCCGCTTCAGGCCGCGCCATCCGGAAAGACGAACGCCGCGCGTCCGGTGGACACGCGGCGTTGCCGGAAGCGTCGTATCCGGAATCAGCGCCCGTCAGGCGTGCGAAGTCCAATCCACTTGTCCTTGACGGCGTTGTAATGCTCTTCCGGCTTGTATTTGGTGACCGCAAGGCCCAGGCGATCGACCGACAGGCGGCCCATGGCCGACAGGATGGCATAGCTCGCCACGACCACGTCGCGCTCGGAGCTCGCCTGATTGATCTTGGCGGTGATGACCGCATTCTGTGCGTTCAACACGTCAAGCGTGGTGCGCTGGCCGACATTGCGCTCCTCGATGACGCCGTTGAGCGCCAGCTGGGCGGCATCGATCACCTGCCTGTTGGCGTCGACGCTCTCGCGCGCGGCGACATATTGCGTCCAGGCCGAAACCACGGCCTGACGCACCTGGTCGCGGCTGACGTCGACCTGAATGCGCGCCTCGCCGAGCGATTCCTTGTTTTGCCGCACCAGCGCATCGGTCCGGCCGCCCGAATAGATCGGAATGGTCAGCGTCGCGCCGATATTGGCCGATGTCGAGCTGCCGTTGGGACTGCTGACGGAACCGGGAACGGTGTGGCTGTAATTGTCCGAAATTCCGGCGGAAGCCGAAAGCTGAGGCAGGAGCGCGCCTTCCGAGGATTTCACCGAAAACGCCGCCGCATCGACGAGATGCTGCGTGGCAAGGATGGCCGGATGCTCGGCGGAGGCAATGCTCAAGGCGGAATCGAGATTCCCCGGCAGGAGCTTACCCAGCGGCGAAGCCCCCTTGAGCTTGCCTGGTTCATCGCCAACGATCTGGTGGTAGGTGGCGGCGCTAGCCAGGGCCGTCGCGCGGGCGGCGCTTAGCTGCGCCACGGCCGTCGCGCGCGAGGCATCGGCCTGGGCGACATCGGTGCGGGTGCCCTCGCCGACCTCGAAGCGCGAGCGCGCGGCGCGCGCCTGCTCGGTCAGGAACTGCAGGTTCTGCTCGGTCAGCACCGCGACCTGCCGATCGCGTATCACGTCCATATAGGCGCTTGCCGCATTGAACAGGATGTTCTCTTCGGTGTTGCGCAGGCTCTCGACCGAAGCCTTCACCTGCGATTCGGCGGCGGCGACATTGTTCTTGGTCTGAAAGCCGTCGAACAGCGTCTGGTTGATCTGCACGCCGAAGCTGCCCGTCGTCAGCCGCCTGCTGGAGCCAAATCCGTGCGTGTTGGTGTAATCGATGCTGGCCGAGCCCGTGACGGTCGGGCGCCAGCCCGACTTGGCGATGGCCACGCCTTCATCGGTGACGCGCACGCCGGCGCGCGCCGCGTTGAGCTGCGAATTGTACTGGTAGGCCTTGGCGAGAGCGCCCGTAATGGTTTCGGCGGAAGCGGCCAGCGGCGACAGCGCCGTGGCAGAAACAAGGATAGCTGCTAAAACACTCTTGCGTAGAGGCGGCACGTTATTTCCCTCATTCGTTTTCATGGGAACCACGCCACGTCAGCCCACCCTTGCGGATCGGCCGGCGCCGCGTTGTTTATCGTTCCCCCGCTGACGGCCTCCCGAACGCCCGGTTAACCAAATCAGCAACGATTGTCAGGCGCAAGCGATCATGAGAGCGTCTTCGCTGCAAGGCAAAAACGCTCAGAATTCAAACGCGTGGGCACGTTCGAAGCCCGGTAGTGGCTTAATTGCCGCATTAAAGGCCCGTCTGCCGGTTACAACCCCCCCGGCCTTGAAAAACAGCCGGGCCACGCCAGAGTTGCCTTGTCCTTCCACCACAACCAGACGTCCATCTTCCGCAAGCTGGTCGAGCAGCGCCGGCGGCACTTCCTCGACGCTGCCGCCAATGAAGATGACGTTGTAAGGCGCTTTAGCAGCATGACCCTGCGGCAACGGCCCGGTGACCACGGTGACATTCTGGCAGCCAAGGCTCGAAAGCGTGGATTTCGCGGCCTCCGCCAGCGCCGGATCGCTCTCCAGCGCCACCACGGTCCGCGCTAGCCTGGACAGCAATGCGGCGGAATAGCCAGTGCCGCAACCGACATCGAGTACCGAATCGCCAGCGTCGATCTCGGCCAGTTGCAAAAGTTTGGCGAGCGGCGACGGCTCCATCAGGTAGCGTGCGCCGCCGCCATTGGCCCCATTTGAGATGCGGATGTCTTCGTCGATATAGGCCAGATCCTGCTGTCCGGCGCCGACAAAGGCCTCGCGCGGGACGGAAAGCATCGCCTCGATGAGGGGCGCGCTGGTCACATCGGTGGTGCGGACCTGGCCATCGACCATCTTCACGCGGCGTTCGGAGAAATCAGCGCTCATGTCCCAACAATCCGCTCCCCGCGCCAAACGCGGCCAGAAATTCAACCGGAACCCCACTCCGGCGCGGTTGCGCTGGAGCCCGCAAGCATCTGGAGGCCTCGCCCGGAATCGAACCGGGGTGCAAGGATTTGCAGTCCTCTGCGTAACCACTCCGCCACG
>RXJA01000182.1 GCA_003963455.1 Hyphomicrobiales bacterium
CTGTCAGTTCTGTACGCCATCTGGGCGACACGTTCGGTCCTTGCGTCCGATCAGGGCAATCAGCGCATGCAGGAAATCTCCGCCGCCATTCGCGAGGGCGCCCAAGCCTATCTGGCGCGCCAGTACACCACCATCGCCGTCGTCGGCGTCGTCGTGCTGCTGCTTGCCTGGTGGCTGCTTTCGATTACCGCTGCCATCGGCTTCCTGATCGGCGCCGTGCTTTCGGGCGCCGCCGGCTTCATCGGCATGCATGTCTCGGTGCGCGCCAATGTGCGCACAGCGCAGGCCGCTTCGAACAGCCTTGCGGCCGGCCTCGACATCGCCTTCAAGTCGGGCGCCATCACCGGCATGCTGGTGGCTGGCCTCGCGCTGCTCGGCGTCTCGATCTACTACGCCATCCTGACCGGTCCGATGGGGCTGCAGCCGAATGACCGCGTCGTCATCGACTCGCTGGTTTCGCTCGGCTTCGGCGCTTCGCTGATCTCGATCTTCGCCCGTCTCGGCGGCGGCATCTTCACCAAGGGCGCCGACGTCGGCGGCGATCTCGTCGGCAAGGTCGAGGCCGGTATCCCGGAAGACGATCCGCGCAACCCGGCTACCATCGCCGACAATGTCGGCGACAATGTCGGCGACTGCGCCGGCATGGCAGCCGACCTGTTCGAGACCTATGCGGTGACGGTTGTCGCCACCATGGTGCTCGGCGCCATCTTCTTCGGCGGCACGGCGGTTCTGGGCGCCGCGATGCTCTATCCGCTCGCCATCTGCGGCGCCTGCATCCTGACCTCGATCGTCGGCACCTTCTTCGTCAAGCTCGGTTCCAACGGCTCGATCATGGGCGCGCTCTACAAGGGCCTGATCGTCACCGGCCTCCTGTCGATCGTCGGCCTCGCCATCGCCACCTCGGTCACGCTCGGCTGGGGCGAGGTCGGCACTGTCGCCGGCATCGCCATCACTGGCAAGAACCTGTTCATTTGCGGCCTGATCGGCCTTCTGGTGACCGGCCTCATCGTGGTGATCACCGAATACTACACCGGCACCAACAAGCGCCCGGTGAACTCGATCGCCCAGGCGTCGGTGACCGGCCACGGCACCAACGTCATCCAGGGTCTTGCGGTCTCGCTGGAATCGACGGCTCTGCCGGCCATCGTCATCGTCGGCGGCATCATCTCGACCTACCAGCTGGCTGGTCTCTACGGCACGGCGATCGCCGTCACCACCATGCTCGGCCTCGCCGGCATGATCGTGGCGCTCGACGCCTTCGGCCCGGTTACCGACAATGCCGGTGGCATTGCCGAAATGGCCGGCCTGCCCAAGGAAGTCCGCCACTCGACCGACGCGCTCGATGCTGTCGGCAACACCACCAAGGCGGTCACCAAGGGCTATGCCATCGGCTCCGCCGGCCTCGGCGCGCTGGTGCTGTTTGCCGCCTACTCGAACGACCTCAGGTTCTTTGCCGCCAATGGCGACAAGTACCCCTACTTCCAGGGCATGGGCGAGATCTCCTTCGACCTCTCCAACCCTTACGTCGTCGCCGGCCTGATCTTCGGCGGCCTGATCCCCTATCTCTTTGGCGGCATCGCGATGACCGCTGTCGGCCGCGCCGCGGGCTCGATCGTCGAGGAAGTGCGCAGGCAGTTTCGCGAGGATCCCGGCATCATGGCCGGCACGTCGAAGCCGAACTACGCGCGCGCGGTTGACCTGCTGACCAAGGCCGCGATCCGGGAAATGATCATCCCGTCGCTGCTGCCGGTGCTGGCGCCGCTCGTCGTCTATTTCGGCGTGCTCCTGATCTCGGGCTCAAAGGCCTCGGCCTTTGCCGCGCTCGGCGCCTCGCTTCTCGGCGTCATCGTCAATGGCCTCTTCGTCGCCATCTCGATGACCTCCGGCGGCGGCGCCTGGGACAACGCCAAGAAGTCGTTCGAGGATGGCTTCACCGACAAGGACGGCGTCAAGCACCTGAAGGGCTCCGAGGCGCACAAGGCTTCGGTCACCGGCGACACCGTCGGCGATCCCTACAAGGACACCGCCGGCCCGGCCGTCAACCCGGCGATCAAGATCACCAACATCGTCGCGCTGCTTCTGCTCGCGGTGCTCGCGCACGGCTGATCGCGGCTCCGGATTGAAAGCAAGGCCCGCGGGATCGCTCCCGCGGGCCTTTTCCGTGAAGCGCGCCTATTTGTCTTCCGGCGCCACGGGCTGCCATCCCGTCACCGCATCCGGATAAAGAGTGCGTTGAAAGACCTGCCCTACAGGAAGCCCGTCCAGACACCATTCCTCGCGGAAGACCTTGGTGAGGTAACCGGTCGAAGTCGCTACGGGTCGATTTCCTTGAACGTCACGCTGTCGATCGTCGGAGCGTCGACAGCAAGCCAGTCCGACATCACGGTCTGCCGGTCAGGCGAGCCTGTTGCTCATGCCCGGCCCCCAATCCCGGGTAAATTGGTAGGAGGACGCCCGGGCATAAGTATGCGCGCTGGCCGGGCGCAAACAAAAGACCCGCCGGGCGGGGCGGCGGGTCCTGGTCGTTCTGCAAGCCGTATGTAAACTTAAGGCGTGCCGCCGCCCGGGATGCCGGGCGCCAGCTTGCTGGCGCCGTTTATGACCTGGCTGAGGAAGTTCTGGTCCTTGCCGCCGGTCGGCGTCGTCCTGGAGATGAAGTCGAAGATCTTGCCGTCCTTCAGGCCGTAATTGGCGATCTGGGTGACGCGGCCGTCAGCGCCGAAATAGACCGCCAGCACATGCTGGTCGATGATGTGCGGATTGTCGAAGGCGACGTAGCGCTTACGCGTCTGCGAAATGTAGTAGAAGGCCTCGTTGTCGAAGGTCGCCGTCGTCGACGGCGTGCCCAGCGCCAGGAGCACCTGTTCGCGGCTCGATCCGACCGGCACCGAATCGATCGCCTGCTGGTCGATGACGTAACCCTTGGTCAGCGTCTCGCTTGGATGGAGATCGCCGAACATCTTGGAAGAATTGCAGGCGGAAAGCGCCGATACCACCACCAGCAGCGAGGCCACGCCCATCGGGGCGGGCGCAAAGAACGACTTGAATTTCAGCGCACCCAACAACAATTCTCCATCACATCCCCGCAACTTGCGCTGGGCCGCAAAACCGGTAAACCAGCTTGCATGCCGATGCAACAAGGCCAAATCAAACAACAGGTCCCCGGGAGACCGCCCTCAATGTTCCAGCGCCTTTTTGGCCGCGAACGCAATGCCAACCGCGCCATCACCGACGCGCTCTACGCACAAATCGTGGCGGCGGCGCGGCAAACGGTGCTTTATTCCGACTGGAATGTGCCGGATACGCCGCTCGGCCGCTTCGAAATGCTGTCTCTGCACATGTATCTCGTCCAGCACCGGCTGCATGGCGAACAAGGTGTGGCGGCCGAGGTCGCGCAAGTGCTGATCGACGAGTTCTTCCTCGATGTCGATCATTCGCTGCGCGAGCTTGGAATCAGCGATGTCGGCGTGCCCAAGCGCATGAAGAAGCTGGCAAGGATGTTCTACGGTCGCACGGCAGCTTATGACGATGCCCTCGAGGAAGACGACCTGGCGGCGCTCGCGGCGGCGCTTGCCCGCAACGTCAGGCCGGACGCCAGCTCCTGGCCGCAGGCATCGCTGCTGGCGGACTATGTCCGCGAGGCCTCGCGAAAGCTTGCCGCGCAGCCGACCGAATCGATCATCGCCGGCACGGCCGCGTTCCCTGCCGCCGGGGCCGCGTGAAGGAGGCCAACATGAAAGACGCCGGATTGCGCAGCCCTGTATCCTTTGTCGCCAACGTTGCGCGGCTGCCGCAAAAGGGCCTGCCCGTCGTGGTCGAGGCCGATCAGCGCCAGCGCGAAGCGCTTGCCGCCGAACATGAGCTGCTTTCGGTCGAAAGCTACCGTGCCGAACTGCTGGTGGCTTCGTGGAAGCGCAATGGCGTCAAGGTCACCGGCCGCGTCGAGGCCGACATCACGCAGGCCTGCATCGTCACCCTGGAGCCGGTAACCGCGCATATCGACGAGCCGGTCGAGGCGCTGCTCCTGCCCGAGCAGTCGAAGCTTGGGCGCGAGGGCTTCGAGGGCGGCGGCGAGATCATCCTGGACGCCGACGGGCCGGACAGTCCGGAGACATTTTCCGGCGATACGATCGACGTCGGCGCATTGGCCGAACAGTTTTTCGGCCTGGCGATCGATCCCTATCCGCGCAAACCGGGGGCCTCGCTCGACGTCGCCGGCGACGATCAGCCCGAGGAAAGCGAATTCCAGAAAAAGCTGCGTTCGCTGCTTGGAAAATCCTGAGAGTGGTCCG
>RXJA01000394.1 GCA_003963455.1 Hyphomicrobiales bacterium
AAAAGCCTTCGAATTGCGGGTGGCCGAGATAGTGCACCTTGGAGCCGCCGGCGTTGCGATGGGCGGCGCGGAAGTTCTCCGACTTGGTCCAGGCGACGAAATCCTCCTGGCTTGCCCACACAGTGTGCGAGGCAAACAGCGTATAGCCCTCGGTCTCGTTGACCGGCCCGCGCAGCAGGTGGAATTCCCTGAACCCTTTCATTTCTGAGAGGCTGGAATCGCGGTTCTTCCAGACGTCCTCGAAGGCTTCCTCCGAGCCGTTCTGGACCTTGAAGCGGTTCATGGCGATGTACATTGGCTTCCTTTCGAAACGGATGAATTCTGAGGTCTGACGATGGTTCTACTGCCTGGTGCAGGCCTCTATCTTTTGTTTGAAAATGATCTTTTCCGAAAACCGGATTCCATTTTTCTTTGCGACGCTGACCTTCGGTTCGCGATCATTTTCAGAACGGGCCGACCCGCGCCCTGAACACCCAACTTGACCTTCCGGTCTCGGGAGGGATGGGAGGGAAGGGAGCTTGCTGGCGCACCAGCTTCAAAGCGAATTGATCGAGCTCATCGGAGCCTGAGCTTTCGGCGAGCTGCAAATCGCCGATGGTGCCGTCGGCCATGATCACGAACATCACCCTGGCGTTGTTGCGGGCTTTCGCCTGGACCGATTTCGAAACGCGGCGGTTGGCGCGGGCAAGCTTCTTTTGAATTTCGCCGCTGTAGCGGGATTCCAGGGCATTGCCGGTCGCGGTCTGTTTCCCGCCCTTGCTGGCAATCTTCGTGGTGTCTGCTTCATCGCCATCGGTTAATGCGCCAAGCATCGCGCTAGGCTGTGGGGATCCTGCGGCTTCTTTCGGCTTCGCGCTCGGGATCGGTGGTTGGGCAGCCTGGGCAGGAGGCGCTTCGGAGCTTGGCGCCTGACTTGGGGACGCTGCCGGTTCACTGCGCGCGGCGAAGGTCTGATCGTCCGGGCGCGGGGAGTCCGCAGCCAGAATCTCAGGAGCGGTGGGCGCCGGCCTGGCGGTTTCCTGCGCGGTTTCCCGCGTTGGCTGGTCCGTTGCGGGTTGAGGCGCCTGCGTTGGCGGCGCTGGCTTGGCTGCCTCGGGTTCGGGCGGCCGCGGATCCGGAACCAGGGTAACATCCACCGCGCCGGAAGGCTGGTTGTCGAGGACGCTGCCGGCGACATCGGCGCCCGACCGATCGGAGCCCTGCGCCTGGATCGTGTCCAGGGAGTCGAATGTTCCGGCGGGCGCGATGAAGAACGCCGCCGCTGCGGCGGCATGCAGCAAGCCGGAGACGACGATCGCTACCGGCCATTTGCGGTCTTGCGCCGACTGTCGTTCCTGCGCGAGCGGCTCGGGCGGCGGGATCGCCGGTTCGCTGTCGGCGTCGGGGAGGGGGTCGATGTCCTGCATGGCTCGCGAGGAGACCTGCGGCAAGCGACGCGTCCTTGTCAAATCAAGATCGGTTGCCGCAAGCAGCCCCAGGTCCACGCCGGCCGGGGCTAGTGCAAAGGCGGTCCGTGCCGGCTCGAAGCCCACTGCTTGTCAAACTCCAAAAGCGATGCTGGTCCTGGTCGACGTCTTCAACGCGCGCATGCAGGCCGCCGGCTCGACGCCTCCGCATTCGGTCGCGCTGTTGATCAGCACGCGGCTGAGCTTGCCGCAGTCGGCACCGGCAAGGTCGAAGCGCGTGACCTTGGTCTTGCCGGCCGGCAGGTCCTTGAAATCGAGCACGGTGAGGCGGTCGACGACACCGGCCTCGTCGAACAGCGCGATCTCGAAAGCCGCCTTGGACAGGTCGGCGCCGAGCGCGTTGCTGACGACGAAGGTAAGTCGGCAGCCTTTGTCGGAAGGCTGCGCGGCATTGAGTTCGAGGCTCAATACCGGACCTTGGGCCGGACCTGGAACCGGATTGGGAGCAGGGGCCGGCGCGGACTGGGCCCACGCCGGCGCCGGGCCAAGCGACATCGCCAGCGCCGAGGTCAAGAGGCGAAGCGACGCCGACAAGCCGGTCACTCTCAGCCTCCGAAGCGCATGGTTGCCGCAAGCTTCAGCGTGATGCCGGGCTCGTAGAGGACGGCGGTCGTGCTTCCGTTGAGCGGGTTGGTGTATTTGACGTCGAACAGGTTGTCGGCGCGGAAATCGACCTTGAAGTTGTCAGTCGCCTGGTAGCTGGCGAAGGCGTTGACCAGCGTATAGTCCTTTGCCACGGCATTGCCCTTCGGCTTGCCGTTGTACTGCACCTCGCCGCCGACGGTCAGCTTGTCCTCCATGAAGCGCAAGCCGAGCTGGGCCGTCACCTGCGAGGAGGGGATGGTGGCGAGGTCGGCCCGCACGCCCTCATAGGAGATGGTGTGGCCGTTGATGATCGAAGCCGACAGTCCGGCGTAGCCCCAGCCGGCGTCGTAGACGCTTTCCAGCTCGAAGCCGTCGATCTTGGCCTTGGCGAAGTTCTGATACTGGAAGCAGATCGGGATGCCGGGGCCGAACGGGCAGCCGCTGGTCGGATCGAAGGGCGAGAGGGTCACGCCGTCGATGTAGTCGTCGACATTGTTGTTGAAATAGGCGGCCTTGAGGCGAAACGCGTCGCCGCCTTCGATGACGTCGTTCTGCTTGTAGTTGACGCCGAACTCGAAGGTCTTGCCGGTCTCGGGCTTCAGGTTCGGGTTGGGCAGGAAGGGGAAGGTTACGCCGGCCGGATGGTTGCCGCTGATCAACGTCTCGGTCAGTGAGGGCGAGCGATAGCCTTCCGCGTAGGTGCCGTAGAATTGCAAACCGGCCAGGGCGGCGCTTTCGAAAGGCGAGACGCCAACGGTGATGCGTGGCGACACCCGGTCGCCGGAGGTCTCATTCGTGTCGTCCTTGAGGCTATAATTGTCGTAGCGCAGGCCGCTAATGACCTCGAGCCACTCCCAGGTCAGCTTGTCCTGGATGTAGGCGCCGGAGACGTTGCGCTTGCCCGAGGGCGTGTAGAAGGCATCTCCTCCCGCCGTGCCGCCGGTCTCGACATCGTCGCCGACCCAGTCGCCGCCATAGGTCAATTCATGGGCGACGCTCGCCGTCTCGAAGCGCGACGTGTTCCAGATGTCGATGCCTGTCGTGCCGACATCGAAGGTGGACAACGAGCCGGCCGGCAGGACCACGGGCAGGCCGGTGGTCGGATCGAAGCGGTTCTGCGCGCTAAGCGTCGTCAGGTCGAGATTGGTCTTGTTGTACGAAGCGTTGATGTGGAGGTCGAGCCAGCTCTTGGCATCGTCGGTGATGTTGTAGCGGGCGGTGAAGGTGTTCGACTTCAGATCGACGTCATTGGCCGGCACGCCGCCGCTGGTTTCCGTCCACCCGTCGCTCGAGCCGACCCAGCCGAGTTTCAATTCGCTGTTTTCAGTGGGACGGATGGAGGTCTTGAGCAGGCCGCTCAGCACGTCGAAACCGGTGCCGGCAACGGTGTCGCCGCCGCCGTTCTTGTAGTCGCCGTAGTCGCGGTAGACGATGTTGCCGAGAACGTCCCAGTTCTCGTTGATCTTGTAGGCACCGGTGGCGCTGGTGGTCCAGCCCTTGCCGTTGCTTTCATAGCGCCCGGTCAGCGAGCCGGCCCATGTCTCTTCCGGCTTTAGGAAATCGGCTGCGTCCTTGGTGTCGAAGAAGACGACGCCGCCGATGGCGCCGGAACCGTAGGTGTTGGCGGTCGGGCCGCGGATGACGTCGACCGACTTGATGAGCTCGGGATCGACATAGAAGGTCGACTGCGTGCCGTGGTCCGAACGCTGGAAATCCTGCCGGGCGCCGTCGACGATGACCGCGACGCGGCCGAAATCCTGCAGGCCGCGGATGTTGATGCTGGAAGAGACGCGCCGCGCGTCGGCCTGCACGGTGACGCCGGGCACGCCAAGCAGCATCTCGTTGGGCGTCGTCGCCATGCGGCGGTCGAGCTGCTCCTGGTCGACATGGCTGGCGGAAGCCAACGACTGGATCGCGGTTTCGCCTGTGCGGCTGATGACGAGGATCTTGTCGAGCAGGGTTCCTTCGGCGGCGGCCTTCTCGTCAGCCCTCTTTTTCTGATCGGCCTGCTGGTCGGCCGCCGGCTGCGCGGCCTGTTGAGCTTTTGCGGCCGATACGCCCAGCGTGATTGCCGCTGCTCCAGCCATCAAGATGGCGATGCCGCTTGCCATCGATCGGAAGCCCGGACCTGCGCTGTCGCCCGCCTGGCCCGTCCGTCCCCAAGTCACCAACCCCATGCCCCAACTCCAGATTCA
>RXJA01000274.1 GCA_003963455.1 Hyphomicrobiales bacterium
GGTTCGCCGGCGGACTGGCGCGCCACTTCGCAGGCCGGCAACGCCATCATCGCCGACAGGATCCACGGCTTCATCTTGGCGACCGTCGCCGGCGGAATTCCACGGGCATCGAGCCCCTTGTCCAGCGCCGCCGCATCGTCCGGCGACAGCAGCGACGACAGCGTGGTGTTATCGGTGAACATCATCAGGCCGGGCTCGCTCGCCATCGCGGCCATCATCTTGGCCTTGTCCATCGCATCGGTGGTTTCGATGACGATGGTGCCGGCGCCGTCATAGGCTTTCTGGGCGGGTTCAGGCAGCGTGGTGACGCGCGTGTCGGTCATGTGCATGGTGCCGAACAGGTAGGAGGGCTTCTCGCCCGGCTTATCCAGCTTCCACAGCAGGCCCTTGCCGTTGGGAACGGCCGCCGCCTCGGTTTCGACCTTCCTGAACGCCGCGGGGTCGTTCTTTTCCAGCGCGGTCAAAAGATCGATGCCGGCGCAACCGGGCGCTTCGGCATGCGCCCGGCTTGCAAGCAGCAGAACGACGATGAAGGACAGGAAAAACAACAGGTTGAGCGCCGCTAGCAGCTTCAACGAGACAAGGGCCGCGCGGTCGGCGATGGCGATGACGCGTTTCATAAGAAGCGTCTTAGCGCCGAAAAGCGGCAAAACGGTTAATCGGCGGGGTGAAATTGTTTCTGGTCTGGTGAGCTTTGGGATGGAATGCCCTTGGTGATTAGCGCAAACGCCCATCACGTCGTCATCCTCGGGTCTGCGCTCCGCTTCGCGTCGCTTCGCCCGTGGATGACGAAGGCCGGAGTTGCGGATGACCCCGAGAAGCTTCACGCCCTTGGATGCGCCTTCTCGTAGATGTCGAGCAGCCTCGCCGTGTCGACGCCGGTGTAGATCTGCGTGGTTGACAGGCTGGCGTGGCCGAGCAGTTCCTGGATGGTGCGCAGGTCGCCGCCGCGGCCGAGCAGATGGGTGGCGAAGGAATGCCGCAAGGCATGCGGCGTCGCCGTGTCGGGCAGGTTCAGCGCCGAGCGGAGCTTGGCCATCTCGCGCTGGACGATGGCCGGGTTGAGTGGACCACCACGGGCGCCGCGGAACAGCAGTGCCTCGGGACCGATATGGAAGGGGCAAAGCCGGCGGTACTCGGCAACGGCCCTGATGGCCACCGGCAGCACCGGCACCAGCCGCGTCTTGCCGCCCTTGCCGGTGACACGCAGCACGGTGTCGGCCTCGGAAGCGAGATCGGCGCCGGTCAGGCCGAGCGCTTCCGAGATGCGCAGGCCGGAGCCGTAGAGCAGCGTCAGCACCGCGGCATTGCGGGCGGCGATCCAGGGCTCTTCCGCCAGTTGGCCCTCCATCGCCACGACCTGCCTGGCGTCGCTTGCCGTCAGCGGCTTGGGCAGCGATTTCGGCTGGCGCGGCGCGCGCAGGGCGACGGCCCCCGCGGCGTTGACGAGGCCGCGTTTTTCAAGAAAACGCAGCAGCGAGCGGATGCCGGCGAGGCCGCGGCCCAGCGTGCGGGCGCCCGCGCCCTCGTGGCGGCGCTTGGCAAGGAAGCCGCGCAGGTCGGCCGGGCGCAGGTCGGCGATGTCCGCAATGCCCGGCGGGCCGCCGCGATGTCCGGTCAGGAAATGCAGGAACTGGCGGGTGTCGCGCTCATAGGCCTCGACCGTCTCCGGCGACAGCCGGCGCTCATGCGCCAGCGCTTTCAGCCAGGTCTCGCGCGCCGCCTGGAGGTCGGATCTCGCCGGGATGAGGAATTCCTGCATGGGTGTTTTCCGGTTTCCGGCATTTTCCGGCGGCGAGGTTAGGAAGCGGTGAAGAGGCGATCATTGAAATGATGGCCGGAGGGGATTAGAGCAGGGCAAAGGAAGCGCTGCCGATGACCAAGCCCGAAAACCCCGTACAGATGGCCGTTATCGGTGCCGCGCACGGCATCAAGGGCGAATTGCGGGTGAAGACCTTCACCGGCGACCCGCTGGCGCTGGCCGATTACGGCCCGCTTTATGCCAAGGATGGCCGCGCCTTCCACATCAACGATATCAGGCCGGCGGGCACCGTCGTCGTCGTGCGCTTCAAGGGCATTGGCGATCGCAATGCCGCCGAGGCGCTGGCCGGCACCGAGCTTTTCGTCGACCGCTCGATGCTGCCGGACGACGGCGAGGAGGACGAGTTCTATCACGCCGACCTCATCGGCCTCGACGTCAGGGACGATACGGGCGTCATCGGCAAGGTCGTCGCCGTGCATAATTTCGGCGGCGGCGACATCCTGGACGTCACGCTTGCCGGCCGCAAGGGCGTGCTGATTCCGTTCACCCAGGCGGCAGTGCCGGAAGTATCGGTCGCGCAGGGCTTCGTGCGTGTCGACCCGCTGGCGGCGGGCCTGCTCGACGACGAGGACGGCGAGGCGCCGGGGCATTCCGGCTTCGACCCCAAGGGCAGGCCGCGCGGACCGAAGGACGCCGGGGGCAACCGTTGAGCTTTGCCGCCTCGGTTTTGACGCTCTATCCGGAGATGTTCCCGGGCGCGCTCGGCCTGTCGCTGGCCGGCCGCGCGCTGGAGGCCGGCACGTGGTCGCTGGAAGCCATCCAGATCCGCGATTTCGCCACCGACAAGCACCGCACGGTCGACGACACGCCCGCCGGCGGCGGCGCCGGCATGGTGATGCGCGCCGACGTGCTGGCGAAAGCCATCGACCACGCTTCGCCTCCGGGCGACCCGCGCCCGCGCCTGTTGATGAGCCCGCGCGGCAAACCGCTGACGCAGCGCCGAGTGCGGGAATTGGCCGCCGGGCCTGGCGCCGTCATCCTGTGCGGCCGCTTCGAGGGCGTCGACCAGCGGCTGATCGACGCGCGGGGACTGGAGGAAGTCTCGATCGGTGATTTCATCCTGTCGGGCGGCGAGCCGGCGGCGCTTGTGCTGCTCGACGCCGTGGTGCGGCTGCTGCCCGGCGTCATGGGCAACGCGGTCTCGGGTGACGAGGAGAGTTTCGAGAACGGCCTGCTCGAGCATCCGCATTACACGCGGCCGCAGGAATTCGAGGGCAGGCCGATCCCTGACGTGCTGATCTCCGGCAACCACAAGAAGATCGCCGAGTGGCGGCGCGCCGAGGCCGAGAAGCTGACCAGCGAGCGGCGGCCGGACTTGTCGGCGGCTGCTCAGCCCTTGGTGAAGTAATAAAAGGCCAGAAGCAGGCCGACCGCGACGACGAAGCCGCGCACCGCCGTCTGCGGCACGCGCTTGGCGATCCACACGCCGGCATAGCCGCCCAGTGCCACGCCCGGGATCATGACGACCGCCTGCGGCCAGGCGACGACGCCTCCGGAAACGAAGACCAGGATGGCGACAATCGCGATCACGATCGACAGCATGTTCTTCAGCGCGTTCAAGCGGTGATAGTCGCCGGCCTGGGTGAGGCCGAGGGTCGCCAGCATCATGACCCCCATGCCGGCCCCGAAGAAGCCGCCATAGACAGCGGTCGCGAACTGCGCGAGCGAACCCGCGAGCGAACCGACCGAGGCTTGGTGCTCCGGCCCGGCCGCGGGCTTCAGCCACGGCCCGGCGGCAAACAGGGCGGTTGCGGCAATCAGCAGCCAGGGCACGAGCGCGCGGAAGGACGGGTTGGAGAGCGCGAGCAGGATGAGCGAGCCGGCCAGCGCGCCAAGGGCCGAGATCAGACAAAGCAGCAGGGCGCCGCGCCAGAAATGCCGGATATCGGTCCAATAGGCGAGCGTCGAGGTGATGTAGCCCGGCAGTTGCGTCACCGAGGAGGTCGCGTTGGCGACGATCGGCGGCAGGCCGACCAGCGTCATGGCGCCGAAGGTGAGGAAGGTACCGCCGCCGGCGACCGCGTTGGCGGCGCCCGAAACAAAACCGGCGACAAAGAGCAGGACCGCATCGAAAACTGACATCAAGGAATATGGCCGCCGGACAGGAGTTACGCCTTGCCCGGCTTAGAAAGCCCGCGCATCCTATGCAAGCCCCGCGTCGGAAGATCGCGGCGGCATCCAAAAAAGAAGCGACAAAGGCGTGACAAAGCGCCGAAATAGCTGTATGTCGCCGCCCGAACCGGAAGAACGATCTTCTGGACCCGTCAACAAGTGCGGTGTAGCCGTCCCTGCCCGATGTCCTAGTCTTGGACGAAGGGCATAGCCGAGCGGTCGTTGGAACTGCAAGGCAAGTCGAGGACGCTCTGACTGTCGGAAGAACAAGAAGTGGATATTTGAGATGGATCTCATCCGTCAG
>RXJA01000422.1 GCA_003963455.1 Hyphomicrobiales bacterium
AGGTTGATCCAGCGGCGCCGCTGCTCCTCGGTCAGGTGCTTGCCGAGATGGTGCATCACCATCTCGCGGTGACCGCCAAAATCTTCACTGTAGGTCTTCGGGCCGCCGAAGACCTCGCCGATGAAGGCGGCGACGTGAGCCGGATGGTCCGGCGACATGGTCTTGAACACGGGGCCGACGATCGGATCCAGGGCCACCTTCCCATAGAAGGCGCGAGTCAGCCTGTTGAGCGCCTCACCGCCTCCGGCCCATTCGTACAAAGTCGGGATTTCCGCGCTCATCGCCGATCCTCCATTCCGCAAATGGCGCGAGGAGGATAGCGGCGCCGCCCTGCCCGCCTCAACCTGGCTCGATGGCCAGTGCGCGGCTTGCGCTAGAGTTTGGCCGGCGCCTCGGCCTCGGCATTGGCGGCCGGCAGCACTCGGCAATTGTCCGGTTTCGGCGATGATTTGCATATGGTCGCCCCGGTCAGCGCATCCACCGATTCCGCGCCGGTCGTCAACCCGAAACTCTTGAGCTCGTCCCGGCTGAGCTCCCTGTGTTTTGCATATTGCGCCGACTGCATGGCGACGAAAAAGCCCGAGCCGATCGCCATCTCGTCGAGATACGCCCTGACCTTCTCTTCCATGCCCATGGAATGCACCATGAAATGCGCATCGGCGCCGACGAAGCGCCTGACGCCGCCGACGATCATCACCGCGCAGGCGGCGTCGCATTGGGCGCCTGCATCGATGGTGAGGCCGCCGTGGGGGCCGTCGGTTGCATCGCACCCCGCCATGCCCGGGTCGCAATCGAGGAAATCCGTTCGGGCGACCGCGACATCCAGCCCGCGCTCACGGATCAGGCGGCCCGCCGCAAGCGCAGCCTGCACATCTCCACCTGGCGAGCTGACGACCATCGGCAACCTGCGCCCGCCGATCGTATCAAGCAACTGGCGCAGCTTGTCGGCCGTGTCTGCGACGATCGTGCCCTCCGCCGATATCCATTCCGGACAGTCGGGATTGCAGAGCGGGTTGGCGCCGCGAACAACAACGAAGCGCATCTCCTGTTGCTGGATCTGTGGCCCGGGCGCCGGGGTCAACGCGGTGGGGGCAGGCGTGGCTTCGGCGGCCGCAACCTCGGCCGGCTTGGCGTTCGACGGTACCTCGCGGCAATTCGCCGGCACGGGATTGCGCCGGCACATGGTCTTCTCGGTCAGCAGATCGAGCGAATCGAGGCTGGTGACTAGCTTCATTTCCAGCATGTCGTCGGGCTCGATCTGCCTGATGTCGCTGGCGGGCGTCGCCTTCATCACATCCAGCACGCCCTGTTCGACGCCCATCTCCTTCAGATAGGCCGACAGCCGCTTCTCGACCGCCTTGCTCATCTCATAGGTCTTGTAGCTGCCGGCATTCTTGCGGCTGACGATCCTGGTGCTGATGATCTTCTTCTTGCCGTTCACGATCTGATAGGTCGTGCGGTAGAGCAACTTCTCGCGCCGGAAGGTGGTCGTAATCTGGTGGACACCGAGATAGGCCCATTCGCCGACGACGCGGCGGATGCCGCCGGCAAACATCAGCGGGCAGGCCGAATTGCACATCGCGCCGCTGTCGTAAGCGACCCCGGAATAGGGCTGCCCCTTGGCGTCATTGCCCCGGCAGTTCTTCATCCCCGGCGAGCAACCGGAAAACTCGGTGATACCGACCGCGACATCGAGCTTGTTCTTGCGGATCATGCGGCCAAGCTGCAGCGCGGCATCGACATTGCCGCCAGGTGAATTGACGACGATCGGCAGTTGCCTCCCGCCGAGCGTCTTCAGCAGGCGCTTGAGCAGCGCCGGCGTTCCGGCCTCGATCGTGCCTTCGGCGGAAATCCATTCCGGGCAATTCGGCTCGCAGCCCGGCGCGCCGCTGCGCACGACGGCGAAGCGCATCGCCGGACCGTAGTCCGGCGGCTCCGCCTTCGCGGCGACGCCGAGGACGGCCAGCGCCATGGCGATAGCCAGCCCGAGCCGGATAAGCCCTTGCCGCCACAAAATGACTTTTGAACGAAACGCCGAAACCACGCCTGGCAAGCCCCTCGGATACAACCCATACTAGTTGCGGCAATAATGCTTGCAACAGCTTCGTCTGCTTATTGCTGTTCGATAACGCTGTGCGCTGCAGCTTAGGGGCACTCTTGGGACTGCCCCTAATGTCGATACGCATTAGAGCTTCGGCGGCGGACCTGCGGTGGCATTAATGGCAGACGGCGGCCGGCAGTTGTCGGGCTTGGGCGAGGACTTGCAAATGGCAGTACCGGTCAGCGCGTCCACCGACTGCGGCCCTGTCGTCAGCCCGAATTCTCGCAGTTCGTCCCGGCTGAGTTCCCTGTGTTTGGCATATTGTGCCGACTGCATGGCGACGAAAAAGCCTGAGCCGATCGCCATCTCGTCAAGATACACCCTGACCTTTTCTTCCATGCCCATGGAATGCACGAGGAAATGCGCGTTGGCACCCACGAGGCGCCTGGTGCCGCCAGCGATCATCACGGCACAGGCGGCGTCGCACTCAGCGCCCGCGTCGATCGCGAGGCCGCTACGCTGACCGTCGGTGGGGTCGCATCCCACTGAGCCGGCATCGCAATCGACAAAATTGGTTCGGGCGACAGCGACGTCCAATCCACGCTGGCGGATCAGACGGCCTGCTGCAAGCGCGACCTGTACATCTCCCCCCGGCGAGTTGATGATCATTGGCAGCCTGCGCCCACCGATCGTATCGAGCAACTGGCGCAGCTTAGCGGCTGTGCCTGAAACGATCGTGCCTTCCGCCGATATCCATTCGGGACAGTCGGGATCGCAGAGCGGATCGCTGCCGCGAACGACCACGAAGCGCATCTCCGGCGCGGCATTTCCTGCCGCTCCCTTGAATGGTTCGGCGGTTGGCGCTTTGGCCGGCTGGGGAACCGTGACCGCAGCCTGCTGAGCAGGTATTGCCGTTGCTTCGCTAATCGGCTTGGCATTCGCCGGTATTTCCCGACAACTCGGGACTGACTTGTCGGGCATGCAAAGGCTTCCGCTCGTCAACAGATCCACTGTGTCCGTGCTGGTCACCAATTTCATCGTCATCATATCGTGGAGGGCGATCCGCCGGATGTCACTGGCAGGTGTTGCCTTCATGGCGTCGAGAACGCCCTGTGCTACCCCCATCTCACGGAGATAGGCCGACAGCCTTCTCTCGACCGCCTTGCTCATCTCATAGGTCTGGTAAGTGCCGGCATCGGTGCGGCTAATGACCTTCGAGCTGATGATCTTCTTCTTGCCATGCACAATTCTGTAGGTGGTGCGGTAATACAACTGCTGACGCCGGTAGGTCGTGGTGATCTGGTGAACGCCGAGATAAGCCCAACTGCCGACCAGCCGTCGGACGCCGCCGGCAAACATTAGCGGGCAGGCGGAATTGCACATGGCCCCGTCGTCAGATGCGATACCGAAATAGGCGGCGCCCTTGCCGTCGTTTGTCCGGCAATCCTCCATCCCTGGCCAGCACCCGACAAATTTGGTCGCTCCGACGGCGACATCCAGCTTGTTTTTGCGGATTGTCCGACCAAGCAGAATTGCCGCTTCGACGCTGCCGCCCGGGGAATTGACGACAATCGGCAGGCGCCGACCACCGAGCGTCTTCAATACACGCTTGAGTTTAGCCGGTGTCTCAGCCTCGATGGCCCCTTCTGCCGAAATCCATTCGGGACAATTGGGCTCGCAGCCCGTTGCACTGCTGCGTACGACCACGAACCGCATCGGCGAGAGCCGGTCGGATAATATCGTCGGATTAGCCCATATCTTGGGATCGGGGGATGTCTGCGGGGGCGACCACACCGGTGGATCGGGCAGTGGAACGGCCCGTATGACTGGATAGGACCACGGTTGCGGATAGGACAACGGCATCGGGATATCCTCCGCCCTCGCGGCGGCGGTAGCCATCGCAAGCAGCAGCATCATGCGAAGGAGTCCACGCAGCGACGTAGCTGTATGATTTAAGCGGCACCCCGAAATCATGCTTGGCGAAGCCCCCTGCCGCAATCAATAATAGTTGCGGCAATCGTGCTTGCAATAGCTTCGAAACAACGCCGCGGGCTTGTTCCGCGTAGTGCGAGTAAACGAAAAAGGGCGGCCCGAAGACCGCCCTTTCCTTTTCGAACAGGCAATCGCCGGATCGGTTATTCCTTGATGGTGACGACGATGCCGGCACCGACGGTGCGGCCGCCTTCACGGATGGCGAAGCGCAGCTTCTCCTCCATCGCGATCGGCACG
>RXJA01000185.1 GCA_003963455.1 Hyphomicrobiales bacterium
CACAAGGTGACCTGGAACTGGGTCAAGGGCCACGCCGGTCATCCCGAGAACGAGCGCGCCGACGAACTGGCTCGCGAAGGCATGGCGCCGTTCAAGAAGGGGCCGACGAGGCCTGCGTCGGTTGCGGCCGCGCCAAAGCAGGAAGGCGCCCCGGCAAGGAAACCCGCGCCCAGACGTTCGACCCAGAGCTATTGAGAGCTCGACGGCTTCCTCCGATCAGCGGATCAGCAGCGCCGTCGAGAACATGCCGAGCGCGAACACCGTGTGCGCCACGAGGTTGAGCGTGCGCACCTTCATCGGATTGGGGACCTTGGATGCCGCCCAGCCGGCGCCCATGCCCGGCGCCAGCAGGAACCAGCCGGCGCCGACCGTGGCGATGCCGAGGATGAAGGCCGGCAGGAAGGTCGGTGCCGCCAGCCAGCCCGCGCCCGCGAGCACCACGAGGATCACGCCATAGAGGATGCCGACCAGATAGTGGAAGGCCCAGCCGAGCGCCTTTTCATGCGCATAGGGCACGGCCTTGCCGATATCGTCGTGGAAGACTTTTTCGGGCAGATGCCGGACCCAGCGTCCGACCATGCCCCAATTGGGCGAGGGATGGCCGATCGCCTTGTTGAGGATGATCGCCCAGATATCCATGAACACCGTGGCGCCGATGCCGATCGCCACCGCGCGCCAGACGATGTCGAGCATCAGAGCATGATCCTGAACCGGAGGTCAGCGCACGCAAAAAGTGGGAACCGGTTTTCGGACAAGATCATGCTCCGACAAAGAGTTAGATCAGGATGGCGGGTCAACGAAACGTCATCCCGATCTAAAGCTGCTCGAGGATTTTTGCCGCGCCGCTCTCGTTGACGCCGGGCTTTGTCTCGACATTGAGCGCGGTGACCTTGCCGTCGTCGACGATCATCGAAAACCGCTTGGAGCGCAGGCCCATGCCGGCCGCGGAAAGATCGTTGTCGAGCCCCACGGCCTTGGCGAAGTCACCGCTGCCATCGGCAAGATAGAGGATCTTGCCTTCGCCGCCCGAGAAGCGCGCCCAGGCGCCCATGACATGCACATCGTTGACCGAGACGACGGCGATCGTGTCGACGCCGCGCGCCAGGATGGCGTCATGGTTTTCGAGATAGCCCGGCAAATGGTTGTTGCTGCAGGTCGGCGTGAAGGCGCCGGGGACACCGAACAGCACCACCTTCTTGCCGGCGAAGATCTCGTTGCCCTTTATATCCTTCGCGCCATCGGCGGTCATCGTCTTGAAGGTCACGTCGGGCAGTTTTTCGCCAACCGAAATGGTCATGGGAGCCTCGCTTGGGGGAGATGGGAAGGACTGACACCTTCGATATCGGACTGCGCGGCGGCCAGCAACCTCTCACAGCAAGTCCAGGAAAAGGGCGCGCCGGTTTTCCGTCATGAATCGCCGCTCAAAGAGCAATTCAGGAAGAATGCGCGGCGGTTTCCGCCCGGCTCAAAGAGATGCTGGATCAAGGGAAAGGCAGCAGCCCGTCCACTGAACCCTCGGCGCTGGTCAGCGTGTAATAGAGCCCGCCATCGGTCGGCGTCGCCGACGGCCGGTCGAGGATCGGCACGGTGAAGACGAGCTTCCCGTCCTTCTCGCTGCGCACTGGCGCACCGAACATATAGTCGCGCTCGCCGGCGATGAAGAAGTCGACAGACTCCGGATCGCCGGGCGATTGCGCCTGCACGACAAGGGTCTCGTGGTCGCCCGGGAGCACGCTGATGCCGAAATCGGACCGGGCTGGAGAGGGTAGCGTCGCAAGCGCGGTTTTCACCAATGCCGCGTCGGTCGCGTTGTCGGGATCGGAACCAGGATCGACGCTGAGCTTGGTCTGCACCGGAATGCAGATCGTCTCGCAGATGCCCAGGAAGATGTTGGCATCGATGGACGCCGGCTGACCAGGCGCCGAGAGCGTGAAGGTCACCGGCAGCGACACCGGGCGGTCGTAGCCGGCCCATTTGCCGTAGCCGTCGTCATGTCGCTGCGGTGGCGGGAACGACAACTGGGCGTCCGCGACATTGGTGCTGCCCGATATGTCGAGTTGCGGCGGCACGCCGGCGTCGCCCGGATCGCGCCAATAGGTTTTCCAGCCGGGCTTCAGCGCGATGTCGAGCACGCCGTGGATCTTGCCGGCCTCGTCGGGCTTGCCGGTGGTCACCAGCCGCACCTTGCCGCCCTCGCTATTGTACCAGACCGATGAGGAAGCCTCGGCCGGGAGGCCGGTAGCCCACCCGAAAACGACGCCGAGAACCACTATCTTCATGTATCGCATGGCGGTGATTTGACCGTCCGTTCTTGGCCGCGCAATGACTTCGTCGCTCACCCGGTATCATATTTGCGTTACATCGGGGACCGGCACCATCTTTTCGGCGCAGCCGAAACGCGTTACGCTCAGCTCATGGATTTGCTGCGCCACAAGAAGGCGGCCGCCGGACGCGGCTTCCTCGACGACCAGTTCCTGATTGCCATGCCTGGCATGAAGGACGACCGCTTCGCGCGCTCCGTCATCTACATCTGCGCCCACAGCGACGAGGGCGCGATGGGCCTGATCATCAACCAGACGCAGCAGATGCTGTTTCCTGACCTGCTTGTGCAGCTCGGCATCATGAACGAGCAGGAGGCGATCCGCCTGCCGGCCCATACGCGCGATTTCGTCGTGCGTAATGGCGGGCCGGTCGACCGCAGCCGCGGCTTCGTGCTGCATTCCGGCGACTACCGGGTGGAATCCTCGCTCAACGTTTCCGACGACATCTGCCTGACCGCGACGGTCGACATCCTCCGCGCCATCTCCACCGGGCGCGGCCCGCGCCACGCGCTGATGGCGCTCGGCTATTCCGGCTGGGGCGCCGGCCAGCTCGAAACCGAGATCGCCGAGAACGGCTGGCTCACCTGCCCGGCCACGCCCGAGCTTCTGTTCGACACCGACATCGAGCGCAAATACGACCGCATCCTCGCCTCGATCGGCATCGATCTCGCGCATCTAAGCGCGGCGGCGGGACATGCTTAACCTGTCATCGATCATTTGAAGTTAGCCGAGACTGCCGCAGCTTCGTCATCCTAGGGCGAACCAAGGAGCGAAGCGACGCGGCGCAGAACCCTAGGATGACGAATTCACAGGCGTCTTCGCCAATCGCCTAAGCCACATCACACCAACGGACACGATCTATTCAATAACGAGAGTTCTGACGGTCGCGTTTGGGGGTAGGTTGAGTGCAAAGAGGATACAATCCACCACCTCCCGATTGGTCAGAGAGCCGTCGGTTCGTCCGGGGTCATTCCAGGCGGGCTCGAGAGGTGAAACATTCTTGAAGTCTCCGGGATAAACTGCCGTCACCCGGATGCGCGTTTGTTTCAGCTCCTCGGTCAGCCCCTGCACCAGACCGTCCTGCGCCGCCTTCGCCGCTCTGAATGCAATTGATGTCCCTGACAGGGGCGCATTGGGCAGGCCGCTGGTTGAAACGACGATGTGAATGTCGGAAGCCGATCTCGCGCTGAGAATGGGTAGCACGTGCCGTGTCAGGATCAGAGAGCCAATGGCAGCCGACGAAACACAAGCTTGAATGTCTGCGTCGCTCGTAGCCTCCAAAGATCCTGGCAGCCACATCGCCCCGTTGTGAATCAGCCCGTCGAGATCTCGATTGCGCCGCGCCAGCGTCTCACCCGCCTCGGCACAACTTGCTGCGTCCGATAGGTCGCAGATAAGAGTCTCGGCTATCAGGCCAGTACGTTTGTGAATCGCTTCGACCGTCTCCGTCAAAGCGCTGCTGTCTCGTGCAAGCAGGACGAGTCTCGCTCCTGCGTCGGCCATGGCGATAGCCAACGCCGCGCCAAGCCCGCGGCTCGCGCCGGTGATGGCGTACTTTTTCCCTGAAATCGGCAGTGACGCCTCCCTCGCTCAGACCCGAAAGTTAGAGGCTGTTCGAAACTCGCTCTCAAGCCTGCGTCAGCGGATATTGTTCCCTGAGCGTCTTCAGCACCTGGTCGCCGGGCATCGGCGCGCCGAACATGAAGCTCTGGACGTATTCGCAGCCCATCTGGCGCAGCTCCAGCGCGTCGCTCTCGTCCGAAATGCCTTCGGCCACGACCGAAAGACCGAGCTCATGCGCCATGTTGACCATGGATTTGAGCAGCACGGCGCGCTTCGGCGTCGAGTCGTCGACGAAGCTCTTGTCGATCTTGATCGTGTCGAAGGGGAAGCGC
>RXJA01000022.1 GCA_003963455.1 Hyphomicrobiales bacterium
GTCGGGATGGCGGCCATGATCGTCTCTTTCTGCTTGTCGTTGAGCTTGTCGGTCATGGCCGATTCGATGAAGCCCGGGGCGACGCAGTTGACGGTGATGTTGCGGGTTGCGATCTCCTGCGCCAGCGATTTGGAGAAGCCGATCATGCCGGCCTTGGAGGCGCAGTAATTGGTCTGGCCGGGATTGCCGGTGACGCCGACCACCGAGGTGATGTTGATGATGCGGCCATGGCGGCGGCGCATCATCGGATGGGTCAGCTCGCGGGTCAGCCGGAACACGGCGGTGAGATTGACCTCGATCACGCTGTCCCAGTCGGCGTCCGACATGCGCACGAACAGGCCGTCCTTGGTGATGCCGGCATTGTTGACCAGGATATCGACGCCTTCGAGATCCGCTTCCGCCTTCTGTCCCAGCGCCTTCACCGCGTCGCGGTCGGTCAAATCAGCCGGAAACAGCTTTACACGCTCGCCGAGCTCGCCCGCCAACGCTTCCAGCTTCTCCACGCGCGTGCCGTGCAGGCCGACGATGGCGCCCTGGCTGTGCAGCACCCTGGCGATCGCCTCGCCGATGCCTCCCGATGCGCCGGTGACGAGCGCCTTGCGGCCGGTCAGTTCGAACATTTTTCTCTCCTGATCTCAGAGAGGCACCCTTGGCACAGGTGCCGTCAAATCGCCAGCCTGTCAGGCAAACGCCGCCAGCGCCGCCTCCACTTCCGCCGCCGTGCCGACGGCGCCGGTGGCGATATCACGGTTGATGCGGCGAGCGAGGCCCGACAGCACCTTGCCGGCACCGACCTCGTAAAGCGTGGTGACATCATTGGCGCCGAACCACTCCACCGTCTCGCGCCAGCGCACGCGGCCGGTCACCTGCTGGACCAGGCGGCGAGCGATCTCGTCCGGATCGCTGGTCGGCGTCACGGTCACGTTGGAAACGACCGGAACCACCGGCGCCTGCTTTGCCACGCCCGCCAGCGCCTCGCGCATGATCTCGGCCGCCGGCGCCATCAGCGCCGAGTGGAAGGGGGCCGACACCTGCAGCATCAGCGCCCGCTTGGCGCCTCTTTCGGTGCAGAGCTTCGCCGCCAGCTCGACAGCGGCCTTGGCGCCCGAAATCACCAGCTGACCGCCGCCATTGTCGTTGGCGACCTGGCAAACCGACCCTTTGGCGGAGCCTTTGGCCGCTTCCGAGCATGCCGCTTCGACATCGGCCTGCTCCAGTCCGATGATCGCCGCCATGGCGCCCTCGCCGGCCGGAACCGCCGCCTGCATGGCGTTGCCGCGGGTCCTGAGCAGCCGCGCCGCGTCGCCGACCGAAACGAAGCCGGCCGCGGCAAGCGCCGAATATTCGCCCAGCGAATGACCGGCCACATAGGCCACCTTGTCCTTCAGCGAGAAGCCGCGCGCCTCGAGCGCCCGCATGGCCGCCAGCGATACCGCCATCAGCGCCGGCTGGGCGTTGGCGGTCAGCGTCAGCGTCTCTTCCGGCCCTTCCCAGATGAGTTTCGACAGTTTTTCGCCGAGCGCGGCGTCGACTTCCTCGAAGACGCGACGCGCTTCCGGAAAGGCATCAGCGAGGTCCTTGCCCATGCCGACGGCCTGGCTGCCCTGCCCCGGAAAGGTGAATGCGACGGCCATTGAAGTCTCTCCCGAGGCTGGTTTTTCCCTGCCTCTGGCGCAAGGCGGACGGCCAAGTCAAGCCCGAGGGCGCCCCTTTAACCCGCATTTCAGCATTAAAAACCGGCTGACTCCCTGTTCCAAAAGACTTTTTGGCGATCACACCTGATGAAAACCGCTCACGTTTAGTTTGCTGGCTCTTCTTATTTCCGCCACAGGCGCTAGCTTTGCGTGACACTTTGATGACAAAGCCATGACGCGCGTGGAAGGCGTGTTGCGTGGGCCGGGGGAAGTTGAGTGGCAAGGATCAGAAGAGGCGCGGCCAAACCCGTGCCGCAGTTTTTGGAAGACGATCCGTCCACTGGCTACCTGCCGGGACGAGCCTGGCCGACTATACGCTACGGCCTGACGACGCTCCTCGTCTCCGCTCTTCTCGTATTCGCGATCGAATGGATCGTGCGCGGCGATTTGTTCGGCACGGTCGATTTCTTCCTGCAGCCGTTCAAGCCGGGCTGGACCACCATCATCGTCTTCGCCCTGATGCTGGTCGGGCTCGACGCCGTACTCGGGCGCAGTCACCAGAGCCTGATGATCGTGGCGCCGCTGACGCTGGCGCTCGCCTTTGTCGGTCACCAGAAATCACATTATCTCGGCGATCCGCTCTACCCGACGGATTTCCTGTTTGCCCGCCAGATCATGGCGCTGATGCCGCTTCTGGTGCGCGAGCGCCCATGGACGGCCGTCATGCTGGCTCTCGGCATCGTCGGCGGACTGGCGCTGCTGGTCTATGGGTGGCGGATCTGGCGCCGGCGGGTGCCGATCCTCAGCCGCAAGGGTCGGCTGGCGCGGCTGGCGCTTGCCGTGCCGCTGCTCGCCTTCTTCGTCTCGATCATGGACTACGCCACCTTCTCGTGGACGCGCGACCGGCTGCAGATCATCCCGATCATGTGGGATCAGAAGGAAAACTACGCCTCGAACGGTTTTGCGCTGGCCTTCGCGATGAACGTGCCGATGGCGCATGTCTCGGCGCCGCCCGGCTATTCCGAAAAGGCGATGGCCGCGATCGAACGGCCGGACGTGGCGGCTTCGGTGCCGGACGAGAAGCCCGATATCGTGGTGGTGATGAGCGAATCCTTCTGGGATTCGACCCAACTGCCAGGCGTCACCATCAAGCCCGACCCGATCCCGACCGTGCGCGCCTTGCGCTCCGGCTCGATGTTCTCGCCCGAGTTCGGCGGCATGACCGCCAATATCGAGTTCGAGGCGCTGACGGGCTTTTCCAATGCCTTCCTGCCGGCCGGCTCCATTCCCTACCAGCAATATGTGCGCACCCCAACGCCCTCGCTGGCGACCTTCCTGAAGAGCGAGGGCTATCAGGCGCGCGCCATCCACCCCGGCACCAACTGGTTCTGGAACCGCGGCGCCGTCTATGCCGATTTCGGCTTCAGCGACTTCCGCTCCGAGGAGACGCTGCCGCCTATGGAGAAGCGCGGGCCGCTGGCTTCCGACGCGGCGATGACCGACGAGATCATCCGCGAGGCCGACGCCAGCGACGACCCGGTGTTCCTGTTCGCGGTCAGCCTGCAGAACCACGGCCCCTACGAGCCCTACCGCTACTATAACCCGACGCATTCGGTCGAGGCGCCGATCAGTTCCTGGGCGCGGGAATCGTTGCTTTCCTATGCCGAGGGCTCGGCCGACGCCGACCATGGCCTGCAACGGCTGATCGACTGGGCGAAGGCACGCCAGCGGCCGACCATCATCGCCTTTTTCGGCGACCACCTGCCGCCGCTCGGACCCGTCTATGTCGAGACCGGCTTCCTGAAGGACAATGTCGCGCCACGCAAGGAGCCAACGGCGGATGCGGCGCTCGAGCACCACGACACGCCGCTGGTCATCTGGTCGAACCGTTCCGGCTCGGTGGAAAATCTAGGCGCCGTGAGCCCGGCCTTCCTGCCCTACCACATCCTGACCACGGCAGGCATCACCCACCCTTATTACACCGGCTTCCTCGGCGCGCTGCGCGAACGCTACCGGGTGGTCGACCGCAACCTGCTTCTGTCGCCATCGGGCGAAGCGACGCCGGATTGGTCGAGGCAGAAGCAGATCGACCCGAAGATCAACGATTTCCGGCTCATCCAGTACGACATGATGTTCGGCAAGCGTAATTCGGCGCCCGACTTCTTCCCCGAAACTGTGGACAAGCTCGTCGCGCATACGAGTTGAAAGGTCGCCTTGCGGCAGCAGACCCGGCCGCAAGTGGACGTCGTGTTCCAGTAGGGTCCGGATTGCGCCTCCGCTGCGCTGGCCTTCGGGCCCTTGCCTTCCCGCGAAATTGCTGTATAGACCCGCGCAATCTGCCGGTCCTTGCTGGGGGCTGAACGGAGGGCCGTGGTTTTTCGAAGCCGCGACACGAAGCCAGAAGCGCTTTTAGCCTCCCGTGTCTCCGCTCTCGACCGTCTCGCGATGCTCCTTTCTTCCCCGCTCTTTCGGGTCAGACAAGTTGCAGAGGCTTAGCCGCGAGGGCCGGACAGAGAAACGAAGAAAGGCAGAAAGACATAATGGCTCTTTACGAACATGTGTTTCTTGCCCGGCAGGACCTGTCGCAGCAGCAGGTTGACGCGCTTGTCGAACAGTACAAGGGCGTCATCACCGCGAATGGCGGCTCCGTCGGCCGGATCGAGAACTGGGGACTGAAGTCCCTCACCTACCGGGTCAAGAAGAACCGGAAGGCTTACTACACGCTGATGGACATCACCTGCCCGCCGGCCGCGCTCAACGAAATGGAGCGCCAGATGGGCCTGTCCGAAGACGTGCTGCGTTTCCTGACCATCAAGGTCGAGGCGCATGAGGAAGGCGCTTCGGCGATGATGCAGAAGCGCGAAGAGCGCTCCGAGCGCGGCGGCTTCGGCGACCGCGAGCGTGGCGATCGTGGCCCGCGTTCCTTCGGCGACCGCGACCGCGGCGACCGTGGTCCGCGTTCGTTCGGCGACCGCGAAGGCGGCGACCGTGGCCCGCGCCGTCCGCGCGAAGGCTTTGAAGGGGGTGCAGAATAATGG
>RXJA01000503.1 GCA_003963455.1 Hyphomicrobiales bacterium
TTGTGCGATGTTGGTATAGAGTCTCGGCGCGCGCTGAGCAACGTCATGCCGCTCGTGGTCAGATGGAATCAATGTGGCGCTTGTTCGGCGGGCACTGCCTCGATGATCACAAAGGCTTGAGCAAGCGGGAAATCATCGGTGATGGTGAGATGGATCAACGCCCGATGGCCTTTCGGCAGGATTTTCTGCAGCCTGGCAGCGGCGCCGCCGGTCAGCGCCATGGTCGGCGCGCCGCTGGCTAAGTTGACCACGCCCATGTCGCGCCAGAACACACCCTCGGCCATGCCAGTGCCCAGCGCCTTGGCGCAGGCCTCCTTGGCGGCGAAGCGCTTGGCATAGGACGCCGCGCGGGCGGCGCGCTTTTCCGACTTGGCCTGCTCGACCTCGGTATAGATGCGCTGGACGAAGCGCTGGCCGTGGCGCTCCAGCGATTTTTCGATGCGTCTGATGTCGATCAGGTCGCTGCCGATGCCGATGATCATTCCGCCGGGACTTCCCGTCCGCCCTGCCGCGATTTCTTCTCCGCACGCTCGGCAATGCGCTTCTTGCGCTGCTCGCGGAACACCGTCATGCCCCAGCGCGTGACGCCGTAGAACACGAGTCCGAAGACCAGGCCGAGCGGCAGCGCGCCGATCAGCATCGGCTCCAGAACGGGATGCCAGAGCTTTGCGAAGGAGAGCTTGTGCATCATTTCGCCAAGATGCTCGGGCGGCCCGTGCTTCGGCAGGCGCTCATGCAGGAGCAGCTTGCCGGTTTCCCAGGACGCGCCCCACAGCAGCGGGGAGGTCAGCGGATTGCCGAAAAACACGGCGCCGAGCGCTGCCGCGACCAGATTGCCTGCGATCACCCAGCAAAGCACGGCGGCAACGACGAAATGAACGCCCAGCGGGAAGAAGGAAGCAAACACCCCCGCCGCGACGCCGGCGGCCACGGAATGCGGCGTCGCCTTCAGCCTGAGAATGCGCTTGGAAAGATACTGAACGGAACGCGAGAACGAGCGGCGCGGCCAAAGGTAAGTACGCACCCGCTCCAGGAGGCCATCAGGCTCTCGGCGTCGAAAAAGCACTCTGTTCCAGTTCCCGGTCCAACACGCGCTGCCCCTGCCCACCGGGTCGCGCCAACATATCTTGCGCCTCCAGGGCGCAGAAAGGCAACAAGACTCTGATATAGCGACGGCCAGGCCCCGCAACAACGAAACGCCGCCGCGATTGTCTGCCGCAGGCTGTAACAAGAGCCCTCATTCTGGCGAAACTGAGGAAAACAACCGGGATACGGAGCCCATGATCACCATTCGACCGGCGCGGGCCGAGGACGCCGAGGCCCTGCCGGGGATCGAGCAATCCGCCGGACTGGCGTTTCGCGCCATACCGGAACTGGCGTGGCTTGCCGATGGAGACAATGTCAGCGCGCAACGGCACCGCGCGCTGATCGCCGACGGCGCATGTTGGGTCGGTGCCGACGATCGGGACCGGCCGGTCGGATTCCTGAGCGCCGGGATCGAGGGCGATACGCTGCATGTCTGGGAGTTGGACGTGCGCCTGGACCGGCAAGGCCAAGGCATAGGCCGCGCGTTGCTTGAACGGGCGATCGCGGACGCCACGCGGCGCGGCCTGGCCGCGGTGACGCTGACGACGTTTCGCGCCGTCGCCTGGAACGCGCCCTTTTATCGCAAGTTCGGATTTCGCATCCTGGAAGGCGCCGAGATCGACGGACGGCTGACAGGCCTGCTCGGCGACGAGGTCGAGCACGGCATGGCTTTGGACCAGCGTTGCGCCATGCGGCTCGATCTCAGGTGAGCGGATACTCGCTGATCTCGACCAGATTGCCGTCCGGATCGCGGAAATAGACCGACATCATCGGGCCGCTCGCGCCGGTGCGTTCGACCGGTCCGACTTCGATCGCCACGCCATTGGCCTTGAGGCTGGCCTGGACCTCGGCAAGCGGCACCGCCGCCACGAGGCAGAAATCGCCGGAACCCAGCGTCGGTGCCTTTGCCTTCGGCTCGAAGGTGCGGCCGACTTCATGCAGGTTGATCTTCTGCGAGCCGAACAGAAGCGCCGTCGGCCGGTTCGGCTCGTCGAGGCGCCGCATGCCGAGCACACGCTGGTAGAAGTCGCAGCTTGCTTCGACCGAACGGACCGTCAGCACGAAATGATCGATGCCGGCGATCATCGATACTCAGAGCTCCGAGAATGATTCAACCTGACCGCCCAAGCGCCTGTTTTTGCGCATGATGACCTCAGATGTTGCGGCTTCCGGGCTTAACGGCCGGAATGGCGGCAAGTCCCGGCGGCAGGCGGTCGGCGGGATAGGCCGGCACCTCATATTGGGCAAGCGCGATCAGCGGCACGCCGACATCGGTCTTGCCGGCCGAGCGGTCGATGATGCAGGCGGCCGCCACGACCTCGGCGCCGAGATCACGCAGGCAGTCGATGGTCTCGCGGATCGACAGGCCCGTGGTGACGATGTCCTCGACGATGACGACGCGCGAGCCCTTGGCGATCTCGAAGCGGCGGAGCCTGAATTCACCCCCTTCCCGCTCGACCCAGATCGCCGGGACACCCAGATGCCGCGAGGTCTCATAGGCCGGGATCAGGCCGCCGATGGCAGGGCCGACGACGTAGTCGATCCTGCCCGGCACGCTCTCCCGGATTTTCCCGGCCAGCGCCTTGCACAGGCGTTCGGTCTTGTCGGCATGCATGAAGACGCGCGCCTTCTGCAGGAAGATCGGGCTGCGCAGGCCGGACGTCAGGATGAAATGACCTTCGAGAACGGCGCCGGCCTCACGGAAAATGCCCAGCACTTCATCGGTGTTCATGTCGTCCCCTGTTCTCTATCGATCCATCGCCCTTCCGAAACCGGTTCCCATTCTTCGGGGGCCATGGTCAAGTTACTTGGTCAACCGTTCACGCGCCGCGCATCGCTGACGCTCGAATTGTCCTTGAGCTGCGACAGCAGCCGGTTGAGATGCTTCAGGTCCCAGACCTCGAGGTCGATCAGCATCTCGGTGAAATCGGGCGCCGTGCGTATCATCGACAGCGTGTGGATGTTGGCGTCGTTTGAGGCCACGACCTGGGCGATGTCGGCCAGCGAACCCGGCGCATTGATGGCGGTGACCGAGATACGCGCCGGGAAACGCTCCTTGGTGCGCTCGTCGATGTCCCAGCGCACGTCGATCCAGCGCTCGGGCTGGTCGTCGAAGGCCTGCAGCGCCGGCGACTGGATCGGATAGATGGTGATGCCGGTTCCCGGCTGGATGATGCCGACGATGCGGTCGCCGGGAACCGCGCCTTCCGGCGCGAAGCGCACCGGCAGGTCGCCGCGCACACCGCGGATCGGCACCGCGCCGTCACGCGGCTGGCTCTTGTCCTTGCGCGCGGCGCGGGTGCCGGGCATCTGGAACAGCATGCCGGCGGCGTTGCGGATCTTCGACCAGCCCTCCTCGCGCTGCTTGGGCGCAGCGACCGTGACGCGCTCGTCCTTATAGTCGGGGAAGACCGCCTTCATGACGTCGCTGGAGCTCAGTTCGCCACGGCCGACGGAAGCCAGCACGTCCTCGATGTCCTTGCGCGCCAACCGGTGCAGCACCGGCTTCAGGCTCTCCTTGGTGAACGTCTTGCCGGCGCGCTCGAAGGCGCGTTCCAGGATGCGGGCGCCGAGGCCGGAATATTGCTTGCGGATCGCGTTCTTGGTGGCGCGGCGGATTGCCGCGCGCGCCTTGCCGGTGACCACGACCGATTCCCAGGCGGCAGGCGGCACCTGCGCCTTGGAGCGGATGATCTCGACCTCGTCGCCATTCTTCAGTTCCGTCATCAGCGGCATGATCCGGCCATTGACCTTGGCGCCGACGCAGGTGTCGCCGACATCGGTGTGGACGGCATAGGCAAAGTCGATCGGTGTCGCGCCGCGCGGCAGCGCGATCAGCATGCCCTTGGGCGTGAAGCAGAAGACCTGGTCCTGGAACAGCTCCAGCTTGGTGTTCTCGAGGAAGTCCTCCGGATTGTCGCCTTCGGCCAGTTGCTCGATGGTGCGCCTGAGCCAGGCATAGGCATTGGTCTCCTTGGAGATGGCATGGCCGGCGCCGTTCATCTTGCCGCCGGTGTCCTTGTAGATCGAATGGGCGGCGACGCCGTATTCGGCGATCTTGTTCATCTCCTTGGTGCGGATCTGCAATTCGACGCGCTGGCGCGACGGGCCGACGATGGTGGTGTGGATC
>RXJA01000263.1 GCA_003963455.1 Hyphomicrobiales bacterium
TGCCACGGCCTGTCCGAAGGACGACCAGGATTCACTCGGTCTCCTTCCCACTTCAAACCATACACCAGAACCAACACACAGGATCCTCGGGTCTGCGCGTCCGCTTCGCTCCCGCTCCGCCAGTGGATGACGAAGTTGAGAGGCCGCTGCCAACAACCTCAGGCGCTACGCCGCTCGGTCGGCAGCCCCTCGAGCAGCTTCCGCAGCTTCGCGACCGAGTTCTGCTCCGCCAGCGGCGTGTAGACGATCAGCCTCATATCAGAGCCGTCGTCGATCGACAGGCTCATATGCTCGAAGGTCATCGCGCCGGCGATCGGATGGCGCAGGTGCTTCAAACCGGAGAGCCGGTGCACCACATCGCGCTGCGGCCACCACTCGCGAAACTCGGGACTTGAGCGCATCATCAGCGCGATCAGCCGCTCGAAATCCGGATCGCCGGTGTATTTCGCGCTCTCGGCGCGGAACGCGGCAAGGGTCGCGCGCGCCAGCTGTTCCCAGTCCACCAGCAGATGCCGCCGGTGCGGATCGGTGAACACGCCGTGGATGATGTTGCGGGCATCGCCCTCCAGCAGGCCGTAGTCGCCGAAGATGGCGACGGCCGCGTCATTCCATGCCAGCACGTCCCAGCGCGGGCCGACGACATAGGCGGGCTGCAGCACCAGGCTCTGCAGCATGTGCAGCAGCGGTCCCTCGACCTTTGCCTGCACGATGCGCCGCCGCTCCGGCTGCTGGCGGCCGGCGAGCGTGAACAGATGCCGCTGCTCGGCGGCGTCGAGCCGCAATGCCTGGCAGAGCGCCGACAGCACCTCGACCGAGGGCCGCACGTCCCTCCCCTGCTCCAGCCAAGTGTACCAGGTCGTGCCGACGCCAGCGATCATCGCCACTTCCTCGCGCCTCAGCCCGGGCGTGCGCCGCCGCGCACCGCAGGCGATGCCGGCAGTGTCGGGCGAAAGCCGCTCGCGGCGGGAACGCAGGAAGGCGCCGAGCTCGCGCCGGCGGTGGTCTTCGGGAGAGTGGGAGACGGCATCCATACGCCGATTATAGCAGTACTGATACCAGGATAAAGTTTGAACTGTTTGAGATACGCGCGGTGTCCCATGTTTCCGTTCAGAGCAGCGCAAGGAGGCTCTGGACATGGAACTCAAGGACAAAACCATTCTCGTCACGGGGTCGACCGACGGCGTCGGCCGCGTGGTCGCCGAAAGGCTCGGCGGCGCCGGCGCCCGTGTGCTGGTGCATGGCCGCGACGCAACCCGCGGCAAAGCGGTCGTGGCCGCCACAGAGGCAAAAGGCGCCAAGGCGGAGTTTCTCGCCGCCGATCTCGCTTCGCTGGCCGAAGTGCGCCGCCTCGCCGAGGCCGTGCGCGCAAGGACCGACCGGCTCGACATCCTGATCAACAATGCCGGCGTCGGCACCGGCGGCCAGGGCGCCAAACGGCAGGTCAGCGCCGACGGCTATGAGCTGCGCTTTGCGGTCAACTATCTCGCCGGCTTCCTGCTGACGTCGGAGCTGCTGCCGCTGCTCAACGCAAGCGCGCCGGCGCGCATCGTCAACGTCGCCTCGGCCGGCCAGCAGGCGATCGATTTTGACGACGTCATGCTGACGCATGGCTATAGCGGCGTGCGCGCCTATTGCCAGAGCAAGCTGGCGCAGATCCTGTTCACCATCGACCTGGCCGAACAGCTCGACGGCACCGGCGTCACCGTCAACGCCTTGCATCCGGCAAGCTACATGGACACCACCATGGTCCGTCAGGCCGGCGTCACGCCATGGAGCTCGGTCGAGACCGGCGCCGACGCCATTCTCAACCTCGTAACCTCGCCGGCGCTCGAAGGGTGCAGCGGCCGCTATTTCGACGGCCAGCGGGAAACGCGCGCCGATGCACAGGCCTATGACGAGGAGGCCCGCCGCCGGTTGCGCGCGATTAGCCTCGAACTGACCGGACAATCTTCCGCGACATCCAGGGAACAGCATTCATGACCAGCACCATCGAACATTGCGTCATCATCGGCGGCTCATCCGGCATCGGCCTTGCCACGGCCAAACGACTGGTCAGCCCCACGATGAAAGTGACGATCACCGGCCGCAACGAGGACAAGCTCAAGAGCGCCTGGGCGAGCCTGGGCGGCACCGTCGGCAAGGCCGCCTTCGACGCGGCCAAGCCGGATGAGGTCCGGCATTTCTTCGATCGCCTCGGCCCGTTCGATCACCTGGTTCTCGCAGCCAGCGGCGGCAAGGGGCTGGGGCCGTTCGCGACCCTCGACCTTGCCGATATCGGCAGCGGCGTCGACGAGAAGATCCGGCCACAGCTCTCCTGTCTGCAGGCGGCTCTGCCGACCTTGAACAGAAGCGGATCGGTAACTTTCATCTCGGCCGTGTCGGCGCAGATTGCGGCGCCCGGCGTCGCCGGCATCGGCGCCATCAACGGCATGCTCCTGACCGTCGCTCCGATCCTGGCTGTCGAGCTGAAGCCGCTGCGCGTCAACGTCGTGGCGCCAGGTGTCATCGACACGCCATGGTGGGACTTCTTGCCGGACGATCAGCGACAGGCGGTGTTCGCCGAATATGCCGGCAAGACGCCCGTCGGCCGCATCGGCCGCGCCGAGGACGTCGCCGGTGCGATCGCCTTCCTGGTCTCCAACGGCTTCATGACCGGCCAGGTGCTGACCTGCGACGGTGGACTGAGGTTTGCGGCGTGAACAACGAGGCGCGCGGATTTTCCTCCGCGCGCCGATCTATCGGTTCACGCGGCCTTCGCGGTCTGCACCGGATGGATGGCGTGGAACGAAACACAAAGCCGGTTCCAGGTGTTGATCATGCCGACAGCCACCGTCAGCTTGACCATTTCTTCCTCCGAGAAATGCCCGAGCGTGCGGGCGTAGAGCTCGTCCGACACGCCGTTGCCGGCGATCAGCGTCACGGCCTCGGTCCATGCGAAAGCGGCGCGCTCACGTTCGGAAAACAGCGGCGATTCCTTCCAGGCGGCGACCAGATAGAGCCGCGTCTCCGTCTCGCCGTCGCGCCTGGCTTCGCGGCTGTGCATCTCGACGCAATACGAGCAGCCATTGATCTGCGAAGCGCGGAGCTTGATCAGATGCAGCAGGCTCACTTCCAGTCCGCACTCGTCGACGGCCTTGTTGAGCGCTGACACCGCCTTCATGATTTCCGGCGCCTTGGCAAAGAACTGCAATCTCTGTTTCATCGTCTTTCCTTCCGGGTTTTGAGTGGCTCTAGATCTGCTTGGGTGAAACGGATTTCTGCGGCCGCTGGCGGCGCTCGACGAAAGCGCAGCTCGCGGCATAGGATCGCGGATCGCCTTCGGCCGCGTACTCCGCCACGATGTCGGACAGCTTCACTTCGGCGAGCGCCGCGCGATAAGCGCGCTCGGCCTTCAGCATCGCGGCATTGATGCCGCAGGGTTTGACATAGGCCGAGGCATCGATCTTGACCGGACCACGCTGGCGGATCTCGCCGCAGCGAAAAGCAGGCTCCCGTCCCTCGATGGCCAGCACGATGTCGAGCAGCGTGATCTGTTCCGCCGCCCGCGCCAGCCGGTAGCCGCCAGCCGGCCCCGGTACCGATTCTAGGATCCGTGCCGCCGTAAGCTGGTTGAGATGTTTCAGGAGATAGCTCGGCGACAGGCCGAACGCTTCGGCCAGGGCCGCGCCGGACATGGTGCTGTTGCCCTCGACGCCGGCAAGCATGGCGGCGCAATGGATTGCCGCTTCGACGCCCTCTCCAAGTTTCATCGCATGCATCTCCTAATTATGGATATCTTTTATCTTGGATAGATTTTATCCGCAATAGAGAAAATGCAAAACGGCGCCCAAAGGCGCCGTTTCCTCATTCGAGTTGAGGACCCTTATTCCGCAGCCACCTTGGCCATCGGATTGTTCGGATGCGTCGTCCAGTTGGCGTAGATCGGCGACACCGGCTTGCCGGTGCGCTGGTCCATCGCTCCCGCCGCCAGCGGCTCCATGGTGATGCAGCCTTCGACCGGGCAGACATTGACGCAGAGATTGCAGCCGACGCATTCGGCGTCGATCACCTCGAAATGCCTGACACCGTCGACCATGTTGGTGATCGCCTGGTGCGAGGTGTCCTCGCAGGCGATATGGCAGCGGCCGCATTTGATGCAGGCGTCCTGATCGATATGCGCCTTGGCGACATAGTTGAGGTTGAGATACTGCCAGTCGGTGACGTTGGGC
>RXJA01000583.1 GCA_003963455.1 Hyphomicrobiales bacterium
CTTCGTTGCCGCGGTCGAGACCCGAGGGCTGTCGACGCCGGCCGGAGCCGCCTTTGGGGCGATCAACAGAGAGTGCGCGGCGGCTGCGGCTGGACCGCTATGACGGGCGCGCAACGCGCGTCCAAGGCCGAACATCGACCCCTTGGCCGTCTCGATCTTCGCCATTGCCGCAGTCCCCCCGGGCCGTTCAACCCGCCCCGTTTGGCCATGGCCTGACCCAAGGGAAGCGCCTTGTCAACTTCGCCCAAACTGCCGGCTGGCCCTCAAGTTCACGGATTTGTTATCGGCGCCAAGTAATCCGCCGCGCGTCGAACCGACGCGGAAAGTATTGAACCATTTGGATTTGCTTGTTTTTCCTGCCGGTGAACTCTCACGGCAACGAGCGGGCGGAACCGCGGCGCGAGCGAACAGCGCTCCACGCGGGGCCGTCGGAGCCGATTTGCACGGTTGACTTTTTCTGGGCGCATCGCGACCCCGTCCTGGAAAAGGCACGACGTGGCGACCCCGACGAGCGCACGGACATTCCCAGCTTATTAGCGATTCTGTAAATTGCGGCCACCAATGGTTGCCTGGCGCCGAATTCGCTCGCAACTCAAGTGGTGCCGCCGCGGCCCTTGCAGCCAACCACCGGTAAAACAGCGTTTATTTGATTTCTCGGACAAAATATGCTGCTTGTCGCGCCCATGAAGAAGCTCTGCCTGATGGTTCTGGCGTCGCTGACGCCGGTCTTGCCGGCCAAGGCGATGGACAATGCGCTGCGCGCCGGCCTGTTGAAACTCGACCCGCAGACCCGTCTCGAGCAGCGGTGTGACGCCGAAGTGCTCGACCGGATCAGTCACGACGATCACAGCTACAAGGCCGACCGGGTGGTGGCCTACGCCTTCGCCACGCCGCAGATGAGCGCCGACGCCATCAAGAGCTCAGGCGCCGCCTTCCGCAGCAAGGGCCAATGGTACCGGCTGAAGTTCAAATGCCAGACAGCGCCGGATCACATGCAGGTGCTGCAGTTCCGCTACAAGATCGGCGATGAAATCCCGGAATCCGACTGGGCGAGATACAATCTCTACGACTAGTTCTGCGCCTGGCCCGCCTTGCCGGCGGTCACCCGAATTCATGAGGTCCGGCGCCGGCGGCGCCGTTTTCCGGCGATACCAGAACCTGCGTCTTGACGCAGGTAGACCGTGCCTTTAGGGCCGTCTGCATAACAGGCGACCCGCATTTCAGGCAAGGATTTCTGGTCGATGGAAATATTCACTGCCGCAGGCCTTTCAGCTCTCTTCCAGGTCGTCGCAATCGATCTCGCGCTCGCCGGCGACAACGCAATTGTGATCGGCCTCGCGGCTGCAGGCCTCCCCGCCGACCAGCGCAAGCGTGCCATCCTTGTCGGCATCGCCGCAGCCACCGTCCTGCGCATAATCTTTGCCCTCATCACGCAGCGGCTGCTGAGCATCGGCCCGATGCTGCTCATCGCCGGCGGACTTCTGCTTCTGTGGGTATGCTGGAAAATGTGGCGCGAGCTGCGCGTCAGCCATGACGACGAGCGCGACGCTACCGAGGCGCTGTCGAACAGCGATTACAACAAGGACGGATCCATATCCGGCAAGGGCGCACGCAAGACCTTCTCGCAAGCCGCCTGGCAGATCGTCATCGCCGACGTTTCGATGTCGCTCGACAACGTGCTCGCCGTCGCCGGCGCCGCCATGAAGCATCCGACCGTGCTGATCATCGGCCTGGCTTTGTCCATCGCCCTGATGGGTTTTGCCGCCTCCTTTGTCGCGCGACTCCTGCACAGGTACCGTTGGATCGCCTATATCGGCCTGCTCATCATCTTGTACGTGGCGATCAACATGCTGCTCGGAGGCGCCGTGCAGCAGTTTCCGGACCATTTCGCATTCCTGGCGCCATGGTTCGGCCCGGACCACCACTGACGCGCCGTCAGCGCAGCAGCCATAAGATCGCTTCCTGTCCGGGCGGCGGGCAGGTTTGCTTCTGGGCGGAAGCATGCTATTGCGCCGCGCGAATTGGCCGAAGGCCACGCGCCTGAGATCGATCATCAAAGCCAGCGTGCTTGTGGTCCTCGATCTCACCCTCATCTCTTGGAAAATACGTTCATGTCCGCCCCACGCGTCAGTTTCGTCAGTCTTGGATGCCCGAAAGCGCTCGTCGATTCCGAGCGCATCATCACGCGCTTGCGCGCCGAAGGCTATGAGATCGCCCGCAAGCATGACGGCGCCGACCTCGTCGTCGTCAACACTTGCGGCTTCCTCGATTCCGCCCGCGACGAGTCGCTCAACGCCATAGGCTCAGCGCTTTCGGAGAATGGCCGCGTCATCGTCACCGGCTGCCTCGGCGCCGAGCCCGAGGTCATCCGCGAAAAGCATCCCAATGTGCTGGCGATCACCGGCCCGCAGGCCTATGAGAGCGTGATGGCCGCGGTCCACGAGGCCGCGCCCCCAAGCCACGATCCCTATGTCGACCTGTTGCCGCCACAGGGCGTGAAGCTCACCCCGCGCCACTACGCCTATTTGAAGATCTCCGAGGGCTGCAACAACCGCTGCAGCTTCTGCATCATCCCGGCGCTGCGCGGCGATCTCGTCTCGCGCCCCGCCGCGGACGTGCTGCGCGAGGCCGAAAAGCTCGCCAAGGCCGGCGTCAAGGAAATCCTCGTCATCTCGCAGGACACCAGCGCCTACGGCATCGACATCAAGTACCAGACCTCGATGTTCGGCGACCGCGAGGTGCGGGCGAAATTCCTCGATCTCGCCGAGGAACTCGGCAAGCTCGGTATTTGGGTCCGTATGCACTATGTCTACCCCTACCCGCATGTCGCCGACGTCATCCCGCTGATGGCCGAGGGAAAAATCCTCCCCTATCTGGACATCCCCTTCCAGCACGCCTCGCCGCAGGTGCTGAAGAACATGCGGCGCCCCGCGCATGGCGAAAAGACGCTGGACCGTATCCGCGGCTGGCGCGAGGTTTGCCCCGATCTCGCCATCCGCTCGACCTTCATCGTCGGTTTCCCCGGCGAGACGGAAGACGATTTCCAGATGCTGCTCGACTGGCTGGACGAAGCCAGGATCGACCGTGCCGGCTGCTTCAAATACGAGCCGGTCAAGGGCGCGCGCTCGAATGATCTCGGTCTCGAGCAGGTGCCGCAGGATATCAAGGAAGCGCGCTGGCATCGTTTCATGCAGCGCCAGCAAAAGATTTCCGCCGCGCAATTGGCCAAGAAAGTCGGAAAGCGCCTGCCGGTGCTGATCGACGAGGCGCACGGCACATCGGCCAAGGGCCGCACCAAGTATGACGCGCCGGAGATCGACGGCTCTGTGCACATCCAGTCGCGGCGGCCGCTGCGAGCCGGCGAGATCGTTACCGTCAAGATCGACCGCGCGGACGCCTACGACCTTTACGGGTCGGCAGTCTGATCGTCCTCGACTGCGAAGGGAACGCCAAATGACAAAGGGCGCCGAAAGGCGCCCTTTGCTTTTTGATATCAAGAGCTTGCCACTTACTGCGGCAGCTTGTCGTCGACGCCCTTGACGTAGAAATTCATGCCGAGCAGCGTGCCGTCGTCAGCGACCTCGCCGTCCTTCAGCCAGGGCGAGCCGTCCTGCTTGGAGACCGGTCCAGTGAAGGGGTTCCAGCCGCCGGCGATCTTCTTCTCTGTTGCCTCCGCCATCGCCTTCACGTCGTCGGGCATGTTGGTGAAGGGCGCGAGCTTGACGGCGCCGTCCTTGATGCCGAGCCAGACATTGTCCGGCTTCCAGGTGCCGTCGAGCGCTGCCTGCACGCGGCTGATGTAGTAAGGACCCCATTCGTCCGTGAGCGAGGTGAGCTGCGCGTTCGGCGCGAACTTGATCATGTCGGACGACTGGCCGAAGCCGTGCAGTTTGCGCTCCTCGGCGACCTGCAGCGCGGCGGTGGAATCGGTGTGCTGCACGATGATGTCGGCGCCCTGGTCGAACAGCGCCTTGGCGGCGTCGGCTTCCTTGCCCGGATCGAACCAGGAGTTCACCCACACGATCTTAACCTTGAAGTCGGGATTGACCGACTGCGCGCCGAGCATGAAGGAGTTGATGCCCATCACCACTTCCGGGATCGGGAAGGAGACGATGTAGCCGGCAAGGCCCTTCTTCGATTCCTTGGCCGCGATCTGGCCGAGCACGTAGCGGCCTTCA
>RXJA01000538.1 GCA_003963455.1 Hyphomicrobiales bacterium
TGGCGACCGAATAGGCGCGGAAGATCGGCTTCTCGGCATTGGGCAGGCCGATCATGACGAACTCGCCGGAGCGGAAGCGCAGCGACTGCGGACGGGTGATGCGGAACGAGAACAGCCGGTCGGTATAATGCTTCACCGACACCACGGTCTCGGCATAGACATTGGCCGGGATCGGGAACTGCAACGGCCTTGCGCCGGTGGTGTTCAACGCGGATGTCGTGTTCATTCCAACCCAACTTTCCGGCCCAGACAAACGCACTGGGCGCCAAACTTTCTCACGCACGCCCGAACGGTCAGGTTCCGGAGTGCTCCCGCACACTGCCAAGCGGTAGGCTCTTGTGTCTGAAACTTATTAGTATACAAATGATATTCAGGTCAAGATGGCAGCGTAAAACGCCTTTCCAAACCAAGGCATATCCGTAGTCCTGGCATTTCGGGTTTCGGCAATGAATGAGAAATTTTCGGCGTCGGCGGGCAGCGTCGTAGCCGGCATCGATGTCGGTGGAACCTTCACCGACCTGCTTTTGATCGACGGCAAGGCAGGCGGCAAGGTCCATATCGCCAAGACGCCGACGACGGTGGAAAATCAAGCCTTTGGCGTGGTCGCCGCGCTCGGCGCCACCGGCTTTCCGATCGACGGCATCGACCTCATCGTGCATGGCACGACGACCACGACCAACGCCGTGCTGGAGCGCCGGCTGGCGCGGACCGGCATGATCACGACGCGCGGCTTTCGCGACGTGATCGAGCTTGGCCGGCGCACAAGGCCGCAGGCCTACGGCATGACGGGAACCTTCGTGCCGGTTATTCCGCGCGACCTTCGGCTCGAAGTGTCGGAGCGGGTCGAGGCTTCCGGCGCCGTGCGCGTGCCGCTCGACGAGGCCGAGATGCGCGATGCGGTGAAGCGGCTGCTCGCCGCCGGCTGCGAGTCGCTGGTCATCCATTTCCTGCATTCCTACGCCAACCCCGCGCATGAACGGCGGGCGGCGGAGATCGCGGAGGAGCTCTGGCCGAACGGCCACATCACCACCGGCCATGCGCTTCTTTCCGAGGCGCGCGAGTTCGAGCGCGGCGTGACGGCGGCGGTCAATGCCTCGGTGCAGCCGATTCTCGAACGCTATGTCGAACGGTTGCGCAAGGAGCTTGCCAGCAAGGGCTATGCCCGCGACTTCCTGATCATGAACGGCAATGGCGGCATGATCTCGGCCCGCTTCGTCACGCTGGAATCGGCCAAGACCGTGATGTCCGGCCCCGCCTCCGGTGTGATCGCCGCCGCCTATACGGGCAAGCGCGCCGGCTTCGGCAACCTCGTCACCTACGACATGGGCGGCACCTCGACCGACGTGGCGCTGATCCGCAATGCGGAGCCCGCAGTGTCGAACGAGATCGAGATCGAGTATGCGATGCCGATCCATGTGCCGATGGTGGCGGTCCATACCGTCGGCGCCGGCGGCGGCTCGATCGCGCGTGTCGACGCGGCCGGACTGATCCAGATCGGCCCGGAAAGCGCCGGCGCCAATCCCGGCCCGATCTGCTACGGGCGCGGCGGCACGGAACCGACCATCACCGACGCCAATCTGGTGCTCGGCCGGCTGGCGCCGAAGAAATTGCTGGCGGTCGACAATCCGGTAACCGTCGAGCGCGTGACCGGCATTTTCGAGGACAGGATCGGCAAGCGCACCGGCCTTTCCGGTGTGGAGGCCGCAGGCGCCGTGCTCAGGCTCGGCAACATGAAGATGGCGGGCGCCATCCGCATGGTATCCGTCTCGCGCGGCCACGATCCGCGCGATTTCGCGCTGTTCGCCTTTGGCGGCGCCGGACCGTTGCACGCGACGGCACTTGCCCGCGAACTTGGCCTGCCGCGCGTTCTGGTGCCGGCGCGGCCGGGCATCACCAATGCGCTTGGCTGCGTTGTCGCCGATCTAAGGCACGACTTCGTCAACACAATCAACATGCCGGTCGGGGCGCTCGACGAAGCTTCGCTTCGCGAGGTATTGGAACGGCACCGTAACGAAGGCGAGGCGCTGATCGCCAAGGAAGCGGTGAAGCCGGACGCGATCCGCGTGACTCACTCCGCCGACATGCAGTTCGTCGGCCAGACGCACATCATCAACGTGCCGCTGCCGTCGTCATCGGTTTCACGAGAAACGCTGCAGCAACTGTTCGAAAGCGCCTATTTCGGCCGCTTCAAGGTCGAGCTGCCGGAAATCCGCGCCAACCTCGTCAACCTCAACACGTCGGTGACCGGGGTGCGGCCGCAGACCGACCTGTCGCGGCTGATCGATCCCGCGGGCCGCGCGGCGACGCTTGACGAAGCGCGGCGCGAAATCCGGCCGGTCTGGTACGACGGGCGATGGCATGACACGCCCGTCTATGCGCGCGAAAAGCTGCCGCTCGACGCCGTGATCGAGGGACCGGCGATCCTGGAGCAGATGGACGCCACCACCGTGCTCGAACCCGGCGACCGGGCGCGCTCGGACGCCGACGGCAACATCATCATCGACATCGGCGAGGCTTGAGATGGCAAAGCTCGACACGATCACGCTTTCGGTGCTGCAGGCGGCCCTGCAGCAGGTCTGCGACGAGATGGACCTGACCTTCTCCCGCGCCGCCTTCTCGCCGGTCATCGCGGAAGCCAACGACCGTTCCGACGGTATCTATTCGGCGGTCGACGGCTCGCTGATCGCGCAGGGCAGCCAGGGTCTGCCGGTGTTCGTCGGCGTGATGCAATATTCGACCAGGACGGTGATCGAGATGATCGCCGACGGCCGTTGCCTGGCGCCCGAACCCGGCGACATCTACATCGTCAACGACCCCTACCTCGGCGGCACGCATCTGATGGATGTGCGCTTCGTCATGCCGGTCTATCGCGACGGCAAGATTTTTTGCTGGCTGTCCAACACCGGCCATTGGCCGGATATCGGCGGCTCGGTGCCGGGCGGGTTCTCGGCGTCGGCCACGGCAGTCGAGCAGGAAGGCCTGCGGCTGCCGCCGGTCAAACTGTTCAAGAAGGGCGTGCTCGATCCGGAGATCTACGCCATCATCTGCTCGAACATCCGCGTTGCCGACCAGCGTATCGGCGACATCCGCGCACAAGCCGCGGCACTGCTGATCGGCCAGGACCGGCTCAATGAAATCCTGGATCGTTACGGGGACGAAACCGTCGTCGAGGCGATCGCCGAACTGCGCCGCCGCGCCTCGGAGCAGATGCGCGCCTCGATCGCCGCCATCCCCGACGGCGTCTATCGTTCGCAGGCCTTCGTCGATTCCGACGGGGTGGTGAACGAGCCGTTGACCATCAACCTCGCCGTCGAGAAGAAGGGCGACACGCTGACCTTCGACTTTGCCGGCTCATCGAAACCTTGCGCCGGACCGATGAACAGCGTGCTGGCGACGACCTTGTCTTCCGTCTATCTCGCCATGCGCCATATTTTTCCGGAAGTGCCGATCAGCGCCGGCGCCTTCGAACCGCTGAACGTCAAGCGGCCGGAGGGCACCTTCCTCGACGCGAAATATCCTCGGCCCGTGTCGGGCTGCGCGGCCGAAGTGTCACAGCGCATCGCCGAGGCTGTGTTCGCCGCGATGGTGCAGGCATTGCCGGAAAAGGTGACGGCGGCCCCCGCCGGCTCCAGCGGCAATTTCGCGCTGGGCGGCAACGATCCGGCGCGTGGCCGCGACTATGTGATGTACCAGATCTCCGGCGGCGGCTATGGCGGCAATGCCGGCCATGACGGCTTGAGCAATGGCTGCTCGACCATCGGCATCTCGAAGTCCCCGCCGGTCGAGATCATGGAGCAGGCCTTTCCGGTGCTTTACCGGCACTACGCCCTACGCGAAGGCTCCGGCGGCGCGGGAAAGCATCGCGGCGGCTTCGGGCTTGCCTATGAGGTGGAGATCCTGCGCGGCGAGGCGCGTGCGTCCTTCGTCATGGATCACGGGCGCTTCGGCCCGCAGGGCGCGCTGGGCGGCAAGGACGGGGCGCCGAACACCGTTACCGTGTTCCGGGGCGGCGAAGCGCATGTGCCGCCGCATCTTTCGAAAGAGCAGGACATAGCGCTCAAAGCCGGCGACCGCGTGCGCGTCGGCACTCCGGGCGGCGGCGGCTATGGCGATCCCAGCCAGCGCGATCCGAAGCAGGTCGCCGAGGATGTCCGGCTCGGCTACTATACGGCCGAGCAGGCCAGGGAGATG
>RXJA01000471.1 GCA_003963455.1 Hyphomicrobiales bacterium
CGGCAAGCGCGATACGCAGTGCAATACGCATGATAATCCTCTCATATTGTCATGGCCGCTGTCCCGTGCGGCTCTTGTGGGCGGAGCTTCTTTACCGCCCGCTGAGGCGGATACTCCCACTCTTTCCAAGAAAAAAGCAACTGCAAATCAACGGCAAACGACAATAGGGATGTGCCGTTGCGTTACTTGGCTCGAGGCACGAGACCTGTGCTGCGCTCGACAAAGTCGGCAATCGATTTGGTGTCGTCGAGGTCGAAAACCGGCAGGTCTTCGCCTTCGACTGTAAAGTCGGCGGCGACCGCGACAATGTTGGGATCGTTGGCCGAAAGCGGCGTCCGGTCCTTGGCCTCGAGCCGTCTTGCCTCGATCTTCCTGTGCGCCTCGCGCTTGTAGCCCTCGACCAGAACGATGTCCGAAGGCGACAAGCGTGCCAATATGTCGTCGAGCGCCGGCTCGCTCTCGTCGCGCAATTCATGCATCAGCGCCCAGCGCCGGCCGGAGACGATCGCGACCTCGGTGGCGCCCGCCTGACGGTGACGAAACGAGTCGGCGCCCGGCTTGTCGATGTCGAAGTCGTGGTGGGCGTGCTTCACCGTCGAAACCGTCCAGCCGCGCGCCACCAGTTCGGTGACCAGCTTTTCCGTCAGGGTCGTCTTGCCGGAGTTCTTCCAGCCGGTGATGCCGAATACGCGTCTCATGGTTCGAGGCTTTGCAACACACGCTCGGCCGCCGCAAGGTCGTCCGGCGTGTTGATGTTGAAGAATGGATCGATTCTCCGGCTGCCGGTCTCGATCAAGGGAAATTCGACCTGGACATAACCGTGCCGCTCCATGAAGGCGGAAACCCGTCGGTTATCCTCCTCGACCAGGAAGTGACGCAAGGCGTCGCGCAGGCCGAGCGGCCAGAGCGCGAAGGTCGGATGCCATCTGCCGTCCGAACTGGCGACGGCGATCGCGCCGGGCCGATCGTGAGCCGCGGTGACCAGGCGCTCGACGAGGGTGTCGGGGAAGAATGGTGTATCGCCAGCGGCGCTCATCAGCCATCGGCAGCTTGTTTGCCCGGCCGCCCATTCGAGACCGGCGAGGATGCCCGCCAGCGGTCCGGCATAGCCGGGCACCGTGTCCTCGAGCACCGGCAGACCCGTTGCCGCAAATCGCGCGGGATCGCCGTTCGCGCTGAGCCCCAGGGTCGCGACCTGTGGCTTCAATCGCCGGGAGACATGATCGATCAGGGTGCTGTTACCCAGCGAAAGCAGCGGCTTGTCGCCGCCGCCCATCCGGCGTGACTGGCCTCCCGCCAGGATGATTCCCGCAACATGTCGGTCCATCGCGCCTATATGCCGTCCGGCGCCATGCCGGGTCCAGCGCTTTCCGCCGCGGGCCGCCTGCGACCCACGACGCGCTCGCGGTAGAGCGCATAGAGGCCCGAGCCGATGATGATGGCGGCGCCGACGATCATGGGCAGGTCGGGGACGTCGCCGAAAATGACCAGGCCGAGCAGGATCGACCAGAGCAGTGCGGTATAGCGGAAGGGCGCGATGAAGGAGATGTCGCCCGAGCGCATGGCCATGATGATGAACTGATAGCCGATGAGCACCAGCACCGCCGCCAGCGCCAGCAGCCCGATCGCCCGGCCGCTCATCGGCGTCCAACCGCCCATCGGCGACAAAAGCAGCGCGCCCAGCACGGTCATGGCAAGCGCGGTCGCCGTCGACACCAGCATGGTCGGGATCGCTTGCGGGATACGCCTGGTGGAGAGGTCGCGCACGGCGCAGCATACAACGCTGGCCAATGCCACCAGCGAATAGACCCTGAACCCTTCGAAACCCGGGCGCACGATGATGAGCACGCCGACGAAACCGACGCCGATAGCAAGCCAGCGCCGCCAGCCGACGCCTTCGCCGAACACCAAGGCCGCGCCCATGGTTACCGCCAGCGGCAGCGCCTGCATGACGGCCGAGACGTTGCCGATCGGCAGATGCGCAAGCGCGATCAGGAACGACACCGTGGCACCGGCTTCGCCGGCGACGCGCATGGCTACCATCGGCTGCAGCATGGCGGCCGGATTGGCAAGCGCGCCCCGCCGCCAGGCCAGCAGGCCGACGAAGAGAGACGCGAAGGCGCCGCGCACCAGCATGACCTGCGCCATGTTCATCGACTCGGACGAAAATTTCGTGATCGCATCGTTCAAGGTGAAGCCGACCATGGCCACGATCATGAACAGGGCGCCGCGCAGGTTTGGCGAGAGGGGCACAGGCGTTTCCGGATTCTATTTGGGATCGAACCTGTAGCAGGTCACCGGAAACAGCAACGCCAAAAGAAATGGGCCACGAGTTTCCGCGCGGCCCATCAGATCCATTTGCCGAGGCCGCGAAGACTTACTTCGGCGTCAGCACTTCGGTGCCGTTGCCGTTCTGGCCGGCAATGGTCCACAGCCCGTGCAGGGAACCGTCCTTCTCGACCTTGTAGACGACGAGACCGATCTCCTTGCCCATGGCATAGCCGGCGGAAAACGCATTGTCGTTACGCATGCAGATGCCGTCCGAGGTCGAGCCGCCGGTCTCCCAGTGGATCGTGCAGGTCGTGTCGCTGGTCAGCGTGATGGTTGCCTCGCCGCTATATTTCGAGCCGTCGAAATTGGTGCCGGCGACGGTGTAGGTGCCGCCGATCGACTGGGCGGCGGCTGGCATGGAAGCAACCCCAAGCATTGCAAGTGAAAGCATGATTGTGCGCATACGCACTCCCCCTAGAGCGAAAATCGCGCCCGGAGGCTAGGCCGGAAAAAGCCGGTGGTAAATCGGACGGGAGGCGGCGCGGATGGTTTATTTCGAGTGTGGCCCTGATGCCTCGTGGAGGCTGGCGGCGATGGCGCCGACCAGCGGGTCGTATTTTGCCTTGAGCGCTGCCGGATACTCGATGAAGACGCTGTGGATCACGTCCTCTTTGCCGAATACGCTTCGCCGATAAAAGATCTTGTCGCCCTTCGTGCCCGACAGCACCGCCCAGTTCTTACCTGTTTTGCTGTAGGTGACCTTTTCGCCGGGCTCGGGGTTCGACTTTTCGTTCTCGATGAGGCTCTTGGGCGTGTCGTCGAGCGCATTGTAGCTGCCGTAACAGGCCACGCTGGCTCCGTCGGCGCTGTGCCACTCCAGGCCGTCGCCATTTTCCGGCTCAGGCATGCGCACGGTGAAGATCTGGTCCGGGAAAGTGCACACCGTGCCGAAGCGCGCGTTGACATAGGTGAACGGCCTGGCCTGCGCCGTCGTCGTCATGTTCGTCGGCAAGAACAGAATCGCGAACAACAAGCCGAAGCGCTGAAGATGTTGCATGATATCCCCTGGTCAATGACCGAAGGCGATCATGCACCAAGCCGGTGAAAAAATCAGCCGCCGGTGACGCTCATATGCCGCGATACAGCAGGGCGGCTGGTGCGGCGGTCGATGATGAAATCGTGGCCCTTCGGCTTGCGGCCGATCGCCTCGTCGATGGCCTCGCTGACCAGTTCATTGCCTTCGGAGGCGCGCAGCGGCGCCCTGAGATCGGCGGCGTCCTCCTGGCCAAGGCACATATAGAGCGTGCCGGTGCAGGTCAGCCGCACGCGGTTGCAGCTCTCGCAGAAATTATGCGTCATCGGCGTGATGAAGCCGAGCCGGCCGCCGGTCTCCGTGACATGGGCATAGCGGGCAGGGCCGCCGGTCTTGTAGGGGATGTCGGAGAGCGTGAACTGGCGCTCCAGCGAGGCGCGGAGCAGCGACAGCGGCAGGTATTGGTCGGTGCGGTCGGCCTCTATCTCGCCCATCGGCATCGTCTCGATAAGGGTGAGGTCCATGCCGCGGCCGTGCGCCCAGCGCATCAGTTCGGGGACCTCGGCATCGTTGAAGTCGCGCAGTGCAACCGCATTGAGCTTGACCTTCAGCCCGGCCTTCTGCGCGGCATCGATGCCTTCCAAGACCTTGCCGAGATTGCCCCAGCGCGTGATCTGATGGAATTTCTCGGCATCGAGCGTGTCGAGCGAGACGTTGATGCGCCTGACGCCGCAATCGGCGAGTTCGGCGGCAAAGCGCGAAAGCTGCGAGCCGTTGGTGGTCAGCGTCAGCTCTTCCAGCGCGCCGCTCGCGAGATGCCGCGACAGCTGGCGCACCAGATGCATGATGTTCTTGCGCACCAGCGG
>RXJA01000496.1 GCA_003963455.1 Hyphomicrobiales bacterium
AAGGAAGGCCTCATCTACAAGGACAAGCGCCTTGTGAACTGGGACCCGAAGCTGCTCACCGCCATTTCCGACCTCGAGGTCGAACAGCACGAGGTCAACGGTAATCTCTGGCACTTCCGCTATCCGATCGAAGGCGAGGCGTTCGCCCCCGAGAACCCGAAGACCTTCATCACGGTCGCCACGACGCGCCCCGAGACGATGCTCGGCGACACGGCCGTGGCCGTGCATCCGGATGACGAGCGCTTCAAGGATCTGGTCGGCCGCAACGTCGTGCTACCGATCGTCGGCCGCAAGATACCGATCGTGGCGGACGAATATTCCGATCCCGAAAAAGGCTCCGGCGCGGTCAAGATCACGCCGGCGCACGACTTCAACGATTTCGAGGTCGGCAAGCGCCACAAGCTGCCGGCGATCAACATCCTGACGGTCGAGGCGGCCATCAAGCTGAAGGACAATGAGGATTTCCTTGCCGGCCTCGATGTCACGCCAGAGCGCCAGGCCGTCTGGGACGAGCTCGACGGACTCGACCGTTTCGCCGCGCGCAAGAAGGTCGTCGAACTGATGGAAGCCGGCGGGTTCCTCGACAAGATCGAGCCGCACCGGCATACCGTGCCGCATGGCGATCGCGGCGGCGTGCCGATCGAGCCGTTCCTGACCGACCAGTGGTATGTGAACGCCGCCGAACTCGCCAAGCCGGCGATTGCCTCGGTGCGCGAGGGCCGCACCAATTTCGTGCCGAAAAATTGGGAAAAGACCTATTTCGACTGGATGGAGAACATCCAGCCCTGGTGTATTTCGCGCCAGCTCTGGTGGGGCCACCAGATCCCGGCGTGGTACGGGCCGGACGGGCATGTCTTTGTCGAAAAAACCGAGGAAGAGGCGCTCGCTGCCGCCGTCGAGTATTACCTGGCCCTGGAGGGGCCGTGGAAGGCCTGGGTTGAGGACAAGCTGGAGAATTTCCAGCCGGGCGAGATCCTGACCCGCGACGAGGATGTGCTCGACACCTGGTTCTCGTCCGCGCTGTGGCCGTTCTCGACGCTGGGCTGGCCCGACCAGACGCCGGAGCTGAAGACCTATTACCAGACCGACGTGCTGGTGACGGGCTTCGACATCATCTTCTTCTGGGTCGCCCGCATGATGATGATGGGCCTGCACTTCATGGACGAGGAGCCGTTCCATACCGTCTATGTGCACGCTCTGGTGCGCGACAAGAACGGGCAGAAGATGTCGAAGTCGAAGGGCAACGTCATCGATCCGCTCGACCTGATCGACGAATATGGCGCCGATGCGCTGCGTTTCACGCTGACCGTGATGGCGGCGCAAGGGCGCGACGTGAAGCTCGATCCGGCGCGTATCGCCGGCTACCGCAATTTCGGCACCAAGCTGTGGAACGCGACGCGCTTCGCCGAGATGAACGAGGTCGCGCGCAATGACGACTTCTGGCTGAACGACGCCAAGCTGCCGGTCAACCGCTGGATCCTGACGGAACTGACGCGGGCGGCGCGCGCGGTCACCGAAGGCATCACCAGCTACCGGTTCAACGAGGCGGCGGGTGCAGCCTACCGCTTTGTCTGGAACCTGTTCTGCGACTGGTACCTGGAACTCCTGAAGCCGGTGTTCATGGGCACGGACGAGGCCGCCAAGGCCGAAAGCCGGGCCTGCGTCGCCTTCGTGCTCGACGAGATCTACAAGCTGCTGCATCCGATGATGCCGTTCATGACTGAGGAGTTGTGGGCGCAGACCGCGGGCGAGGGCAAGGAGCGCGCATCGCTGCTTTGCCATGCCGCCTGGCCGTCCCCCGACTTCGAGGACGAGGAGGCCGCTGCCGACATCAACTGGCTGGTCGACCTGGTCTCGGGCATCCGCTCGGTGCGCTCGGAAATGAACGTGCCGCCGGCGGCGATCGCGCCGCTGATGGTGATTGGCGCCAACGCCCTCACGCAGGAGCGTCTGGACCGTCACGCGCAGGCGATCAAGCGGCTGGCGCGCGTCGGCGATATCGCGCTCGCCGACGCGTCGCCGAAGGGCTCGGCGCAGATCGTCCTCAACGAGGCGACGGTGAGCCTGCCGCTCGGCAGCCTGATCGATCTCCAGGCGGAGGCCGCGCGGCTGCAGAAGGAACTGGCCAAGGCCACCGAGGAGATCGCCCGGCTGCACAAGAAGCTCTCGAACGAAAAGTTCGTCGCCAACGCGCCGGAAGAGGTGGTCGAGGCCGAGCGCGAGAAACTCGCTGAATACCGCGAGGCGCAGGAGAAGCTTTCGGTCGCGTTGGCCAGGGTTCGCGACGCCGGCTGAGCGGCAAGATTCGCCTTTGACGTAAGCTGCTTTCCGGTACGTTAGCTGCCTCGAAAACGGGCGTGCCGCTACGTTAATTTTGACGTAAACGGAAAGTTTGGGCCGCATTGTTGCCATAATGTAACAATGCGGCCCGGAGGCCCTAAAATCGGCCGTTTTAACCCTCTTTCGGATAGTTTCTTCGGATTTTTTTGACCGTTTGACCCGGGTTGGCGCGATTTCGGCGCTGATTGCGAGCCCAGTGACCATGGCAAAAATACGCCCTGTCAAGGTGTACGCGTACAGCTGTCGAAATCGTTGTTGCGTCGTTAACCCGAATTGGTTCTAGCTTGAGCCACTGGTATTTCGGGGAGGGATTTCCATGAATATTTTGCGTCTCAAAGCACTGCTGGGGGCAGGGTGCTTTTCGCTAGTGATGGTTGGTGCCGCGATGCATCCCGCTCACGCGAGCGGCTTGGAGCGCGGTGGTTACGACATCGATCTGCTGTTCGATCCGGCACCGGTCGCGACAGAGGCTGAAGCGACCTACGTGATGCCGGATCGCAAGCTCAAGAACGCTCGCGGCCCTGGTGGCGTCGACCTCGGCTACGGCACTTCAGCTGACGGAGCCGAGAATTATTGGGTGCCACGCATCGGCGTCAAAGCTCAGGTTGTCCCGGGGGTCGACTGCATGGTCGACTACACGCAGCCTTGGGGCGCTCATACTGCGCCCGGCGTGTGGAACGGCGCGTTTTCCAACATGGAAACGGACATCAAAAGCGACAGCTATGGAGCAACCTGCTCTTATAAAATGGATGCGGGCAAGGGTCAGATCCGCTTTATCGGCGGTGTTTTCTACCAGAAGGTATACGGTTTCAAGGAAGACCTGGTATCACCTCTGGTCCCGGACTTTGGTGGTACTGGCCGTGTCGACCTGACCAGCAATGGCTGGGGCTGGCGCGCCGGCCTAGCTTACGAAATTCCCGAGATCGCGCTCCGAGCCAGCCTCGTCTACAATTCGAAGGTCAAGCTCGACAACATCTCGGGGACGCTGGATCTGACGAATGTCGGCTTGGGTACGATTCCGATCTATGGCTCGACGCAATACATGCCGGATGTTGTGGAATTGAAATTGCAGTCCGGCGTAGCGCCCGGCTGGCTTGCATTCGGGTCGATCAAATGGGTCAACTGGAGCACATTGCAAAGCGTGCCGATCTGCCCGCAAGGCGTTCCGACCTCGCTTTGCGTCAGCAACTCGCCGGCAGAGGTAACCTCGCTTGACCTGATGTATCGTGACAGCTGGACCGTTTCGGGTGGCATCGGCCACAAGTTCAACGATCAGTGGAGTGCTGCCGGCCAGCTCTCTTGGGACCGTGGCACTTCGCATGGTTACGGCTCACAGAGCGATACCTGGACTGTCGGCGGCGGGGTCGCTTATACACCTCAGCCCAACATTGAGGTTCGTTTGGCGGGTGTTATCGGCGTGATGACCAGCGGTCATTCCGGTACGGTGATCGGCCCGAATGGCAAGATTATTGGCGCGGACGCCAGTTACGATTTCGGCAACGATCTCGTCACGGCGATTTCGGGCGGTATCAAGATCAAGTTCTAAGTTTCTGAAAATTGAAGAAAAAGGCCGGGCAGTGTCCGGCCTTTTTTTGTTGTCCGGTCGGCGGCTCGATCGCGCATCCCGACCCGATGTTGCAGATTCGCTGCACAATCGGCGCCTCGTATGATTGTGACGTTTCGGCAACAGTTTATGAACAACCCCCGCGCTACAAGCTAGGTCGAGGGAACTGCCCATTTCCCGCCATAAACCCGGAGCAACCCGGATAGGTCTCGGGATGCGTGCCAGGTTGGCCCGGCGATGGGACCG
>RXJA01000426.1 GCA_003963455.1 Hyphomicrobiales bacterium
GCCTGCAGCCGTTCCATCGTCTCGCGCGGCCAGAGCGGACCGGAGACACAGTCGCCGAGATTGACGGTGAGGTCGGCGCCACCACGGCGCTTGAGATCGTCCAGCACCGCATCCAGCGCCAGCACATTGCCATGGATGTCGGCGACAACCGCGATGCGCATGGATCAGGCCGAAACCTCGACTTCGGCGGTGCCGACCGCCGGCAGATCCTTGTCGCCGTCGGCCGCCGCGATCACGCTGTCGAGCAGGCCGGGAAAACGCTTGTCGAGGTCGTCGCGGCGCAAGGTGATCAGCCGGCTGGTGCCGACCGCCTCGCTGCGGGTGACGCCCGCCTCGCGCAGCTTGGCCAGGTGATAGCTGAGATTGGTCTTGGAGGCGAGGTCGAGGAACTTGCCGCAGCTCATCGGCACGCCTTCCTTGCTCGCCAGATAGCGCACGATGGCAAGCCGGGTCGGATCGCCGAGCACGGCGAGCACGATCGGCAGGCTGATCTGGTCGGTGGCTGGGTGGGGCAGGCTCATGACCCAGAATTAAGCATAAACGCAACGAACTTCAACGCGGCACCTTTTCCGCCGGGAGGGATGCACTCTTCATTTCCCGGCCTGGTCCTGACACAGGGCTGTCAGCAGGCTTCAGCTATTTTCTCCCGGCTCGGTTGACATCATGCCCGGTTATGTCCAATTGTTCAATAACTTTTGAACTAAGGACAATTCCCCATGGACAAGCGGATCTTCTGGCTCGCGCTCGGGTCGTTCGCGATCTCGACCGAAGGCTTCGTCATCTCAAGCCTTCTCCCTGACATCGCCGCAGATGCCGGCATTTCCGTGCCGCTGGCCGGTTCGCTGATCACCGCCTTCGCGCTCGCCTATGCGATCGGCGCGCCGGTGCTGGCGACGCTGACCGGCGAATGGGACCGGCGGCGCGTCATCCTGTGGACGCTGGTGTTCTTCGTGATCGGCAACATCGTCGCCGCGCTGAGCTCGTCCTTCGAACTGCTTCTGATCGCGCGCATCGTCATGGCCTTATCATCCGGCCTGTTCGCGGCGACCGCGCAAGGCACGGCCGTGGCGCTGGTCGACGACCATCACCGGGCGCGCGCCATCGCCGTCGTCGTCGGCGGCACCACTGTGGCGGTGGCGGTCGGCGCGCCGCTCGGCGCGCTGGTCGCGGCGATCGCCGGGTGGCGCGGCACGTTCTTCGCCATCGCCGGGCTCGGCGCGCTTTCGGGCGCGATCCTGTGGTGGCGGCTGCCGCGCGGCATCATCGGCACAAGGTTGCCGCTGAAGCGCCGGCTGGCGGCCGCGATCCGCCCCGGCGTGATGCCGATCCTTCTGACGACGGCGCTTGCGCTGGTCGGCGCCTTCACGGTGTTCAGCTTCATCGCGCCGTTGGCCATCGAGGGCGGCGGGCTCTCGCCGATCGCGCTGCCGGGCATGCTGCTCGCCTTCGGCGTCGGCGCCGTCATCGGCAACATCGCCGGCGGGCAGGCGGCCGACCGCTTCGGCGCCACCCGCACCGTTGCCTGGTCGCTTACTCTGTCGGCCGCCATGCTCGTCACCTTCTCGCTGATCCCGACCTTCCTGCCGCATCATCTGGCCGGACCGGCGCTGATGGGCATGATGGTGCCGTGGGGCATCGTCGGCTGGGCCTTCCCACCGGCGCAGGCTAGCCGCATCATCAGGATAGCGCCCGACGCCGCGCCCATCGTCTTGTCGCTCAACGCCTCGGCGCTCTACTTCGGCGTCGCGCTCGGCGCGGTGGTCGGCGCCGCGGTGCTGCGCTTCGGCGCCCCGGCCGATCTCGGCCTGATCGCCGCCGTGTTCCCGATCATCGGCTTGGGTATCGTGCTCGCCGGCCGGGTGACGGCCCGGCGGCCAGTCGCCATGCCGGCCGAGTAAGATCGCTTCAAACCCCGACCGGCGGCCGCTTCTTCAATTCGAAGGAGCGGCCGCCGGTATTTCCAGATCGAGATCGGCCACCGCGTCCAGCGCCGCGCGCAGCTTTGCCGCCTGCTCCGCGCCAACCTTGTCCTCGAACTGCCGCTGGGCGACGCTCCAGAGCTTGAGCGCCTCGTCGAGCTTGACCTTGCCCCGAGGCGTCAGCCGCACGCGCTTGACGCGGCGGTCGTCCTTGTCGGGAAATGTCTCGACATAGCCGTCGCGGATCAGCGGCTTCAGCGTGTGGCCGAGCGCCGAAAGGTCCATGATCAGCGTCTCGGCGATCGTGCCCATCGCCGGCTCGTTGCCGACGTGGATCTGAAAGATCAGGCCGAACTGCGTGCTCTTCAGGCCCGAAGGCGCCAGCGCGTCGTCATAGAAGCGGCCGAGACTGCGCGCGGCGCGCCGCAGCGTGGCGTTGTTGCAGTCGCTGAATCCCGGTTTTCGAGCTTCGGTCATGATCACTCCTTGCCGGCGCATGGATGCGCCAGCCTGCCGCAGAAATAGTTTTCGCCGCCGCCGTTGACAAGATAGTGGCATATACCTACTTCGGCAAAAGTGGCATATGCCACTAATTGAAATCAAAGGCTCCGCGGATGATGCGATCACCGGCGCCGGACCAGCGAAGCGAACAAAGGAACAGGACAATGAGCACGAAGGACAACAAGGGCACGGCCGTCATCACCGGCGCGTCGTCGGGCATCGGCGCGGTCTATGCGGACCGGCTGGCCGCGCAGGGCTACGATTTGGTGCTGGTGGCGCGCCGCGCCGACCGGCTGCAGGAGGTAGCGGATAGGCTGGCCTATGCCTATGGACGCAAGGTCAAGGTAATTGCAGCCGATCTGTCCGATGACGGCGACGTGCGCCGTGTCGAGCAGGCGATTGCCGGCGACGAGAGCGTGACGCTGCTTGTCAACAATGCCGGTCTCGGCGGGCAGCAGGTGGTTGCGACGGCTGACGCCGACGCGGCCGAGCGCATGATCAAGGTCAATGTGATCGCCTTGACCCGCCTTACCCGCGCCGTGCTGCCGGAGCTGCTGGCACGCAACCGCGGTGCCATCGTCAATATCGCCTCGGTGCTTGCCTATGACACTTCCTTCGGAGGCATCTACAGCGGCACCAAGGCCTATGTCGTCAACTTCACCGAGGCCCTGCAGCGCGAAGTCGCGGGCACGCAGGTGAAGGTGCAGGTGGTGCTGCCAGGCGCGACCCGGACAGATTTCTGGGAACTTGCCGGCAGCGATATCGACAAGCTTCCCTCAGAGATCATCATGACCGCCGACGACCTGGTCGATGCCGCACTTGTCGGCCTGGCCAAGGGCGAGTCCGTCACGGCGCCGGGACTTGCCGATACGGCCAAGCTGGATACTTTCCTCGGCGCGCGCCAGGGTTTCTACGGCAGCCTGCACGCCAACAAGCCGGCGGCGCGCTACGCGGTCTGACATCCTGTTGTCGTGGCGGTTCAAGTATTTGTTTTCGCAATTCCGGATGGAAAACCGCTGAGCACTTTTCCTGAAATTGCTTACGCTGGCCGCCACATCTGCAGGATCGAGGCGGCCAGCAGCAGGCCGAGCACGATGTTGAGCGCGCGCCACTGGCGCTCCGTCTTGAGCAGGCGGGCAAGTAGGGTCCCCGCCACACACCACAGCGACAGCGAAAAGGCTGCGGCCAGGCCGAACACGACGCCGAGCAGCAGCGCGAGTTGCAAGGGACCATCGGCGAGCGCCGCGAAGGATGCGGCCGCGCCCAGCCCCATCGCCCAGCCCTTCGGGTTCATCCACTGGATGCCGGCGCCGCCGAAAAAGCTGTTCGGCCTCGCCATGCTGATATCGAAGCTGGGCGCGCCGCTCCGGCCGATCTTGACCGCCAGCCAGATCAGATAGAGCGAGCCGGCGATCTTCATCGCAAGCTGCAGGGACGGCACCGCGGCGAGCAGGCCGGCAAGCCCGGCCGCGCCCGCCGCCGCCACCATAGCCAGTCCCGCCGCGCTGCCCGCCATCAAAGGCACGGAACGGCGAAAGCCGAATTGCGCGCCGGATGCGGTCGACAATGTCGTGGCGATGCCGGGCGTCGAGGTCGAGATCAGCGCGAACAGGACCAGCGGGATGATGGTATCGGACATGCGGGCTTCCCAGTCGAAGGAGCCGGCATGCTTAGGCGCCTCACGGCATCAGTAAATGCAATGTTTGATATGGTCTGCATTAGCAATTATAATGCGGATCATGATCCGCGATCTCGACATGACCCTGATCCGCACCTTTGTCACGGCGGCCGACAAGGCCAGCATGACGGCGGCCGCCAATGCGCTTCACCTGACGCAGGGCGCCGTCAGCCAGCAGGTCAAGCGGCTGGAAGAGGTGCTCGGCCAGAGCCTGTTCGAGCGCGACCGCCGCGGGTTGAGACTGACACGATCGGGCGAGCGGCTGCTCGACAAGGCTAGGCGCCTGCTGCTGCTCAATGACGAGATCCTCACCGAGATCAAGGGCAGGGTGGTTGCCGGACAGGTGCGGATCGGCGTGCCTTACGATCTCGTCGGCACGCTGCTCGCGCCGGTGCTGAAAGCCTATGCCGAAGCCTATCCGCAGGTGGAGATTTCGCTGGTCTGCGCGTCCTCGCCCGAACTTGCCTCGGCCTTGGCGTCGGGCACTGTCGACCTTGCCGTGATCGAGGAGCCCGCCGGCCCCACCGCCGGGGAATGCCTGCTCGTCGACCGGCTGGTCTGGGTTGGCGCCAGGGGCGGCGCGGCGCGCCTGAAGCGGCCGTTGCCGGTGTCGATCGTCGCCGACACCTGCGCCTTTCGCCCGGCGGTGCTGGCGGCACTCGGTGAGCATGGGCTGGACTGGCGCACCGTGTTCGAGAACGGCAACATCGACGCCACGACCGCGACGGTGCGCTCGGACCTCGCGGTGACCGCGTGGCTTGCCTCGACGGTGCCGGCTGATCTCGACATCCTGTCGGATGCGGGCCTTCCGGCCCTGCCGAATTTCTCCGTCAACCTGCATCTGCCCAAACATGCCACCGCGCCTGCGGCACAGGCGTTCGCGACCCATATCCGCGAGGGTCTGGCACGGCGGCGCGAGGCGGCGTAGGCGCCCTTTGGTTTTCTCGCCCCAGCGAATACGGGGCGAGGAAACCTCGTCCGGCGAAGCTACTTCCAGTGCCTGCGCCGTTCCAGCTCGGCTTCGGAAGGCTCCTGCTGGGCAAACGAGCCTGTGCGGATCTCGCCGCCGCGTTCATAGGTCGCCATGATGACGCCGGTGGTGGATGCCTGCGATTTGACGAGCTTGAAGGCAGCCGGCATCGCGTCGTCGCCGAACAGCCGCTTGCCCTTGCCCAGCAGCAGCGGGAAGATCATCAGCCGGATTTCGTCGATCAGCCCGTTGGCGAGCAGGGTCTGGATCAGATTGCCCGATCCCTGGATGAGCAGGTCCGGTCCGTCCTCCGGCTTGAGTTCCTTAAGCGTGGCAACGATATCGGGCCCAAGCGACTGAGTGTTCTCCCAAGTGAGCGAGTCCGGCCGATGCGTTGCCACATATTTGGTCGCGGGGTTGAAGACGTCGGCGATCGAATCCTTCTGATACGGCCAGTAGGCCGCGAAGATGTCGTAGGTTCTGCGGCCGAGCAGCAGGTCGAAGGGTTTGGAAAAGAGTTCTTCCATGGCCACGCCCGCCACCTCGTCGAAGTAATGGAAGGTCCAGCCGCCAAACTTGAAGCCGCCGACCGGATCCTCTTCCGGCCCGCCGGGCGCCTGCATGACGCCGTCAAGACTGACGAAGGTGGCGGCGATGATCCTGCGCATTGGATTTTTCCTTCAATGATCCGCGCCGTCGGGGCGGGATTTCGATCCAAGGACGCGCGAATGGGCGCGAGCCCGACAGGGCAGGCAAAAACTTTGTGGCTGAGATCCTCTGAGATCACAAGGCGGTCTTGCCGTTGGTGCGCGGATTGGGCGGCCGGGTATCCAGGCTCTGCGACGAAAACCAGACGTTGTCGAAGACCGCGATGGCGGTGCGGTCGGGCACCCTGTCGGCCGTCAGCCAGATCGAGCGGCTGCCCGCCGCGTTCTGGCGGTCGGGGATTTTCGCCGCCGGGCCGGCCACCGACGCGCCGACGCAAGGGATGAACCATGAGCGCATGAACGGATCGCAGGCGAAGCCCTGCCGGGTGCGAGTCACCATCACCGCAAGGCCGATGCGCTCGGCCGGACGCCACGGGAAGATCATGCGTCCCCCGAGCTTCAGCGCCCGCAGCCAGGCTGCCGCCGGGGCGACGACACCGGCATTGACATAGATGATGTCGGAAGGCGGCAGATCGCTCGCGACCGCATCGCCGTGGACGACAGTCACATTGTCATAGGCTGCGAGATTTTTCGCCGCGCGGGCGGCAAGATCGGCCTCCAGTTCAAAGGCGGTCACCAGGCCCGGCGAGACCAGCCGGGCCAGCAAGGCGGTGTAATAGCCGGTGCCGGCGCCGATATGGGTGACGGCCTCACCGGCTCTGGCGGCGATCTTGCCGATCCACATGGCGTGCAAGGAGGGCTCGCCATTGTTGATGCCCTTGTCGGCATCGAGCGCTACCAGCACGTCCTGATAGATGTGTATCGGATCGGCGCTCGGCGTCGTAATCTTGCCGTTGCCGGTGATCAGCGCCCTACCTGCGACCACCGTCCAGGGTCCGGGACCGAGAAAGGCCTCGCGCGGCACCGCGGAGAACGCCTCTTCGAGACGTGGATCGGCCGAGCCGGCATTGGCAGCCATCAGCTGCGCGTAGAATTTCCTGGCATCTTCGACACTTGTCATGATGGCAAGCAAGATAGCACTGCCGGTTGGGATGTCGCGGTCCGATTTCAGCCGGCGATGGTGTCGTAGAGCAGCTTGAAGTTGAGCGCGAGGATGACGGCGGCGACCACCCAGGCCAGGGCCGCAACGCCGCGCGGTATGGCAAAGCTGCCCATCTTCTTCTTGTCCGACACGAACTGCACGAGCGGGATGACCGCGAAGGGCAACTGCATCGACAGCACCACCTGGCTGAACACGAGAAGCTCTGCCGTGCCCTTCTCGCCATAGAGCGCGGTGACGACCACGACCGGGACGATGGCGATGCCGCGCGTCAGGAGGCGCCGCGCCCATTGCGGGATGCGCAGGCGCAGGAAGCCCTCCATCACGATCTGGCCGGCAAGCGTCGCGGTGACCGTCGAGTTGAGGCCGGAGGCCAGCAGCGCGACCGCGAACAGGATCGAGGCGATGCTCAAGCCCAGCAGCGGCGAAAGCAGTTCGAAGGCCTGCCCGATCTCGGCCACGTCCTGGTGCCCGGTTCCGTGGAAGGCGACGGCCGCGACGATCAGGATCGAGGCGTTGACGAACAGCGCCAGGATCAGCGCGATGGTCGAATCCGTCGTTGCCCATTTGATGGCGTCGCGCTTGCCGGCATCGGTGCGCTCATAGGCGCGGGTCTGCACGATCGAGGAGTGCAGATAAAGATTATGCGGCATTACGGTGGCGCCGATGATGCCGATGGCGATGTAGAGCATCGCCGGATTGGTGACGATCTCGGACGAAGGCACGAACATCGAATGCAGAATGGTGCCCGCCGGCGGCGCGGCGACAAAGATCTGGATGGCAAAGCAGCCGAAGATGATGATCAGCAGCGCGACGACGAAGGCTTCGAGATAGCGGAAGCCCTTGTTCATCAACAGAAGCACCAGGAACGCGTCGAGGGCGGTCAGTATGGCGCCGCCGATCAGCGGAATGCCGAACAGAAGCTGCAGCGCGATCGCCGTGCCGATCACTTCGGCGAGGTCGCAGGCGATGATCGCCAGTTCGCAGGCGATCCAGAGCATCAAGTTGACCGGGCGCGGGTAGTAGGCGCGGCAGGCCTGGGCGAGGTCGCGGCCGGTGGCGATGCCGAGACGGGCGGCCAGCGCCTGCAGCAGGATCGCCATCAGGTTCGACAGCATGATGACGAAAAGCAGCGTGTAGCCGAACTGGGCGCCGCCGGCGAGGTCGGTCGCCCAATTGCCCGGGTCCATGTAGCCGACCGAAACCATGTAACCCGGTCCCATGAAGGCGAACAGGCGGCGAAACCAGACGCCGGTCTGCGGCACCGCGATCGAGGCGTTCACCTCGCGCAGGCTAGGCTGCTCGTCGTCAGGCCTGTCGAATCGCCATGCGGGTCGGTCTACGGTTGCTGCATCGGCGTCGGACATGGGGGATTTCCGCGGGAATGTATCGAAGATACCTCTACCTATGCCATGGCTCAACATTATGCAATAGGCTATATTTCATCGATCATGCTTTCGTGATATGCCGGGGCACGTCCGTGGCGGACGCTCGGAACGCCGGTTGCGCCCGCGCGGGAATGTAAATAAACGGCCGGACGGATGGGGGTTCGTGCTATGGATGCGGTCCCGATTCAACCAAAGGGATAGGGCATGATGTCGTCCGAAAACCGCATCACAATTTTCGGCATCATGCTCTAGGGCAGCCAAGGAGGAGCGCGTATTGGCGCTGAGGAACAAACCGGTTCGACGCGAGGAGCCGCTTCCCGATGCCGAAATCCATTCGGAAGGATTCCGGCAGACGCGCGAGGCGCGCCGCGGCGCGCTGGTCGAGGATTATGTCGAGCTGATTGCCGATCTGATCGAGGACGGCAACGAAGCGCGTCAGGTGGATATCGCGGCACGGCTCGGCGTGGCGCAGCCGACGGTGGCCAAGATGCTGACGAGGCTATGCGCCGAGGGGCTGGTCTCGCGAAAGCCCTATCGCGGGGTGTTCCTGACCGAGGCGGGCCGCAAGGTCGCCGAGGAAAGCCGCATCCGCCATCAGACGGTGGAGGCCTTCCTGCGCTCGCTGGGTGTGAGCGCCGAGACGGCGCGCATCGACGCCGAGGGCATCGAGCACCATGTCAGTGCCGAAACGCTGGAAGCCTTCCGCCGGGCGATGACGCATCGCCAGGCATAGGAGTTCGATCCATCCGAGCGCCTTGAAGCGGAACCGACGCACCCCCACCGCATTATTGCATGCATCGCGCGATCATCGCGCCTAGGAGGAAGCAATGGGCGTCGAACAGGCACCGACCGCTAAAGGAAAGCAGGCAGCCAGGGGATTACGACAGGCGGCCGCCAAGGACGAGCGCAAGACCGAGGCCGAGACCGGTCATCCGCTGAAGAAGGGCGCCGCGCGTTTCGAGGAACGGTCCAAAAGTTCGGATGGCAAAAGCGCCGGCGCCAAGCAGAAAAGCTGAGATTTTTAGCTGGTTTATCGGGAGTGGAAATTAACCAGCCCGACCGGAGTTTCCCGCGGCCCGCGCATCTTCGGGAGCGAAAAATTCTGTGACTTAGGCCAGCCGTTGCGATAATTGTCTCCAAGGGGTGGTCGCGGGCCAATCCCTCCAGGACATTCGCGTTGCGAGGAGTTGCCATGCTTTGGAGAGGCCGTCGTCAGAGCGACAACATCGAGGATGACCGCAGCGACAGCGGCGGCGGGCTTGGCGGCGGATTGGGCGGCGGCGGCCAGTTCCGTCTGCCCATCGGCGGCCGCACCGGTGGCGGCGGCAGCATCCTTCTGGTCATCCTGGTCGTGCTCGCGGGATGGTATTTCGGCTTCGACCCGTCGCAGATCCTGGGCGGCGGCGACGGTGGCCTGCTGCCGGGTGGCGGCGGCCAGATCACCGACAACAGCGGCTCGCAGGATAGCGGCCAGTCGCCCGCCAATGACGAGATGAAGCAGTTCGTCGCGACGGTGCTGGCGGAAACCGAAGACACCTGGACGGGCATTTTCAAGTCTCAAGGGTTGACCTACGAGGATCCAAAGCTCGTGCTGTTCAGCGGCCAGGTCCGTTCGGCCTGCGGGTTTGCTTCGGCGGCGGCCGGGCCGTTCTATTGCCCGGGCGACCATAAGGTCTATCTCGACATGACCTTCTTCCAGCAGCTCGACCAGCAGTTCGGCGCGTCCGGCGAGTTCGCGCGTGCCTATGTGGTGGCGCATGAGGTCGGCCATCACGTGCAGAACCTCACTGGCATCATGGACAAGTTCAACCAGATGCGGCAAGGCATGAGCGAGGTCGACGCCAACCAGCTCTCGGTGCGCATCGAGCTTCAGGCCGACTGCTTCGCCGGCGTGTGGGCGCATTACACCGCGCAAAAAGGCATATTGGAGCAGGGCGATATCGAGAGCGCGTTGAACGCCGCCAAGCAGATTGGCGACGATACGCTGCAGAAGAAGATGCAAGGCTATGTCGTGCCGGAAAGCTTCAACCACGGCACCTCGCAGCAGCGGCAGACATGGCTGGCGCGCGGCTACAAGAGCGGTAAGCTGTCCGACTGCAACACGATGAGCGGTCCGATCTGAGGCGGCGCCTTCGCTTCTTTTCCGGCGGCGATCCGTGATCGAAGGCGGCTGGCAAGGGATGTCAGCATGAGACGTTTGTCTTCGTTCGCGGATTGTTCTCTCTCGGAACCTCGCCTATAAGGTGCCTCCCGCCTTTGCCCCGGGGCGGCCTGAGGAGCTTGTCACCATGATCGACCCTAAAACCGCCAGGCGGGGCCTTGCGCTCGTTTTCACCACGCTGCTGCTCGACATCATCGGCTTCGGCATCATCATGCCGGTGCTGCCGGCCTACCTGGAGGAATTGAGCGGCGTCAGCGTCAGCCAGGCCGCGATCGAGGGCGGCTGGCTGTTCTTCGTCTATGCGGCGATGCAGTTCTTCTTCGCGCCGATCATGGGCGGCTTAAGCGACCGCTTCGGGCGGCGGCCGATCCTGCTTGCCTCGGTGCTGACCTTCTCCATCGACAACCTGATCTGCGCCATCGCCTGGTCCTATCCGATATTGTTCATCGGCCGGGTGCTCGCCGGTATTTCCGGCGCGAGCTATTCGACGACCTCCGCCTTCATCGCCGACATTTCGAACGACGAGAACCGGGCGAAGAATTTCGGCCTGCTCGGCATCGCCTTCGGCGTCGGCTTCGTCATCGGCCCGGTATTGGGCGGGCTGCTCGGTACGTTCGGGCCGCGCGTGCCATTCTATTTCGCCGCTGCGCTCGCCTTCGTGAATTTCCTGATCGCGATGTTCCTGCTGCCGGAGACGCTGGACGAAAAGCACCGCCGGCCCTTCGATTGGAAGCGCGCCAATCCGGTCGGCACGCTGATGCAGATGCGCAATTATCCGGGCATCGGCTGGATCGGGCTGGTGTTCTTCCTGATGACGCTCGGCCACATGATGTATCCGGCGGTCTGGGCGTTCGTCTCCAACTACCGCTATGGCTGGAACCAGCAGCAGATCGGCTTCTCGCTCGGCGCCTTCGGCCTGTGCGGCGCGATCGTCATGGCGACGGTGCTGCCGCGCATCATTCCCAGGCTCGGCGAGTGGAGGACGGCGGCGATCGGCCTGACCTTCACCGCGCTCAGCGCTTTCGGCTACGCGTTTTCGACGCAAGGCTGGATGATCTATGCGGTGATCGTGGCAGGCTGCCTGGAAGCGCTGGCCGATCCGCCGCTCAGAAGCCTCGCCGCCGCCAAGGTACCACCCTCGGCGCAGGGCGAATTGCAGGGCGCGATGACCTCGATCTTCTCGATCACCTCGATCATCACGCCGCTGCTCTACACGGCGATCTTCTCCTGGTTCACGAGCCCGACCGCGCCGGTCGTGTTCGGCGGCGCGCCCTATGTGCTTGGCGCGATTTTCCTGACGCTTGCGGTCATCGTCTTCGTGACGAAAGTGGCCAGGCCAGCGCCGAAGGAAGTCGAGCGCATGCGCACACAGGAGCCGGTCACTGATACCGTCTAGGCGACGTTGAGCTAGGCCCTTTCGGCCAGAGCTTCCTCGCCGCGCCGTTCGCGGATCAGATTGACGAAGCGGCGGAAGAGGTAGTGCGAATCCTGAGGGCCGGGCGAGGCCTCGGGATGATGCTGGACCGAGAACACAGGCCGGCCGGTGAGCGCAATGCCGCAATTCGAGCCGTCGAAGAGCGAGACATGGGTTTCCTCGACGCCTTCTGGCAGCGAGTCCGCGTCGACGGCGAAACCGTGGTTCATCGAGACGATCTCGACCTTGCCGGTGGTGTGGTCCTTGACCGGATGGTTGGCGCCATGGTGGCCCTGGTGCATCTTCTCGGTCCTGCCGCCAAGCGCCAGCGCCAACATCTGATGGCCGAGGCAGATGCCGAACACCGGGATGTCGGTCTTCAAAAGGTTCTGGATCACCGGCACGGCATACTCGCCGGTCGCTTCCGGATCGCCGGGGCCGTTCGACAGGAAGATGCCGTCCGGCTGCATGGCGAGGATTTCCTCAGCACCCGTTTTGGCCGGGACGACGGTGACCTTGGCGCCCAGGCCCGCCAGCAGGCGCAGAATATTGCGCTTGACGCCATAGTCGATGGCCACGACATGCATCGACGGCGCGTCCTGCTCTCCATAGCCCTCGTTCCAGACCCAGGGCGTCTCGCGCCAGACCGAGGACTGGCCCGACGTGACTTCCTTGGCGAGATCGAGGCCGATCAGGCCCGACCAGGCCGCGGCCCGCCGCTTCAGGTCCTCGATGTCGAAGACGCCGTCGGGCGCATGCGCGATGACGGCGTTGGGCATGCCCTTCTCGCGGATCAGCACGGTCAGCGCGCGGGTGTCGATGCCGCAAAGCGCGACGATACCGCGCCGCTTCAGCCACTGGTCGAGATGGCCGGCGGCGCGATAGTTCGAGGGATCGGTGACATTGGCCTTGAAGATCGCGCCGACGGCGCCCGCGCGGGCGGCCGGATGCAAGTCCTCTATGTCCTCGTCATTGGTGCCGACATTGCCGATATGCGGGAAGGTGAAGGTGACGATCTGGCCGGCATAGGACGGATCGGTGAGGATCTCCTCGTACCCGGTCAGCGCCGTGTTGAAGCACACTTCGGCAACGGCCGATCCCGTTGCGCCAAGACCGCGGCCTTCGATCACCGTGCCGTCGGCGAGGACCAGAAGGGCGGTCGGCTTTTCGGTGGCCCAGGGGGCGGTTGTCGTGGCCATGGCGGCACTCCTGTCTGTCGCGTCAAAGCGGTTGGCAGGACCGTTTGCGCGGCAAGGCGCGCGAGCTGGATATTACAGCTCCCACGCGTCGTTTCATTGTCTTATGCAGGACCGAGTACATAGGGGAAGGCGCGGGAGCGGTCAATGCGGTCGCCTCGGACCATTGCTGATTTGCTTTCGTCCAGCAAAATCAGCGACTTGCCTGGATTTGCGTCACGCGGCCGGCGAAGCTATTGTCCGCCGCATTCGAAGGAGAAGCACGATGCGCGAGAAAATCGCCGAATCCATGAAGAGCGCGATGAAGGCGCAGGACAAGCACCGCCTGCCGACGCTGCGGTTGATCCAGGCCGCCATCCACGATCGCGACATCGCCAATCGCGGCGCCGGCAAGCCGCCGGCAAGCGAGGAGGAGATACTTCAAATCCTCGCCAAGATGGTGAAGCAGCGCGAGGAATCGGCCAAGGCCTTCGAAGACGGCAAGCGGCCGGAACTGGCGGCGCAGGAACGCGGCGAAATGGAGATCATCCGCGAATTCCTGCCGACGCAGCTCGACGACGCGGCGATCACGGCCGCGGCGCGCGAGGCAATCGCGGCGACGGGCGCCGCCAGCCAGAAGGACATGGGCAAGGTGATCGGCGCGCTGAAGCAGAAATATGCCGGCCAGATGGACTTCGCCAAGGCGAGCGCCATCATCAAGGCGCTGCTGCAATAAGGTGCGGCGTCGCTAATCCTTGCACATCGGCAACGGCTGGGGCGGCGGCGCCGGATGGTCCGTCTTGTACTGCGCGATGATCGGCTCCAGCGTCTTCCTGGGCCAGAATTTGGGGGTGCCGATCTCGCTCAGGCAAGAGGCGTTCCAATAGAGGCCCGCGCCCTGCAGCGATTGGCCAGCGGCCTTTGCCCGGGCGACAGCGGCGATGTCGCGCGATTCCGGATAGATATAGAGCGTCGTCGGGTTGTTCTTCGCGATGGGGATGATCTGTTCGGCATCGGCAGGCGACCAGCTGGTACAGCCATTGCTGCGGCCGCCGGCATAGTTCACTAGCTTGCCGAACGGTACGAGGCCGTCATGATCGGCGTATGAGCTGCTCGGGTCCTTGCGCATGCACATGCCCCTGAGCAAGGCAGCCGGATGGCCGCCGATCACGCGCTGCCTGGCGTTCGCCGCTTCGCCTTCGCCGTCGAACTGGATGAAGCTGCGCATGAACACCGCGTTCTGCGCGCCGACACGGTAGTAGCCCTTGAAGGACGTCTTGGTTTCGGCGGTCATATAGGCGCCGCCGGCCGTCAGCTCGGAGTCCATGGCGTTGCCGAAATTCTTCGCACAGCGCCTGCCGTTGGAGAAATCGGCGACGCCTTTCAGGTTGCGGCCGCCACCATGGCCCGCGGAGAACGCGCGGAAGAACTGCTTGGCTTCGCAGATGACGTAATATCGCTGGCCAAGCACGCTGTTGCCGAGGTCGCCGGGACGGGTGGCATCCATGGCGAAATAGCAGGGGTTGCTGACCGAACCGTCGGTGACCTTCGTCTGGTAGAGCGCGCGCGCCCGCTCCAGCACGACCTGCGAGATCTGGCCCTCGCCATCGCCGACATGGCGCTGCAGCCAGTCGGGCACGCTTGACGGCCGCAACGCCGCATATGAGCTGACAGATACCGTCATGGCGGCCAGAATCGCGACCAGACAGAAGATGGCCGCGCCCAGCGGAACAGATCTCAACCGCACCGGTTTACTCCTCGAAGCGTTGTCCGCACCTGTGAATCACCAGCGCCGATCATAGAAGGTCTCGCATCCATCGGCGAAACACTTCTAGTTTAGCGACGCCTTCCGTGGATCGGATTTTCGGCCCGCTTCGATTGAGCTATGATCTGATTCCGGCGCGCCCACGCCTCCTCCCTCCATCGGGAAGCATCGTTCATGCAGGGCAATCCATCACCCGACCAACTGTTCGAGCGCCAGGCATAAGGAGGGGTTGTCGAGACTGCTCGCTGCAGGAGGTTTTTCGATGCGGCTTTCCGCACCCGTCTATCATCTGAAGCGCCAGGCGCGGCTCCTGTCGCGCCGGGAAAATGTTCCACTCCACACAGCTCTTGACCGCGTTGCCCGTGAAGAAGGTTTTGGTAGCTGGAGCCTTCTTGCGACCAAGGCCGCCGAGGCAGAGCCCGCCGGCAGACTGTCGGCGCGGCTGATGCCCGGCGACATGGTCCTCGTGGCGGCGCGACCGGGCCATGGCAAGACTCTGATGAGCCTCGAACTCGCCGTGGCGGCCATGAAGCAAGGCAATCGCGCCGTGTTCTTCACCCTGGAATATGCGCATGCCGACATCCTGGACCGGTTCCGTGACATTGGAACCGATCCCGCCGATTTCGACCAGCTGTTCCAGTTCGACAATTCCGACGCCATCAGCGCCGGCTACATCATCGAGGCGTTGCGATCGGCGCCGCGCGGCACGCTGGCGGTGATCGACTATCTGCAACTGCTCGACCAGAAGCGGGAGAATCCCGAGCTCATGGTTCAAATCCGCGCCTTGAGGTCGTTCGCCAGGGAACGGGGACTGGTGCTGGTCTTCATCTCGCAGGTCGACAGGTCCTATGTTGCCTCCGGGAAACCGTTCCCGGATATCGGCGATATCCGGCTGCCGAACCCGCTCGACCTGTCGCTGTTCGACAAGGCCTGTTTCCTTAACAAGGGCGAAATCCGCTTTCAGGCGACTTGAGGGTGATCCGTTTGGCGGTTACCCCTGCCGGTCTCGACCTTGACCCGAATCTCCACAGACCTCGAGACGAACCATGATCGAAACCGAGCCAGCGACTACTCGCCAGGCCTGGCCAGCCGTCCTTCTTCGGCCTTGTGGTAGAACTGGCTTGCCACAAGCCAGCCTTTTAGCGGCCTGAGCGGCGGGATGCAGGTCGCGAGAACGATCGGGATCGAAACGAAGGCGTGGAACCACATGGAGGGCTCGAAGGTCACCTGCGCCCAGACGGCGAACAGCACCGAAGGCACACAGGCAAAGCAGATGACGAAGAAGGCCGGGCCGTCCGCGGGATCGGCGAAGGAATAGTCGAGCCCGCAGACATCGCATTTCGGAGCCAGTTTCAAAAACCCCTCGAACAGGTGACCCTCGCCGCAACGGGGACAGCGGCCCCGGATCCCCACTTGCCAGGGTACCAGATGTGGATAATGCGCAAGGTCTTCCATGATCATCGCTCCAATGGACCTAATGCGGGGCCCAGGCCGGCCTTGAGGTCTCGGATGCATACATATATCATACTTGTATGCATACAATGCGACAAAATGTATGGATTGGCGATCTGTGAACGGCGAAGACGACATCGGCTGGGTTCCGGTTTTGGAGACGGGGCCGCGACCGGTCTATCTGAAGATCGCCGACGCCCTGGCGGATGCCCGCTCGAGCGGCCGATTGCAGCCTGGCGACCGGTTGCCGCCGCAGCGGGAACTCGCCCGGCTACTGGGGGTCGATCTCACGACCGTCACGCGAGCATTTTCCGAAGCCAGGCGCAGGAACCTCATCGACGCGACGGCGGGCCGGGGCACCTTCGTCACGCGCGGCGAGCCGGAAGAGCCCGTCCTCGATCTCAGCATGAACATTCCGCCGGCACCCGCCGGCGTCAACCTGCCGGCCTTGATCCGGACGGGCGTCGAAGGGTTGCTCAAGCGCTCCAGCGCGGAAGCGCTGCTTTCCTACCATCCCGGTCCGGGCTCACCTGTGGAGCGCGCCATAGGCTCCTCATGGCTCGCCGCAGCAGGAGACAGGCTGCCCGTTGACAGGGTCGTTGTCGGCTCAGGCGCGCAAGCGCTGCTCACGGCCGTCGTCCTGTCGCAGACCCGTGAGGGTGATACGATCCTTGTCGATGCGCTGACCTATCCCGGGCTGATCGCTCTGGCCGAGGCCACGCGACGCAAACTCGCCGCCGTCGGAAATGACGACGATGGCATGCGGCCGGATGATCTCGAGCAAGCGGCGCGACGGCTTGGCGCCCGCGTTCTCTACCTCAATCCGACGCTTCAAAATCCGACTGCGCTGGTCATGTCCGAAGGCAGGCGGCGCGAACTCGCCCGCATAGCCGACAAGCTTGAGCTGATCATCGTCGAGGACGATCCCTACAGCCGGTTGCTCACCACCCCGCCGTCGGCCTTTCTGGCCCTCGCGCCGGGGCGGACCTTCCATGTCGCGACATTGGCGAAATGCATCTCGCCTTTCCTGCGCACGGCCTTCCTGGTGGCGCCTGATCCGCAAGCCGTGGAGCGGATCGCGGCGGCGATACGCGGCACGACACTGATGGCGCCGCCGCTAATGACGGGCCTCGCCTGCGAGTGGCTGCGAAGCGGCCTTGCCGTGGAGATCACCAACGCCGTGCGCGCGGAAGCGCAGGCCAGGCAGGAGATCGCCCGCGACATCCTGCCCGAAGGTTTTGTGGCATCGGAGTCCAGCCTGCATCTGTGGTATCCACTGCAGAGCCAATTGCGCTCCACCGAACTCGCCGATATCGCCCGCCGCCGAGGGCTCGCCATCAGCCCCGCGGAAGAGTTCGCCGTCGGGCGGGAGTTTCCCAACGGTTTCCGCCTGGCGCTGGGCGCCACGCCCAATCGCGAACGGTTGAAGGAAGGTCTTGAAAGCCTGGCCTCCATCCTGTCGGGAGTGCCAGGCCCGTCGCGACCGCAGGTCTGAGACAACGAAACGACAGTATGGCCTAAGCCCGTTATTCCGCCGCCGCCGGCAGCGGCGGCGTCGCGCGGCTGCGCCATTCCCAGGCTTGCGAGGCGACAGCCACCACCACCGCCACCAGCATGGCCAGGGCGCCGGCCAGCGGCAGGCTGCGATAACCATAGCCGGCATTGAGCATCGCCGCGCCCAGCGAGGCGGCGAGCGCGATACCGACATTGAAGCCGGACGGGATCAGCGCGGAAGCGAGGTTGGAGGCATCGGCCGTCCAGGCCAGGATGCGCGTCTGGATCGGCGCGCCGATGGCGAAGTTGAGACCGCCCCAGATGACGATGGCGACGATCATCGGCATCGGGTAGGGGCTGACAAGATGGATGACGCCAAGCGCCACCGCCTGCAGGGCGAGCATGACGATGAGCGACGGCATCAGCTTCCAGTCGGCGAGCTTGCCGCCGACCAGGACGCCGATCGTGGCGCCGACGCCGTTGAGCAAAAGCACCCAGGGGATCAGGCTCTCGTCGAGGCCGGTGACTTCGAGCAGCATCGGCGTGATGTAGGTGAACAGCGCAAATTGGCCGATCATCAGCATCAGCATCAGGATCAGCGAGGTCCAGACCTGCTGGCGGCCGAGCACACGAACTTCGCGCGCCAGCCCGGCTGGCCGGTTGGCGGCGCCCGCCGTTCGCGGCAGCAGCGCCAGCATGGCGACGATCGCGATGATGCCCAGCGTGCCCATCACCCAGAAGGTCGCGCGCCAGCCCCACAGGCTGCCGATCGCCGTGCCCGCCGGTACGCCGATGACATTGGAAACCGTCAGCCCCGAGAGAATGACCGCCACAGCCCTGCCGCGCTGGTCCTCGCGCACCAGGCTGACCGCAACCACCATGGCGACGCCAAAATAGCAGCCATGCGCCACCGCGGTCGCGATGCGCAGCAGAAGCATCGAGGTGAAGTCGGGCGCCAGCGCGCAGGCCACCTGCCCAAGGGTGAAGGCGATCGTCAGCCCGATCAGCAGCGTCTTGCGCGAAATCTTGCTGGTGGCGAGCGCCAGAAGCGGGCCGCCGACGGCAATGCCGCAGGCATAGCCGGAGACCAGATAGCCGGCGGTCGGCACCGAAACGCCGAGGCCCCGCGCCACCTCGGGCAGCACGCCGGCGATGACGAATTCGGTGGTGCCAAAGGCAAAAGCGGCAAGGAAAAGGGCAATCAGCGGCAGCATGATTCAAAACAAATGCGAGGGATGCATGCCTCAAACCACGCTTGGGCGGAGCCGGCAATGCAGAAATTGTCGATGGCGCTTTAGCTTTTCTTGAGCCGCGGCCCCAAAGCGCGACGCGCTTCAGGTCTTGATGTTCGTGCCTGTCGTGTTCGCAAGAGCGCTAGGCACTTTGCGCGACATGCATCAGGCGACTTTCTTGCGCCCATACGGGATTTTCAGCCAGGCCCGCTCGTGCAGGTAATAAAGAAGCGACTTGGTGACGACTTCGGTGAGCCCGATGGTGGCCGCGAGCTTGATGCTGCCGGTGACCACCAGCGATATGATCATCGTGTCGATCGTGCCGGTGGCGCGCCAGGAAAGCGCCTTGGCGAAGCTGCGCGAATGCGTGTCCATCGACCGATCGTCCTCCCAACTGGTGCCAAGGCGATCCTTAGCCGACGGAAGCGAGGATGAGCAAAGATTTTGTTCAGTTATACGTAAGGCGGCGTCAGCTTGCCTTCAGCCGCGACCCGCCCAGCAGGCCGCGCTCCTCGAGCACCGGATAGGCGATCGAGGCAAGCAGCGAGTTGATCTGCTTCAGGTCGCGGATGGTGTCGAGGTGGATCGAGCTCGTCTCGACGCTCTTGGCGGTGCCTTCGCGCAGGCGCAGGAAATGGCTGGCGCTGGTTTCCTTCTCGCGCTCGCGCAGCAGATCCTTCTCCAGCACCAGCTGCCTAGCGGTCTCCGGATCGCGCGAGACCAGCACGTTGAAGGCAAGGTGCGCATTGGCCAGCACCGAGGCATGGAAGGCGCAAAGCTCCTGCCAGCCCTCGGGCGTGAATTCCAGGCCGCGCTCCAGCTTCTTCCTGACATGCACCAGCATGTTGCGCACGATGATGTCGCCGACCTGCTCCAGCTTGACGCAGGCGCCGATCAGTTCCTGGCACCGCAACGCCTCGTCCTCGGTCAGCGGGTTCCTGGTGATCTTGGCGAGGTAGAGTTTGATCGCGGCGTGCTTCCTGTCGACGCGGTCGTCGAGCGCGGCAAGCGCCTTGATCTTGGCGGGGTCGGCGTCCTCGTAGAGCTCGATGATGCGTTTCAGCATGATTTCGACGATCTCGCAGACCCGCACCACTTCGCGCGTGGCGTTGGCCAACGCCTGGCTCGGCGTATCGAGGGCGCTCTCGTTCAGCGCCGACAGCTCGACGACCTCGAGCGCGGCGGCCGGCTGAGGCTTGCTGCCCAGCGCCACGATCTTTTCGGAAGCGCGGTAGACGAGGCCTGCCAGCGGCAGGCCGGCCAGCAGGATCAGCACGTTGAACAGGATGTGGGCGTTGACGATCTGATCGGGCGCCGTCTTGCCGAGGAAGGCGAAATCCGGCCTGAAGGTCATGATCAGGACCAGCATGATCAGCGAGCCGAGGCCGCGCATCAAAAGGTTGCCGATCGGCACGATGCGCACCTCGGGCGCAGCCGACCGCGTCAGCATCGGCGCGATGAGCGACGAGCCGAGGTTGACGCCGAGAACCAGCACGACGCCCAGTTCCGGTGTGATCAGTCCGCGCCCCGCCAGCGTCGCCATCAGCAAGACCGCGGCGATGCTGGATTGGAACAGCCAGGTGATCAGCGCGGCCATCAGATAGGTCGTGATGGAATCGCCCGAGAAATAATTGATGATCAGCGGCATCAACGGGCTGTTGCGCAGCGGCTCCGACGCCTGCCCGATCATCTCCAGCGACAGGATCAGCAGGCCGACGCCGATCAGGATACGGCCAAGCTGCCGCCAGTCGCGCCGCTCGGTGGCCATGAACATGACGGTTCCGGCGATCAGGCAAAGCGGCACCAAAAGCGTGAGATCGAAGGTGAGCAGCTTGACCACCAGCGCCGAACCGATCTCGGCGCCGCGCACCGCCAATTGTCCGGCGGCGCCGGAAACGATGCCGGCTCCGGCGAAGGAGCCGACCAGCAGCGTCACCGCGGTCGAGCTCTGCAACGCGATCGCCAGCCCGCAGCCGGTCAGCACCGCCATGATCGGATTGCGCATGGTGGCGCGCAGCTTGTGGCGCAGCACGTCGCCATAGGCGCGCTCGACGCCGGTCTTCACCATGCGGGTGGCGAACAGCATCAGCGCCACCGCGCCGGCAAGGTGCAGGAGGACGACGGAGCCGCTCACGGCCGTCCTCGATGAGTGGCGCCTGCGGTGCGCGGAGGGGTACGAATCTCAGCCATTTCAAGGTCCGGAAATACACCAAATAAGATTAGCCGAATAATAGATTTTTCTGAGGCGGCGATCGTCTCCGCTCGACGGACCATGTCGGAAATGAAGAGACGAGGCATTGGTCGCGCGTGCCTCGCGGCGCTTCGCTCCACAATGCCCCGACGTCCGGAAGCATAGCCGGGCGCGATCTGGGGTTTTCTTGAAGAATTCTGCGCAAGCATAGGAAACCATTACAGAATTGTAATTTTCATGTTCAGTTTCGGTTCATCCGCCGGCGGTTATCGCTCTGTCTATCGACAACCAAGGAGAACCGACCATGAAGCGTCTCATACTTTCCGCCGTCACCGCCTCGATGCTGGCCGCATCGGCCTTCTCGGGCCAGGCCGCGCCGCTTGCCCAGCCGAGCGCGCCGCAGTCGAACTACACGCAGGTCGACTGGCAGAAGCCCGGCCGGCATGTCGACAAGCGCGTCATCGTCAAGAAGAAGGTGGTCAAGCGCAGCCATTGGCGCAACGGCCAGCGTTACTCCAACTGGAAGCGCCACCAGCCGGTCCGCGACTGGAACCGCTACGGCCTGCGCCGTCCCGGCCCCGGCCAGGAATGGATCCGCGTCGGCAACGACTATGTGCTGGTCGGCATCCTCTCCGGCATCATCTTCGGCGCGATCGCCGCGCAGTAATCCGGGGGAATTCAGAAACTCGAAGAAGGCGGCCGCCCGGCCGCCTTCTTTTCGTCTGTGAAAAGCGGGTACGATGGGCGCGACAGAGTCGCCGTGCCGGGCCGGCGTGATTATATATGGAGGGCAAACGAGTTTCCCGATGCGCTTTCCGCCCGCCTTCCTCGACGAAATACGCGACCGTGTGCCGATTTCATCGGTGATCGGCCAGCGCGTCGCGTGGGACAGGAGGAAGACCAACGCCTCGCGCGGCGACTATTGGGCCTGTTGCCCGTTCCACGGCGAGAAAAGCCCATCCTTCCACTGCGAGGACAAGAAGGGCCGCTATCACTGCTTCGGCTGCTCGGTGTCGGGCGACCACTTCAAGTTCCTCACCGAGCTCGACGGCATGAGCTTCCCCGAGGCGGTCGAGAAGATCGCGGAGATGGCCGGCGTGCCGATGCCGGTGCGCGACGAACGTGAGGAACGGCGCGAGAAGGAGCGCGCCAGCCTGACCGACGTCATGGAGATGGCGACCGCCTTCTTCCAGGAGCGCTTGCAAGGCCCGGAAGGCGCAAAGGCTCGCGCGTATCTGAGGGAGCGCGGGCTGACCTCGGCGACACAGCAGTCGTTCAGGCTGGGCTATGCGCCTGACAGCCGCAATGCGCTCAAGGAACATCTTGCCGCCAAGGGCGTGCCGAAAGCCGATATCGAGGCCTGCGGCCTGGTGCGGCACGGCGACGACATCCCTGTCTCCTATGACTGGTTCCGCGACCGCATCATGTTTCCGATACCGGATTCACGAGGCAAGATCATTGCTTTCGGCGGCCGGGCGCTGGCGCCCGATGCTTTAGCCAAATACATGAATTCACCCGACACCGAACTCTTTCACAAAGGCAATGTGCTCTACAATTTCGCGCGCGCCCGAAAGGCGCTCGCCAAGGGCGGCACGGTGATCGCGGTCGAAGGCTATATGGACGTGATCGCGCTGGCGCAGGCCGGTTTCGAGAACGCCGTGGCGCCGCTCGGCACCGCGCTCACCGAAAACCAGCTCGAGCTTCTGTGGCGCATGGCGCCGGAGCCGGTGCTGTGCTTCGACGGCGACAAGGCCGGGATGAAGGCGGCATGGCGTGCCGCCGACCTTGCGCTGCCGGCGGTCCAGCCCGGGCGCTCGGCGCGATTCGCGCTGCTGCCGGAAGGCAAGGATCCGGACGATCTGGTCAAGGCTGAGGGGCCGGACGCGATCCGCGCGGTGCTTGCCGACGCGCGGCCGCTGGTCGATCTGCTCTGGATGCGTGAGACGGCGGGCGGCGTATTCGACACGCCGGAGCGGCGTGCGGAACTCGGGAAGACGCTGCGCGAGCTGACCAGCCGCATCCGCGACGAAAGCACACGCTATCATTACCAGCAGGAGATGCGCGAGCGCGAACAGAGCTTCTTCGGTTCGCAGCGCGGCCCGCGGCAGGGCCGTCAGGAGGGTGGCCGGCCGGGCGAACGCGGCCAGGGCAAGGCCCCGGCACCCGGCGGACAGTTCGCCAAGGGCGCAAGCGGCCGCATCGCGATCACCGAGAGCCTCGGCCAATCGGCGCTGGTCAAGCGCGGCGAGGGCATGTCGGTGCGCGAGGCGACGATCATCGTGGCGCTGGTCAACCATCCGGCGCTGATCGACGAGAATTTCGCGCATGTCGAATTCCTCGACCTTGCCAATTCGGATCTGCGGAAGCTCCATGCCGCCATCCTCGATGCGATGGCGCATGACGCGGCCGACGAACGCGGCGCGGTCATCGCCACCATCGAGCGCGCCGGATGCGGCGGTATCTGGGAGAGGGCGGTGGCGCTGATCAAGCGCGCGCGGCAATGGCCGGCGCTCGAAACGGCGGGGCTCGACGACGCCCGCGACGCCTTCAACCAGGCGCTGCACTTGCAGCGCAGCGCCCGCACCTTACATAGAGAGCTGAAACAGGCGCAGGCGGCGCTCGATGCAGACCCCTCGGACGAAAACTTCCGGCATCTGGTCGAGATTCAAGCGCAATTCAACGATGTGCAGGCAACGGAAGCGCTGATCGAAGGGTTCGGCGTTTCATCGGGCAGGGTTGGCCGCGTTTAGGGCCGGACACCGCTCATTGGAAATGAAGTGGAAATGCGCAGCGCGTCGAATCGACGCCTCTAAGTCGGGTAATTGATTCGCTTTTTTCATGCGAATCATGCCAGAGGCGCTT
>RXJA01000396.1 GCA_003963455.1 Hyphomicrobiales bacterium
CAAACCATCGCCGGTCCTCCCGGCTGGCGAGAAAACTGTCACCCATCTAATCGGTCCATTCTGTTACCTATCTATCCGGTTCGGACACCATTTCCTCGCCCCCGCCACGCGGAGGAGAGGTGGCGCGGCGTAGCCGCGACGGAGAGGGAGAACGCCGCCGACAATAACGCTATGTAGGCGGGCCAGCGCCCCCCTCTGTCCTGCCCGTCCTCCGCAGCAGCTGCGCTGCAGCTGCGGAGGGTGGACCGGACATCTCCCCCACGAGGGGGGAGATCGGATGTCGCCGCCGCTTTCGCCAATCACCATCGTTGAAAGGGAGAGCCGGCGCCGAAACCGCCAATCTCCCCCCCAAGTGGGGGAGATGCCCGGCAGGGCAGAGGGGGGCGCGAAGGAACTCGGCCCTTCCCGTTAGCCACCCACCCCACCACCACAAGGACCCACCCATGCCCCGCAAAACCGCCAAAAAACCCCAACCCCCGAAACTCCCCAAGGGCGAGGCCGAGCAGGTGCGCATCCGCCGCGAGGTCGGCCACGACTTCGCGCTGAAGCAGGACGCCTTCGGCCGCCAGCGCCTCACCCAGGGCACGGCCGAGGCGCGCCGGGTCTACGAGGTGTCGAACGGCGGCTACACCTCCACCGGCGGCATCGTGCGCCTGCGCAATGTCGATCCTCTGGTGGGCATCACCTCGCTGACCCGCCAGCAGCGAGAGGCCGGCCAGCGCTTCCGCGACGATTTCGAGAGCGCCGCCCGCCACGGCCTGCAGCCGCAATCCTGGAGCGAGCGTGTCGACGCCAGCCGCGTGGGCGGCGGCGTCCCCGACCGCGTCCTCTCAGCCGGCCGCGCCCACGCCCACGCTACGGCCGCGCTCGCTCACTGGGAGGTGGCGGAAGTGGTACGCAAGATATGCCTTGAGGGCCAGTCGGTGAAGGCCATCGCCGAACGCAGCGGCGAGGGAAGGGATGTGGTGGTCAAGCTGCTGAAGGTCGGGCTGGATCTGTTGGCGGTGCATTACGGGATGATGGGGCGGAAGGTAGGGTGAGTACTCTTGGGACCGGGCGGCGTTTGTCCCATTTTGTATGATCGAGGAAGTACGGTGGATTCGACAGAGTCACCATTGCGTGACGTGCCGAGAATACGCATAAAATACAGTCATGCGGGTGACAGCGGTAATTAAGTCAATCAAGACAAACGTCTCGCTTCCTCCGTGGAGCGACGACAAATTGAAAACAAAGGACTTTCCTCTCAGTAAGAAGAGGGGGAAGGCCTATCCTCTTACCCGTCGCTACCGATGGCAAGTGATGAGCTTTATCGCCAAGGGACGTAATTACAGGGTGCTAGTTGCGTATCACACCCTTGTTCCAGAGTTTATCGCTACGCTGGGTGAGGAGGTCGGCGGGGATTTCCGAATTCTGGCGAGGTGGGAGTTTCACGCCTACCACGGCGGCTGGCATGTCCATACGGTTTGCGGCGATACCGACAACTTGTCAGTAGGTATCGTAAAGCCGTCAGGAGCAAGGCGCATTCCAGACGCGAGGTCCTACCATCGCCACATGAAAATGCTTAACGATGGTCATGCTATGAGTGATGCAGTCGCCACGGCGATTGCGTGCAGCCTTGTCGGTATAGACCTGCAACCCGATATATTTGTGATAGACGCGATGCCATGGGTTTGAAGGAGCAAATATGCAGGGCGTTCTGCGAGAACGTCCAAGTAACTGCCTTTAGCGGCGGTGTCGCTATCGGCACGCCTTATCAAAACTTCATTTCCGGGGACCCCATTGGCATATACGCGCTTGGGCCTAAGGCTGGCGTGTATCGTCTTGTTGATAACGCCCTTACCCTTGCTTATCTCGAAGCTGAAGGCGCGACGATGGATGCTGCCAGCCGCAGAGAGGCACTATCGCAAATCTTGGAGCAGTATGGTGCGGCCTACGATGAGGAAATGGGAGAGATATTCATAGACGGCGTGGCTGAAGCCGATCTACCAAAGGCGGTGCTGGAATTTTCAGCTCTCCTTCTTCGTCTGAACGATCTAATCCTTTTGACGGTTGAGCGTGTAAAGAATGCATTTGAGGACGATGTAAGGGCCGCAATCAGAGACGAGATGGACAAGCGCCATATCCGCTATGTTGAGGGTCAGCCGGTTTCCGCCGATTTGGCAGATGTAACGCCAGACATGGTTTTCTATCCAAACAACCGTGATCCTGTTGCTTTGTTCATTGCGACCAATGACGCGAAGCTGTGGCAAGCAATGCTCTTGCGAGTGATTGCGGACAGTGAACGACATCTGCCATTGTCGGTGATCGCGGTCTTAGAAACCGAAACATCCGTGAGCCAGAAAGTACGTGTACAAGCGGACAATCGCCTCGACGCGGCCCCGCGATATCGAAGCGGCCCAAGTGACACGATCCAACGAATCGCGCGTGTTGTCGTCGGTAACGAAGCAGCAACAGTTCACTAAGTCGGTCTCAACGAGACGCTGAAGTGAATGTTGAAGGCACTCCGAAACCGAAAGCGCGCAGCTTCAACCGCCCTTCTTCAGCCGTTTCGCCTGTTCCACCTCATCACCCTCCGGCTTCCCCTCCCACCCGAACACACTCCGCCCGCCCAGCAAATGCGACTGGTCCATCTCGCCGGCAACAATCTCCTTCAAGCTCGGCCCCGTGACATACCTCTCCATCCGCCGTGACTCCCCGTCCAGCCTTCGCAGCGCCTCCAACTCCTCGCCGCGTCCGAGCTTGGCCTTCCCCACCGCCGATTTCAGCATGCTGATCGTTTCGTCATAGACCTTGAGCGGCACGGGGAAGGGGTGGCGGTCCTTGCCGCCATGGGCTAGCGAGAAGCGGGCCGGGTCAGAGAAGCGGTAGGGCGCGCCGTGCACCACTTCGGAAACCATGGCCAGCGCCCGCACCGTGCGCGGGCCGACGCCCGGCACCAGCAGCAGCTCGGGGAAATCCTTCGGGCCGCTTTCGATGGCCGAGGCGATGTTGCCGTGCAGGCGGCGCATGACGATGTCGCTCTCGCGCACGTCGTGATGCGCGGGCATGACGAGGTTGGGCAACAGCGGCTGTGCGGCCGGTTCCGGCTCCGGTCGCGGTTCCAGCACGGCAAGCTCGGCCAGGATCTTTTCCGGGCTCATGGTCTTGAGCAACTCGACCTGGCCGCCGCGCGCTTTCTCGGCGCGGTGGTCGGTGAGGTTGATGATCTCGCCCCGGCGCTCGCCCTCGATCGCGGCATGCGGCTGGTCGACGAAGCTCGTCAGCCCTTCCGACAGCCAGTGGTAGCGGCGCGCCTGGCGGGCGTCGCCGTTCATGCCCTGCTGCACCACCACCCAGCGCCCGTCATCGGCGACGATGAAGCCGTGCAGATAGAGGTCGTAGCCGTCCTGCACGGCGGCGCTGTCCACCTTGGCCACCAGCCGGCTGGCGGTGGCGAGAGCCTCGCCGTCCAGGCCGACGCGCTCGCCGATCGCCATCAGTTCGCCCGGCGTCTTGCGCGAATGCGCGCCGCGCCCGCCGCAGACATGGATGCCGAGCTCGTTGGACATCGGGTTCAACCCGCGCTTCAGCGCGCCGATGACGGAAGTGGTGATGCCGGAGGAATGCCAGTCCATGCCCATCACGGCGCCGAAGGACTGGAACCAGAAGGGATGCGCCAGCCGCCGCAACAACTCGTCGCGGCCGTAATGGTGGATGATCGCCTCGCACAGCACCGCGCCGAGCTTCGTCATGCGATCGCCCAGCCATTTCGGGACCCGCCCGCCATGCAGCGGCAGGTCGGCGCTGCCGCTTCGCTGCGTCACGTGATTCTCCTGGATGCCGGTGATTTAGATGGCATTTTGACGGGGATTTGCAAGGCGCACGATGCTGATCCCCCCTCGTGGGGAGATCAGCCAGTCGCCCGTCACCCAGTGGCGCTGCACAGGGGTTGTGAAAGATGGCCGTTTGTCTTGGATTTTCCCTTCATGTCCGTGAAATCAACGCAAACGCCGGGGGATTGGTTGAAGCCGCCCCAGCGTCGTCATTCTATGGCGGAGCAAGGAGCGAAGCGACGGTAATGGCATGGCAACTGTGTTCACGCGAATGCAGTTTTGTCGCGCATGATAGCATTGAGGACGACCAGGATCTTCCTTGCGACGGCGATGATGGCGAGT
>RXJA01000387.1 GCA_003963455.1 Hyphomicrobiales bacterium
AGGTGGAGGTGAAGTTGATGATCGAGCCGCCGCCGGCGCGCTTCATGCCGGGCGCCACGGCCTGCGCGGTGAAGAAATGCGGCCGCAGATTGATGGCAAGGTTATTGTCCCAGAACTCGACGGTGACGTCTTCCACCGCGTGACGATCGTCGAGCGCGGCATTGTTGACCAGCACGGTGACATCGCCATGCGCTTCGGCCGCCTTGGCCGCGGCGGCGCGCAGCGCCGCGATGTCGCGCAGGTCGGCCTTGAGATAAAGCGGGCGGCGGCCGAGCTCCTTCTCCAGCCGGTCGGCGAGCGCAGTGCTTGGCTTCTCGGCGATGTCGATAAAGGCGACTTTCGCGCCCTGCCGCATGAACCCTTCGGTCAGCGCCGCGCCGATGCCGGAGCCGCCGCCGGTGATCAGCACCGAGGCGCCGTCGAGGTCGGCGAACCGCGCCGATGGCATCATGATCTTCTTCTCCCTTTGGCCGGCGCGCATCCTAGCCAGACAAAGCGCGGGAGCAAGGGAGAAACGTCGGATTTCCGGCTAAATGTCAGACAAATGATCGACACCTCGCCAAGGCGACGGCCGCCGGTCCTCCCAACAGTCGAAAAGCCCCGTCAGATCGCCTTGGCGTGCAACGCGCCGCGATAGGAATCGCGCAGGTAGCCGAGCGTGGCGTCGGCGTCGGCCGGCTTGCCGAACAGGTAGCCCTGCCCGCCGGCGCAGCCGAACTGGACAAGGCGATCGGCCTGTGCCTCGTCCTCGATGCCCTCGGCCACGACATCCATGCCGAGCCCCTCGCACATGGCGAGGATGGCGCGGATGATGTGCTCCGAGGGCCGGTCGTCGAGGATGGAGGCGACGAAGCCGCGGTCGATCTTGAGCTTGTCGAAATGGAACTCGCGCAGGCGTCCGAGCGACGACTGGCCGGTGCCGAAATCGTCGAGCGAGACGCGGATGCCGACGCGGCGCAGGTCCTCGACGATCTTCTCGGCCGAGGCCGGATCGTTCATCAGGCCGGTCTCGGTGATCTCGATCTCCAGCCGGCGCGGATCGAAGCCGGTGCGCTCGAGGATCGCCAATATGTGCAGCCCGGTGTTCTGGTCGACGAGCTGCGAAGGCGACAGGTTGAAGGACAGGAACAAATCCTTCGGCCAGCTGCGCGCAGCCTCGGTCGCCTTGCGCAGCACCAGCTGCGACAGCGGACCGATGATGCCGCGCTCCTCGGCGATCGGGATGAAGACGGATGGCGGCACGACGCCGAGGTCGCGGTCGGTCCAGCGCGCCAGGGTTTCGAAACCGATGGTGCGGCGGCTGCTGAGGTCGACGATGGGCTGGAAATGCGGCTCGACCTCGCCGGCCGAGACGGCGCGGCGCAGCGCCTGCTCGATGCGGGTGACGCGCTTGGCCGCCTCTTCCATCTCGCGGCTGTAGACGACGACGCGGCCGCGGCCCGAACGCTTGGCATGATAGAGCGCGGTCTCGGCCTTGTTGACGAGGATCTCGGTGGTCTCGTCGCCTGAATAGAAGAGCGAGCAGCCGACCGAGGCCGAAAGCCTGGCGGTGCGCTCGCCGACATCATAGGGCGCCGACAATATCTCGATCAGCATGCGCGACTTCTCGGCCGCCTGCTCCTCCGAGAACACCATGGGATAGAGATAGGCGAACTCGTCGGCGCCGATGCGGCAGACGGTGGAATAGCCGTCCATCGAGGCGCGCAGGCGCATCGCCACCTGGATCAGGATGTCGTCGCCGGCCTTGTGGCCGAACAGGTCGTTGATCGGCTTGAAGCCGTCTAGGTCGAGGATGCCGACGGTGAAGGGCGCGGGATCGTCGGCGCGGTCGCTGATCAGGCGATCGACCTTGTCGAAGAAGCGACGATGGTTGCCAAGCCCGGTCAACGAATCGGTGAAAGCCAGATCCGTGTTTTCCCTGCCTGGCTGACCGGTGCCAAACGTCGTTTGCATCATGCCTCTGTTCTGATGTCGGTATTCGCGACCAGACTGGCAGCAAAGCGTTTAGGAAAAGTATCGCGAAATCGATTTTCCGTCGTCCGGAAATTGCCTGCACCGCCAGCGGCGGTTCAGCTTTGGATAAGGAACGCCGGCACGCTCCCAAATATTCGTTTATGCGTAATTTCTAATGGAAAGATCGAATACTCTTTCCGGGGGCTTGGCTTCTGGTTGTGCGATCGCGCGCGCGTCGCGCTTCGCTTTAGCCGGCTTGCCTGACGCGATAGAGTTCGATCGGGCGGCCCTTTTCCCCGACCGGCTCGAGCCAGTCCGGCACGCTGCCGCGCAGCAGGCCGGCGAGGAAACCCCGCGGCGCCTTCTGGCTCAGGGTACGGCTCTCGACATTGCCGGAGCAGACGGCGACGAGGCCGACATGATGCGCCTCGACGATCCGCCGCGCGTCGTCGGCCGAGCCGAGAAAGGCGTCCAGCGCCAGGAGGTTGCCGGCGACGTTGCGGTGATAGGGACCGGCGAAAACGCGGTGGCCGCTGTAAGCGAGGACCGGCGATCCGAGATTGGAGATCGTCAGCACGGTGGTATCGGCCATGGCGCCAAGCGGCGAGAAGGTGGCCTTCTTCTCGCAGGTCTTGTCCGTCGTGTCGCCGTCGGCGACGGCCTTGCCTTTCTCGAACGCCACCGAGGCGGCGGCGGCGACGCCGGTCCAGACCGGGTTGATCGAGACCAGCCAGACGGCCGCAAGGCGCAGCGCCACGCCGGGCGAAGAGCTGGTTTCGGCCCGCGCCCGCCACTTCGCGATCCAGGCCGAAAGCGGGATGACAGCGAAGGCGATCGAGAAGGTGGTGCCGCGCACCTGCCAGGCGCCGACCAAGAAGGCGACGGCGAGCAGCGCGGCGACCAGGCTGTCCTGCCGCCGCCAGCCGCCGCGGCGCAAGCGCAGCGCCATCAGGACGATCGCGACCAGCGGCGTCGCGTAACGCGCCGCCACGCGCGCCGGATCGTTGACAAGCAGCGTGAACAGCGACTGGGCCTCGTCGATATGGTCGAGCCACAGTTCCTTGAGGCGCGGATCGAGGTTGGCGTAAGGCGCGGCGAGGCATTGCGGGAACAGCACCGCCACGATCGCGCCAAGGACGACGCCCAGCGCGGCGAGCGACGCCAGCCTGCGCCGCCAGCTGGCGGCGGCGGGCTCGACGGAGGCGATTGCCGCCAAACCGACGCCGGCAATGGCCGCGACGACGAACTGCGTGACCGAAAAGGCGTCGCACTGCGCCACGCCCCACGCGGAGGGCTGGATGGTGGCAATGAAGACAAGCGCCGAGACGCCGGCAAAGCCGAGGCCGAAATCCCGGGCGACCGCGCGCTCGCCGGCCGCATCGGCGACGAACAGCAGCGACACGCAAACGCCGATGGCGGCGACATAGGGCACGGTTTCCATGCCGACGGCGAGCGTCAGCGCGGCGCAGAGGCCGGACAGCAGCGCGGCCCGGCGCCGGGCGGGCGCCTCGAGCAGCAAAGCGAGGCTCGCCATGGTGAGCATCAGCTGGACGTTGTGGTGGTCGAGCGCGCCGGGCTCGTAGATGCCGACGAAATAATAGCCGGCGCCGCCGATCAGGATGGCGGGCAGCACCGCGCCGCCGCCGCCGAAGGCGCGCGCGGCGCGGGCGGTGAAGAACAGCGTGGACCAAAGCAGCAGCGCCGGCCACAGCACCTGCGCCACGTCCTCGGCGAGCGGCTTGCTGCCGGTGAGCGCGGAAACGGCAAGGATGATGGCGGCGACCGGCGCGTCGACCAGCCTCGACCAGTGCATGACGAAGCCGCCTTCCAGCCCCATGCGATACTGGTGCAGGTCGAACCAACCCTGGCCGGCAAGCAGGTCGCGGACCTCGACGAGGCGCAGCAGATTGTCGTTGTCGCCGCCGGCATCGGTCAGCGGGCCGAAACCGGTCCACGCATCGACCGCCAGCGCGAGCAGGGCGGCAAGCAGCGCCAGCGCAAGGTCGGACTTCCAGGTGGCGCCGTTCTCGGCTGTGCCCATTGCCGTGGCTTTCGAAGGGAGAGGATCGGCTTAAACCTAGCCTTAACGGCTTCAATAAATAGTAAAACGGCTCGATGGGGCCGGCATGGGACGGCTAGAGGCTGGGGTCGGGCGCCCGGAGACAGACATGCCGCATGCAGTCCGCCATGAGCCG
>RXJA01000417.1 GCA_003963455.1 Hyphomicrobiales bacterium
GTCGGCGGCGCGGGCGGCAACGCCGTCAACAACATGATCGCCGAAGGCTTGCAGGGCGTCGAGTTCGTCGTCGCCAACACAGACGCCCAGGCGCTCACCATGTCGAAGTCGTCGCGGCTGATCCAGTTGGGCGCGCATGTGACCGAAGGCCTGGGCGCCGGCTCTCTGCCCCACGTTGGAAGCGCCGCCGCGGAGGAATCGATCGACGAGATCATGGATCATCTGGCGGGAACGCATATGTGCTTCATCACCGCCGGCATGGGAGGCGGCACCGGGACCGGCGCCGCGCCCGTGATTGCGCGCGCCGCGCGCGACGCCGGCATCTTGACGGTGGCCGTCGTCACCAAGCCCTTCACGTTCGAAGGCAAGCGCAGGACCCAGGCGGCCGAGGAAGGCATAGAACGCCTTCGCGAAAGCGCCGACACCGTGATCGTCATCCCGAACCAGAACCTCTTCAGGGTCGCCGATGCCAAGACCACGTTCGCCGACGCCTTCGCCATGGCCGACCGTGTCCTCTACGCCGGTGTCGGCTGCATCACGGACCTCATCGTCAAGGAAGGGCTGATCAATCTCGATTTCGCCGACGTCAAGTCGGTCATGCGGGACATGGGTCCGGCGATGATGGGCACCGGCGAGGCCTCCGGGGAGGGACGCGCACGGATGGCCGCCGAGGCGGCAATCGCCAATCCGCTCCTCGACGAGGCATCCATGACGGGCGCCAGGGGGCTGCTGGTCTCGATCAGCGGCGGCATGGACATGACGCTGTTTGAGGTCGATGAAGCGGCGACACGGATACGCGAGGAGGTCGACGCCGATGCCGACATCATCGTCGGCGCCATCTTCGATCAGGCTTTGGCTGGAAAGTTCCGCGTGTCTGTCGTCGCGACGGGCCTGCGCAAGAGCGCGGATATAGCACAGTTCGAGCAAAGGATCGCCTGACGCCGCGGCCTCTCGGTCGCGCTTTTGGCGAAGTGTAGGCCGCGCAGGGCGCTCCGCGTCGGGATGGCCAGATGCTGGCGGAATCCCGTCGCTGGGATCCGGTCGCGTTCCCTTTCGCGAGTTCAAGCCGATAATCCGGATCCCTTAACGACGTCCCCTGCGCGGCGGCGGCCAAGGTTGCTGAGTTCCTGCACCGCCTGTTCCACCGCCGTTTGCGCCCGGTGACCAGAAGGAAGGCTTGATCGCCTTCGCCGCAAACCGAAGCCAAGAGTCCGAAGCAGACAAACCGATGCGCCGCCGGGCGAACGCGGCGCAAGCCGACGATAGAGGCATTGACAGGTTACTCGTCAGTAAAATACTACTCGTGAGTAACTAGTCTACCGGTTGGAAAACGAATGAGCGCGCTTTCACTCGCGGAGCCAGCATCGCCCTGGCCAGCCAAGCATGAGAGGAAGCGGGACCGCGCGGTGAAACGCGAGGCCGTGCTGCACGCGGCGGTGCAGGCCTTCAACCGCAAGGGGTTTCACGCCACGTCGCTGGACGAAGTGGCGGCGTCGCTGAATGTGACGAAGCCGACGATCTACCACTATTTCGCGAACAAGGATGAGATACTGTTCGAATGCGTCCGGCTGGGCCTGGACGGGATCCGCGTGGCCGCCGAGACGGTCGAGCGCAATGGCGGTAGCGGGTTCGACCGGCTGAAGGCGCTGATGCGCCGCTATGCGATCATCATGACGCAGGATTTCGGCATTTGCGTCACGCGCACCGCCGATCACGAATTGTCGCCGCCGGCCAAGGCGCAGTTTCGGGCCCTCAAGCGCGAGATCGATCATACGGTGCGGCGCGTCGTCGCCGACGGTATGCGTGACGGCTCGCTTGCCGCGGGCGATCCCAAGATCGTGACGTTCACTCTGACAGGCGCGCTGAACTGGATCGCGCGCTGGTTCGACCCTGCAGGATCGCTCTCGGCGGAGGAGGTCGCGGACGGTTGCGTCGCTACCCTTCTGCTGGGTCTGACGCCCCGCTCCGGAGCTTGAGGGATGCCGATTCCGGAAGTGCTCATGAAACGATTGCGGCTGCCGGTCATAGCGGCGCCGATGTTCCTGGTTTCGGGGCCGGACCTCGTCGTCGAGGTCTGCCGTTCAGGGATGATCGGGTCGTTCCCGGCGCTGAACCAGCGCAGCAGCGAAGGCTTCGCCGCCTGGCTGGAGGAGATAGGCGGGAGGCTGGCCGATATCGGCGCCGCCGCCGCTCCCTTCGCGGTGAACCTGATCGTCCACAAATCCAATCCTCGCCTTGCCGCCGACCTTGAGATCGTCGCCAGGCACAAGGTGCCGCTGGTCATAACCTCGCTCGGCGCGGTGCGGGACGTGGTCGACACCGTCCATGCCTATGGCGGGCTCGTCTTCCATGACGTCATCAATATCCGCCATGCTGAAAAAGCGGCGCAGGCGGGCGTGGACGGCATCATCGCCGTCTCGGCCGGCGCGGGCGGCCATGCCGGCGCGACCAACCCGTTCGCGCTGCTCTCCGAAATCCGCTCCTTCTTCCGCGGCACGCTGGTGCTGTCCGGGGCGCTCGCCACGGGCCGCGACGTCGCGGCCGCCCGCGTCATGGGCGCCGACCTCGCCTATATGGGCACCCGCTTCATCGCCACGCGCGAGTCGATGGCTCCCGCGGCCTACAAGAACATGATCGTGGCGTCGTCGTCGTCGGACATCCTCTATACGCCCGCAATATCCGGGGTGAACGCCAATTTCCTGCGTCCCAGCATCGTGGCGGCCGGTCTCGATCCGGACCACCTGCCGGCGCATGCGGAACTTGATCTGAACAATGAGGCTAGGGCCTGGAAGGCGATCTGGTCGGCCGGGCAGGGGGTCGGCGCGGTGACGGACGTCCCGCCTGCCGCCGCTCTCTGCGACCGCCTCGCCGATGAATACCGAGACGCGATGGCGGCGGCGGGATCGGATCGGTTCCTGGCGCCGCTCAACTCTTCCGACAGGAGCGCTCATGCCTGAGAAAGGACCCGCTGTTCTCTACCGAAGCCAGGACGGTGTCGCCGAGATCCGGTTCAACCGTCCCGAGCGGCTGAACGTCCTCGACGTGGAGAGCGCGCGCGGCTTCCACGACGCGGTGGACAGGGCCTTGAACGAAGCCGGGGTGCGCGTCATCGTGGTGGCCGCCGAAGGAAATGCATTCGTCGCCGGCGGCGACCTTGCGCATTTCCGCAGCTCGACGGACAGGCGCGCCGCCGCGTTCGACCTGATCGATCCGATCCATTCCGCCTTGAAGCGGCTGGCCCAGTCGCCCGCGATCACGCTTGCCAGCCTGAAGGGCGCGGTCGCGGGGGGCGGCATGAGCATCGCGCTCAGCCTCGACCTCGCCATTGCCGCCGACAATTGCCGCTTCAATCTCGCCTATGCCGCCATCGGCGCTTCGCCGGACTGCGGCGGCTCATGGGCGTTGCCGCGTCTGGTAGGCCTGCGCAGAGCCATGGAGATAGCGCTTCTGTGCGAGACCATCCGGCCCGACGAGGCATTGCGTCTCGGCCTGGTCAACAGGGTCGTCCCTGCGGACGAGCTTGCAAGCGAGACCGAGGCGCTGGCGAGGCGCCTGGCGCAGGGAGCGCCGATTGCGATGGGCCGTATCAAGTCGCTGCTGCGCTCGGCATGGGATCGCCCATTCGAGGCCCAGCTCGACGCGGAGGGCGAGAGCTTCGGGGTCTGCGCTCTCACAGAGGACTTCTCCGGCGCGGTCGACGCATTCTTCGAGAAGAGAAAACCCCAGTTTCACGGCCGTTGAATAAGACGGCAGGTTGGAGAGGAGCATCCATGACAAGACACGCTTTCATAGCGGGCTACGTCCGCACGCCGTTCACCTTCGCGCGGAAGGGGGCCCTGGCGGGCGTCCGACCGGACGACCTTGGTGCGCATGCGGTGAGAGCGCTGCTCGAGCGGACCGGCGTTGCCGGGGAAGAGATAGAGGACGTCGTCTGGGGATGCGCGTTTCCCGAGGGCGAACAGGGGCTCAACATCGGCCGCGTCGTCGGCCTGCAGGCGGGCCTGCCCGAGGCCACCGCCGGCATGACGGTCAACCGCTGGTGCGGCTCGTCCATCCAGGCGGTCCAGGTCGCCGCGGGCATGCTCTTGATGAACGCGGGCGATGCTTTCGTAGCCGGCGGGACGGAGAGCATGTCGAAGGTGCCGATGATGGGCTTCAACGTGCTCCCCCATCCTTCATGGTCGGACGAGCAGGTCGAGGACTTCGTCAATGTGGGCATGACGGCGGAGCGCGTCTCCAGACAGTTCGGGATCACGCGCGAGGACCAGGACCGCTTTGCCCTCGCGAGCCAGGCCAAGGCGCGGGCGGCGCAGAAGAAGGGGCTGCTGGCGCAGGAGATCGCCCCCTATCCGCTCGGTGACACGACGGTGGCCGAGGATGGCTGCGTGCGCGAGACGACGCTCGAAAAGCTCGCCGAACTGAAGACCGTATTCCTCAAGGGCGGGACGGTGACGGCCGGCACCTCCTCGCCGATGACCGACGGAGCCTCGGCGCTGCTGGTCTGCGGCGAGGAATTCGCCAGCCGCCACGGATTGGACCTCCTAGCCCGCGTGGAGAGCTTCGCCGTTTCCGGCTGCGCGCCCGGCATCATGGGCATGGGACCCGTCGAGGCTTCGCGCAAAGCCATGAGCCGCGCCGGCCTGACGATGGCGGACATCGATATCGTCGAGATGAACGAGGCCTTCGCCGCCCAAGCGGAAGCCTGCCGCAGGCAGCTCGACATTCCGCATGAGAAGCTCAACATCGACGGAGGCGCGATTGCGCTTGGCCACCCGCTCGGCGCGACCGGCGGCCGCCTCGTCGGCAAGGCTGCATCGCTGCTGCGGCGCGAGAAGGGCAGGCGGGCGCTCGCCACCCAGTGCATCGGCGGCGGCATGGGCATCGCGATGGTTCTGGAGGCCGCATGAACGCCGTGGCCAGAATTTCGGCCGCCGCGGGGGTCGACCGGATCGGCCTGCGCCGCGCCGCGGTGATCGGGGCCGGCTCGATGGGCGGCGGCATCGCCGCGCAGCTCGCCAATGCCGGCATAGCGGTCGACCTGCTCGACGTTCCGGGGGCGGATCCAGCCCGCAGGAACGATCCGGCGCAAAAGGGCGTGGAGCGCCAGCTCGAGGTCGGCGGCTTCATGTCGCCCGCTGCGGCGGGGCTGGTGCGGCCCGGCAATATCGCCGACGACATTGCGCGTCTGGCGGAGGCGGACTGGATCGTCGAAGCCATCGTCGAGGAGGTCGGCGCCAAGCGCGCGCTGTATCGCCAGATCGACGCGGTGCGTAAGAAGGGCTCGCTGGTCTCGTCGAACACCTCGACGATCCTGCGCCGGGCGCTTCTGGAGGGAATGCCGCGCGCATTCGCAGCCGATTTCGTCATCACGCATTTCTTCAATCCGCCGCGCGTGATGCAACTCGTGGAAATCGTTTCGGGCGACGAAAACCCGACCGCTCTCATAGGCACTGCCAGGGACTATTGCGAAACGGCCCTCGGCAAGACGACGGTCGATTGCAGGGATACGCCCGGATTCATCGCCAACCGCATCGGCTGCTATGCGCTGGCGGTCGCGGCCATAGAAGCCATTCGGCAAGGCGTCAGCGTCGAGGAGGCGGATGCGGTCATGATGGCTTTGGGCGCGCCCCGCACCGGGGTCTTCGGTGTTCTCGACCTGATCGGCCTGGACCTCATCCCGCATGTCTGGGGCAGCCTGATGTCGGCGCTGCCCGATGCGGATGAGCTGCAGAATTTCGACCTGCCAGGCACGAAGCTGGTTCAGGACCTGCTGGCGGCGGGGCGCCTTGGCCGCAAGAGCGGCGAGGGATTCTACAGGCTGACGACGCAAAAGACCAAGCAAGCGCTGGACCTTGAAACGCAGGACTATCGCGATGCGGGGCCTTTCGACCTCGGGCAGTTGCCGGGCGGTGGAAAGGATCTCGCAGCCCTTTTGGAGAGCGACGACCGGCTTGGGCGCTATGCCTGGACGGTCTTCGCCAACCTCGTGGGTTACGTCGCCAGGATAGCCTACGACATCAGCCTCGACCGTGATGACATCGATCGCGCGATGATCCTCGGTTACGGCTGGTCGCAGGGCCCGGTGGCGCTGGCCCGGCGCTATGACGGCGCCCGGCTTGCCGCCCGATTTGCCGCCGAAGGTCGAGCGCTGCCGGCGCGCCTGCTCGAGGTAGCGCCCATCCGCGCCGGGAGCGGGACGGCCGCAGCGAGGCTCTCGATCGCCTCGCTCCGCGAGAAAGGCAAGGCTTTGGTCGAGAACGAGGCGGCCTCGCTCTGGGACATGGGCGAAGGCATTGCGTGCCTTCAACTGCACACCAAACTCAACAGTTTCGCGCCGGCTGTCTTCAGTGTGCTGGAGGCCTCGCTGGAGCATGTCCGCTCGTCGTTCTCGGGTCTCGTGCTCGGCAACGACGATCCGCGTGCCTTCTCGGCCGGAGCCGATCTGCGGGCCTTTCTCGGCATGATCGAGCGGAAGGACTGGGCGGCGCTCGATGCCTACATCAAGGAGGGCCAGGATCTGTTCCTGCGCATGAAATACGCGCCGTTTCCGGTGGTTGCCGCAGCGCACGGCCTGGCGCTCGGCGGCGGTTGCGAGTTCATGCTCCATTGCGACGCGATCGTCGCCCATGCCGAGCTGAACGCCGGGCTGCCCGAGACCAAGGTCGGCATCATCCCCGGCTGGGGCGGCGGCACCCAATTGCTCAGGCGCGCGGCGCTGAACCCGTCCGTTCCGCGCGGGCCGGCGGCGAATGCCTCGGCCGTCTTCGACGTGATCTGGCGCGCTTCGGTCTCGACGTCGGCGCTCGACGCGCGTGAGCTTGGCATGCTCTTGCCGACCGATCGGATCGTCATGAACCGCGCCCACCTTCTCCGCGCCGCCCGAAGCTTCGCGATGGAGCTCGCGCAGAACTATGTCGTGCCGGAACACGCGTCGATCGCGGTCGCCGGGCGCTCGGGCTATCTGTCGCTGATCAATGGCGTCCGGGCCTCCCGCAATCTCGGCCAGATCAGCGAAGCCGACGTCGCCATAGCCGAGGCCCTGGCGGGCGCGCTCACCGGCGGCGGCACGGCAGCGGCGCATCTCGACGAGGCGCAGATCATGGCACTCGAGCGCGAGGCGTGTGTCGGGCTGGCCAGGCTTCCGGCGACAGCAGCGCGCATCGAGCACATGCTCAAGACCGGCAAACCCTTGCGCAACTGAAAGGCCAGGATGTCCCGTTACGACGAGTTGATGGCTTTCCGGTTTCCGGAGGTCGTGCACGACTACGGCACGCGCGAGACCATCCTCTACGCGCTGGGGGTCGGAGCGGGCGATCCGTCGGACGATCCTGAGGAACTGCGGCATGTCTATGAGAACGGCCTGACCGCACTGCCGACCATGGCGGTCGTTCTTGCCTATCCGGGCAACTGGTACCGGACGCTCTCGCCCGGTCTCGACGACACGCTGATCGTGCATGCTTCGGAGCGCTTCGAACTCCATCGACCGTTGCCGGTGGCCGCCACGCTTGTCGCAAGGCCAAGGATCGTCGCGATATACGACAAGGGCGCCGGCCGGGGTTCGCTGGTCGTCAGCGAAAGGCTGATCGCGGACCGATCGACGGGCGAGGCGCTTGCGACGGTGACCCAGACCGCATTCTGCCGTGGCGACGGCGGGCTGGGCGGGCCGCTGATTGCGCCGCCCAAACCGCACCAGGTTCCCGAGCGGAGTTCGGATACGACCGTGGACATGCCCACTTCGTCGCGATCGGCGCTGATCTACCGCCTTTCCGGCGACGACAATCCGCTGCATGTGGACCCGGAATTCGCCCGCGCGGCCGGGTTTCCCAGACCCATCCTGCATGGCCTTGCCACCTATGGCCACATCGGACGGGCGATATCGAGGGGCTTCAGCGGCGATACTTCAACCTCGATCAAGACGATGGACTGCCGCTTCACCGCTCCTGTGTTTCCAGGTGACGTCCTGTCCATCTCGCTCTGGCGCGACGGGCATGTCGTCAGTTTCAGGGCAAAGGTGGGTGAACGCGTGGTGGTGGACAATGGCGCGGCCACCTTGGTCTGAGAATCGCCGGCGGGCTGCGAACCCATACTGGGACCGTCGGCTTCATCGCGCATAGAATGCGTCCGGCAGCGACGGAACCGGCGCGTTGGCCGGCCGGCTTATAGCTGTCCGGAGGATTCGATCAGGTTGACCGCCCGGCGGGCGAAGATAGGGGCCAGCCTGCCCACGGCGGCGGCGTTTTGCGCGGCAGCGTTTCCGGCCTTGGCGCGCGAGGCGATGCCCTGAAAGATGACGGCATTTCGAAACAAGGCCAGAACGATATGAAAAACCTCCAGCCGGTCCGACTGGCTGGAGGCCTCGTAATAGGCGTGGGAGAATTCCGAAAGCGTCGGCAGTCCGTTGTCGGAAAAGTCCAGGCCGAGAATACCGCCATATTCTCCGGGCGTGACATACCAGCTGTAGATGCAGGTATGCGCCAGGTCCGCCATGGGATGGCCGAGTGTCGAAAGCTCCCAATCAAGCACCGCCACGATGCGCGGCTCCGTCGGGTGGAACATGAGATTGCCGATACGGAAATCGCCATGGACGACAGTCGTCTGGTCGTTCGCGGGCAGGTTGGCGGGCAGCCACTCGACCAGCCGGTCGATCTCCGGCAGGTCGTGCGATTTGGACAGATGCCACTGATGGGTCCAGCGGGCGATCTGGCGCGAGAAAAAGTTTCCATGCTTGCCGAACGTGGACAGTCCGGCCTGCTCGAAGTCGACCTTGTGGATCGCGGCAAGCATGCGGGCCGCGGAGCGATACATCTCGAAGCGTTCGGACTTGGGCGCCCCGGCGAGCTGGCTGTCATGGAAGATGCGGCCGTCGACGCGCTCCATGACATAGAAGGATGTCCCGAATACATCTCCCGCCTCGTGGTAAAGCAGGACGGGCGGCACCGCGATCCCGACCTTTCCGAGCGCTTCCAGGACCCTGAATTCCCGATCCACGGCGTGCGCGGACGGCAGGACCGGGCCGTCTGGCTTCTTCCTTACAACGAGCCGGCGATTGTCGAAATTTGCGAAGAAGGTCGGATTCGATTGTCCGCCAGCGACAGGCTCCAGCCGAAGATCCCCCGAAAGTCCCGGGATTTCCGATCTCAGGAATTGTTCGAGCCGTTTGGTAGGATTGGTCACAAGCGAGTCCGCCGCTAATGTTCGATTGTCGGACAATAGATAAGTGCCAACAGACCGTCAATCCGACAATCCACCTTTAACAAAGGCATTGACGAATGCGTTGTGAAGCCGGATTATCGGTTTGTCGGACAAAGCTGGAGCCCGAACTATGTCAGATTCGATGATTTCCGTGCTCAGCCTTGAACCGGGAGGGCCGGAATCCCTGGTTTTGTCGGAGCAGCCGGTCCCTTCCCCGGGACCGGGCCAGGTCCGCATCCGCGTCCATGCCATCGGCGTGAACTATCCGGACCTGCTGATCATCGAGGACCGCTACCAGTTCAAGCCGGCGCGCCCCTTCTCACCCGGAGCCGAGGTTTCCGGGATTGTCGATGCCGTCGGCACGGGTGCGGGCAATTTCCGTCCGGGTCAGCGCGTCATGGCGATGCTCGGCTGGGGTGGCATGGCCGAATATGTGTGCGCGGAGGCCCAGCGCTGTTCCCTGATGCCCGATTCGATGCCGTTCGAGGACGGCGCGGCCTTCCTGATGACCTACGGCACCTCCTACCATGCGTTGAACGATCGAGCCGGGCTGAGGCCCGGAGAGACGCTGCTCGTGCTTGGGGCCGCTGGTGGCGTCGGCCTCGCGGCCATCGAGCTTGGCAAGGCGATGGGGGCCCGGGTGATCGCGGCGGCGTCGAGTGAGGACAAGCTCGCAGCGACGCGCTCGCTCGGTGCCGACGGCACGGTTCTCTATGAAGCCGGAGCGCTGGGGAAAGACGGGCAAAGGCGCCTTGCCGGCCAGTTCAAGGCTGCGTGCGGAGAACAAGGCGCCGATGTCATCTACGACCCTGTCGGAGGCGAATATACGGAGCCGGCGCTGCGCGCGATCGCGTGGGAGGGGCGCTATCTTGTCGTCGGTTTCCCGGCGGGCATCGCAAGCATCCCGCTCAACCTGCCCCTGCTGAAGAGTTGCGACATTCGCGGCGTGTTCTGGGGCGCGGCGATCGAGCGCGACGCGGCGCGCCACGTCGAGGCGGTGAGCGAATTGCTCGCATTCTACGCCGCCGGAAAGATCAAACCATCGATCCATCGCCTTTTCCCCCTTGCGGACACTGCCGAGGCCTTGAAGCTGCTCGCCTCCAGAACCGTGACGGGCAAGGTGGTCATCACGGTTCCATAAGATGACGCGGCCGAAGCATGTCGGCTGCATATTTCCAAGGGAGGAAAAAATGCCGGTTCCAGCGATGCGCCATGAGGTGCGCTACGGTGAGCGCATAGTGCGCTGTTTCGTCGACAGGCCGGGCAACATGGACGAGATGTTCCGCAGCGCCGTGCAGCGCGCTCCCGACCGGGTCGCCCTGGTGTTCGAGCAGGAGCGGGTTACCTACCGCGAACTGGATGCGAAGGCTGAGCTGGTCGCAAGGAACCTGATCCATGCGGGATTCAAGAAAGGCGATCGGCTGGCGCTGCTGCTCGGAAACGGCCTTGAGTTCGTCTATTCGATCCTGGGGGCGGCGCGCGCCGGCCTGATCTCAGTGCCGATGAATATCCGTCAGAAGCTGCCGGAGGTCGAATTTGTCCTCAATCAATGCACGGCTTCCGGAATCATCTATGACGCGGAATACGAGGCGAATGTTCCGACGGGCGAGGCGGTTGCGTCGTTGCGCCATGCCTACGTCGTGGGGGACGGCCGCGGCGAGCCGTTCGGCGACCTGTCTGGCGAATGCCCCGCGGTGGCGTTTCCCGATGTGGCGGAGGAGGACACCTATTGCCTGCTCTACACATCCGGCACCACGGGCAAGCCGAAGGGGGCCATGCTCACACATGTCAGCACGATCCATACTTTGCTGCACTACCAGCACGGCTTCGCGATCGCCGAAGGCGACATAGCGATGCTGGCGGTGCCGGCATCGCATGTGACCGGGCTGGTCGCCATCATCCTCACCGCGATGCGCGTCGCGGGTTGCACCGTGATCCAGCGCGCGTTCAAGGCGCGCCAGTTCCTCGAACTTGCCTCCCGCGAGAAGATCAACTTCACCGTCGTCGTCCCCGCCATCTACAACCTGCTGCTGCTCGATCCCGATTTCATGCAGTTCGATCTCTCCAATTGGAAAGTCGCCGGGTTCGGGGGAGCGGCAATGCCGGAGGCCACGATCGAGCGCCTGGCGGCCGCGCTGCCCAACCTCACCTTGTGCAACGTCTACGGCTCGACCGAAACAAGTTCGCCCGTGACGATGATGCCGCTCGGCGACATCACCAAGGCTCCCAGTTCCGTGGGCAAGGTGTTGCCCTGCGCCGACATCATCATCGTCGACGATCAAGGGCGGGAAGTTCCGCCCGGGCAGAGCGGCGAACTCCTGATCGGAGGGGCCGTCGTCGTTCCTGGGTATTGGGACAATCCCGCGGGCAACAAGGCCGGTTTCGTCATGGGGTATTGGGTGTCCGGCGATATCGGTTCGAAGGATGAGCAGGGCTATGTCTATGTCTTCGACCGCAAGAAGGACATGATCAACAGGGCCGGCTTCAAGGTCTATTGCATCGAGGTCGAAAGCACGCTCGCGCATATTCCCGGCCTCGTCGAAAGTGCGGTCGTGGGGAAGCCGGATCCCATCCTGGGCGAACGAGTGCATGCCTTCATCTACAGCGACGGCTCGCTGAGCGACGAGGCCGCCGTCAAGAGTTTCTGTGCCGAGCGCCTGTCCGACTACAAGGTGCCGGACGGCGTGACCTTCCTGAAGGAACCATTGCCCCGCAACGCCAACGGCAAGGTGCTGAAGAATTCACTGCGCGCGCTGATCACCGGATAGGCGGCTGGGGTCGCGGGTTTCAGGCCGGAATGGAAGTCAGAGCCCGCGATATATGCCGAAGCGTTCCGAAGAGATCCTCGATCGGACGTCATGACGAAAGGAAGATAATGAACTTCGAATATTCACCAAAGGTCCAGTCTTTCAAGGCGGAACTCAACCGGTTCATGGAAGACCACATCCTGCCCAACGACCGGCGCTGGCATGAAATCGTCCACTCGGGCGCCTATCCAAGCGAAGTGGTCGAGCCGCTCAAGGACAAGGCCAGGAGTGCTGGGCTCTGGAACCTGTTCCTTCCCGCGCTCCGTCCGGACGAACCGGGGACGGCGCTCAGCAACGTGGACTACGCGCCTCTCGCCGAGATCATGGGCCGCGTGCCCTGGGCCTCCGAGGTGTTCAATTGCAACGCTCCGGACACGGGCAACATGGAAATTCTCCACATGTTCGCCACGCCCGCCCAGCGGGAGAAATGGCTCAATCCGCTGCTGCACGGCAAGATAAGGTCGGGCGTGTCCATCACCGAGCCGGACGTGGCATCGTCGGACCCGACCAACCTCGCCACGACGATCGATCGCGACGGCGACCATTTTGTCATCAACGGGAGCAAATGGTTCACGACGGGCGCGCTGCATCCGCTCTTTGCCTTCACCCTGGTGTTCGGCGTTTCCGACAGGTCGCCGGACGCACCGAAGCATCGCAGGCATTCCTTCGTGATCGTGCCGGTGGGCACGCCCGGATTCAGCGTCGTGCGCGATGTCACCCTGATGCACCACCACTCGCCCGAAGGGCATTGCGAGGTGCGCTTCGAAAATGTCCGCGTGCCGGTCACGAATCTGCTCGGAGAGGAGGGGGCGGGGTTCGCCATCGCGCAGGCCCGCCTGGGGCCGGGCCGGATCCATCATTGCATGCGCACGATCGGCCAATGCGAACTCGCCCTGGAACTGATGTGCGATCGCGCGCTCAGCCGATCCACCTTCGGCAAATCCCTCGCGGACAATGCCAACATCCAGGACTGGATCGCCGAATCCCGGATCGAGATCGAGCAGGCCCGGCTGTTGAACCTGAAAGCGGCCTGGCTTATGGACGTTGCCGGGAACAAGGCCGCCAAAAGAGAAATATCGGCGATCAAAGTCGTTGCCGCTCGTTTGCAGACAAAGGTTGCTGACCGGGCTATGCAGGTCTTTGGAGCAAAAGGATTGACTTCGGATACTCCGCTTGCATTTCTGTGGACTTGGGGCAGGGCACTGCGCTACATCGACGGGCCTGACGAAGTTCATCTGCGCGGCATCGCTCGCGACGAACTGAAGGCCGCGAAAATGCGCGGGGCAGCGGCGAATTCCGCGAAAGACGTGTCGCCCGCGATTTGAGCAAGATACTGCGGCCACCAAAGGCGTAAGAATGCTGAACATCGAGAAATTGAGCGTCCCGCCCGCGTATCAGGTCGTGTCGAACGAGTTGAGGCGGCACATTCTTGCCGGCTCGCTGCGGCCGGGCGATCCGTTGCCCAGCGAAGTCGAGCTCGCCGCCCGATTCGGCGTCAACCGCTCGACCGTGCGCGAAGGCATACGCCAGCTCGAAAGCGACGGCCTGGTCAGGCGCGAGGGGCGCAAGCGGCTCCTCGTGACGATACCGGATCACGCGGACCTGACGCCGCGCACGACGCGTGCACTCGTCATGCGCGCCGTGACCTTCGGAGAGCTTTGGGATGTGTCGCGGGTGCTTGAGCCCCTCGCGGCCAGGCTCGCCGCCGAAAACATCTCGGAGCCGGAACTGGACGCCCTCAAGCAGAATCTCGAGGCAACGAAGCAGGCCGTCGAGCGAGGGCAGTCGCCGGGCATTCTCGACCTCGAGTTCCATACGCTGCTGTCGGAGGCCGCACACAATCATGCGCTGCTTTTGTGCCGGGAGCCCGTGGGCCGGTTGCTCTACCCCGCGTTCGAGCAGATCCAGCCCCAGCTTCCCCAGGCTGCCGGCCGCCTCATAAAAGCGCATACGGAGATTGTGGAGGCGCTCGAGCGTCGGGATCCCAAGCACGCCGAACTCTGGGCCGCCAAGCACATTGAAGACCTGAAGCGCGGCTGGCTGATGGCGAAACTGCCGCTCGACAACCAGATCGACAGGTCACTGACCAGCTGATTTCAGCTTTCGCGCGACGCGTTCGGCAAAGAACGTCTCGATCGCGGCCTGGAAGGCGGCGGTTCCGGCGCATGCCATGAAGGCGGTCCGCTCCTGCTCCAGCTGGTCCTCCAGCGTCCTATCGAGATTTTCACGGAAGAGGCGCCGGGTGCGGACCAGGGCCTCGCGGTTGCCGCCCGACAGCTTTTGCGCGATGGCGGTAGCGCTCCGCAGCAGCTGCGGCGCCGGCACCGTCATTGCAACAAGTCCGAGGCTCTCGGCCTCGTCGGCGGTCAGTTCTCCTTTCAGGAACGCGAACTTCAGGGCTCTGCCCAGGCCGACCGTCCGAGGCAGGAAGTGCGACAGGCCGCCGTCCGGCACCGCCGCGATGGCGTCATAGGCATATACGAAGCGGGAATCGCGCGCGGCCACCGCCACATCGCAAGCCAGCAGGATGCTGAGCCCGGCCCCCGCCACCACCCCATGGACGCAGGCGACCGTCGGCTTGGACAGGCGCGTCAGCCGTAGGATGGTCCTGTTCAGGCAATGGATCGTAGCGCCGGCGGCAGCCGGCGCGTCTTCGGCGACGCGCAAATAATCCAGATCCCCGCCGGCCAGGAAAGCTCGGCCTTCGCCACGCAGCAGCACGGCGCGGATGTCCGTGGCGCCGTCGACCTGCGCCAGCAGCCCGTCAAGCTCCTCGATCATGTCCAGCGTCAGCGCGTTCAAAGCCTCCTTGCGGTCGAAGGCGATCGTCGCGATGCCTCCTGCTCTTTGCAGCGAAACGAACCTGCGAGTCATGGCCTTTACCGCTGAATTTGTCTAACTGTCGGACAAGCCGACGTTGATGGCGAATACGAAACTTGTCAACTGCAAGGAAGGGCAATCCGGTGGACACTGAAATCAAATGCGAGGTGGATGGACACGTCGCGACGATCACGTTGGACGGACCAGCGAAGCTAAACGCCATAACGCAGAATGGCATAGACGATCTTCTCGAAGCTCTTGACGAGGTCGACCGCAACGATGCCGTAAGGGCGGTCGTGGTGACGGGGGCAGGCCGGGCATTCTGCGCGGGGACCGACCTGACCAACGGTTTCGCCCTGCCCACCGGTGGCGATCCGGTGACCGGCGAAGGCGTGCCGGCCGACCTCGGCGCAAAAGTCGTCCTGCGTATTTTCCGGATGAACAAGCCGGTCATCGGCGCGATCAACGGCCCGGCGGTCGGGTTTGGGGCCTCGGTCACGCTGCCGATGGATGTGCGGATCTGCTCGACCCAGGCCCGCTTCGGCTATGTCTTTGTCCGGCGCGCCATCGTGGCGGAGTCCTGCTCTAGCTGGTTCCTGCCGCGCATCGTCGGTATCGCGAATGCCGTCGAATGGATGATGACCGGCAGGATGATCGGGGCCGACGAAGCGTTAGCCAAAGGGCTTGTCCATGAAGTCGTCAGCCCGGAAGAGCTGATGGCGCGAGCGCTGCGGAAGGCGAAGGAGATCGCCGCCGACGGGGCGCCCGTTTCAGTCGCGATGACGCGGCGTCTGCTCTGGCGCATGCTGGGCGCGAGCCATCCAATCGTTGCGCATCGTTACGAGTCGCGGGCGCTGGTGGCTGCCCTTGCGTTGCCGGACGTCGCCGAGGCCATGGCCTCGTATAAGGAAAAACGGCGGCCAGGTTTCAACGCCTCGATCAGTGCCCACGATCTTGCCTCCGAATGGTGGCCCAGCGACGACACGCCCTTGTAGCGATTTGTGTTCAGCAAAATGAAGCGGCGACCATCAACGGCGTTGACGGACATAGTTAGACATGGTTATGTCCGACAATCAGTCAGTCGGTTAAATCGACAACATGTCGTACGCCTCGATTGAGTGGGGAGAGAGAGTCGAATTTCCAATGGCAGCCGGGCCTGGTCTGGCTGTGGGTTCGTTCAAGGGAGGAAAGTCATGAATTTCTGGAAATCCGCCGCCTTGGGCCTGGCAACCGCAGCGGTTGCGGCCCTGTCGGTGACGTCACAGGCGATGGCCGAGAAGAGGCACAAGATCTATCTCAGCATGAGCTATATCGGCAACGACTGGCAGGCCGAGGCGGCCAATATGCTGAAGGCCATGGCGGCGTCGAAAGAGTATGCCGACAAGGTGGATCTGAAGGTCCAGGTGGCCGGCCCGAACGCCCAGAAGCAGATCCAGCAGATAAACGCCATGGTGCAGGCCGGGGCTGAGGCGATCATCGTCTACCCGATTTCGCCCACCGCCCTCAATGAAGCCGTCAAGAATGCCTGCGCCAAGGGCGTCACCATCGTCGCCTATGATGGTGTGATCGAGGAGCCGTGCGCGTACAACGTCCATATCGATCAGGCGGAATGGGGCCGGGTGACGGCGCAGTGGCTTGCCGACAAGCTCGGCGGCAAGGGCAATATCGTGATGATCACCGGTGTCTCCGGAACCTCCGTCGACACGCTGCGCAACAAGGCCGCTCGCGAGGTTTTCGCGAAATATCCCGACATCAAGGTGGTGGCCGAGGCGAATGGCATGTGGAGCCAGGCGGTCGCCCGCACCGAGTTGGCGAAGATCGTGGCCACTCATAGCTGGGATACGCTGAACGGCTTGTGGATGCAGGTCGGGTGCTACACGGCCAACTCGATGCAGCTCGAGGCCGGTGTCGCCGACGACAAGGTTCTGCCTTGCGCGGGCGAGGGATCCAATGGCCACCGTGTGCAAATGCTTCCCAAGGACACGCAGGCCGCCGGCTCGAACGGCACCTACAGACCGCTCGGCGCGCCCAGCATCTCGGCGAGTTCGCAAGCCTATCCGGGCGCTTATGCCTTCAAGATCGCGATGGAGGTCCTGGCGAAGAAGAAAGTCGAGAAGACCACGCTGCTGTCTCCCGGCGCGGTCACAAACGACAAGGTCAAGCTGTGCCAGACTGGCTCCTGGGAGGAAATGAAGGCCGGCTGCAACACGTTCCAGCCCGAGATCATTCCCAATCCCGGCTGGTACGCCTCGATCTTCTCGCCGGATCTGCCGCAGGTCGGTCTCAACGCCGCGCTTACCGGCACGCCTGAAGAGTAATCGGCGCACGAACCGGCATTTGGCGTCCGCGCCAAATGCCGGCCTGTCTGTTTGCCTGGCGAGTGATACCGTGAGTGAAACACCTGCAGCCATCTCGGCAATAAAAGTGCGCAAAGCCTACGGGCCGACCGTTGCGCTCAACGATGCGTCCTTTTCGGTCAAGGCCGGGACGGTGCATGCGCTTCTCGGCGAGAACGGCGCCGGCAAGTCGACCCTGGTCAAGGTGCTGAGCGGGCTGGTGCGGCCCGACAGCGGGCGACTGGTCATCGGCGGCAAGGATGTCACGATCGGCTCGCCGCGCGAAGCGCATATGCTCGGGATCCAGACGGCCTTCCAGGAGATGACCCAGATTCCGGATCTGACGGTCACCCAGAACATGCTGCTGCTCTACGAGCCGACCAATGCGCTGGGGCAAATCAGAAAGGCCGAAACCGAGCAGATCGTCGCGCGCCATCTCGACGATATAGGTCTCAGCTTCGTCGACCCGCGCGCGGACCTGCGCGACCTCAGCCTGGCGATCCGCCAGAAGCTCGAGATCGCCAGGGCGATCTTCCGGCGCCCGCGAATCCTGCTCCTCGACGAGCCGACATCGACGCTGTCCGGGCCTGACATCACCTGGCTCGGAGACATCATCGCCAAGGCGAAAACGGAAGGCATATCGACGATCTTCATCTCGCATCGCATGCCGGAGGTGAACGATTTCTGCGAATACCTGACGGTCCTGCGGAACGGCAAGGACATCGGCACCGCGAGAGTGGGCGAGCTCTCGGATGACGAGGTCGTGCGCATGATCGTCGGCCGCTCGCTGGACGCGACATTCCCGCCGCGCGGCGAAGCGCGGCCGACCGTCTCGCCGCCCGCCCTTGAAGCACGCTCCATCTCCGTCGGCCACCGGCTGAAGGGCGCATCCTTCTCGCTGTCGCCGGGTGAGGTTCTGGGTGTCGCCGGGCTGCAGGGCATGGGCCAGCTCGAGCTTTTCCTCGCTTGCTTCGGCGCGGTGCCCGTCAGCGATGGACAGATACTGGTTCGCGGCCAGCCTGTCGTGCTCACGTCGCCGCGCGATGCCATTCGTGCCAATATTGGTATCAGCCTGGTTCCGGAGGACCGCAAGACGGAAGGATTGTTCCTGAAGCTGGACGGCCGGCGCAATGCCTCGCTGCCGAGCCTCAGCCAGTTCACGAGGTTCGGATTGATCGACGCCGCCAGAGAGCGGAAGGCCGTCTCCGACGCGCTGAAGGCCATCCAGGTCGATCAGAGGGCGCTGCACAGCAAGGTCGGCACCTTCAGCGGCGGAAACCAGCAGAAGATAGCCATCGCGAAGTGGCTGCTGACCGGGAGCAGAATCCTGCTTCTCTATGATCCGACACGCGGCGTCGACGTCGGCACCAAGCACGAGATCTATACGATGATCCGCGAGTTCGCGGACGGCGGCGGCGCCGTCCTCATGTTCTCGACAGAAATCCCGGAATTGACCAATCTGTGCGACCGCGTCCTCGTCATGTATGGCGGGCGGATCGCGCGGGAGATCGATGGCGCGGACCTCAGCGAGGACGCGGTCATCGAGGCGGCCATCGGCGGCGCCCGCCGGACACAAGCAGCGAGCGTCTGATCATGGCTCAGTCGATGCAGGCACCTTCCGCCCGACCCGGCAATGGCTTGTTCTCTGCGGCGCTCAAAAATCGCGGGCTTGCCGCCATCATCCTCATATTCATCCTGGCCCTGGGACTCGTGAACGCGATCTCGCCGGCGCCCATGAGCTACTTCGATTTCCACTCCCTCGCCAATGGCGGGGCGCCGCTGGCGCTGGCCGCCGTCGGCCAGACGATAGTCGTGCTTTCGGGCGGCTTCGACCTCTCCGCCGGCTCGACCATTTCCCTGGTCAATGTGATCGTTGCCTCGCTGCCGCAGGATACGATCGCCGCGCAGGTCGGCGTGGTGCTGCTCGGTCTGCTGGTCGGCGGGCTCGTCGGCGCCTTCAACGGCTTCTTCGTCGCCTATTTCAGGCTCCAGTCCATTGTCGTCACCTTGTCGACCATGTTCCTGGTGCACGGCGTGACGCTGCTGATCATGCCGGATCCCGGCGGAGCCGTCGCGCCGGAGATCACGGCCTTCTTCTCCGGTTCCGCGATAACGGACGTGTTGCCGGCCTCCGTCCTTGTCGTGGCCGTGGCGCTCCTGGCGTGGCTCTATCTCAAGGGCCTGCGGTTCGGCACCGCCCTCTACGCCGTGGGCAGCGATGCCGATGCCGCGCGCTCGGCGGGATTGTCGGTCCCCTGGACCCGGTTCTGGGCCTTTACCCTGGGCGGGCTCTTTTACGGCGCCGCGGGTGTCTTCATAAGCGCGCAGACAGGCTCGGCAGATCCATTGGTCGGTGACCCGATCCTGCTGCAGACCTTCACGGCTGTGGTGCTCGGAGGCACATCGCTCGCGGGCGGCCGCGGCGGTGCCCTCGGCTCCGTCCTTGGCGCCTACACGCTGATGGTCATGGTCAACATCCTGCTCTCGCTGGACGTCTCGGCCTATTACAGCACTGTTGCAGAAGGCATCGTCCTGATCGTCGCCGCGATGGCGGGCGCACTTGGCTCGGACGCGCCGCTGCGCCAATATCTGAGCTCGGTCGGCCTGCGGCTGAAGGCCCGCCGCGCCGGTCTTTCGGCGTCGGCCGCCGGGCAGGAACCTGCGGCCCTCAGGCAGAGCAGCGCGGACCAGGGTTGGAACGTGTCATGGCTGGTGCGCCACGCCGATCTCGTGCGTATCGTCTTGCCGGCGTACCTCGCCTTCGTGGTCGTGGTGGTCGCCACGCAGGTCGTCTATGGCGGCGACACGATCTTCGCCTGGAAATACTATGATTCCCTGATCGTCCTGGGCTCTTTCCTGGCCATCCTGGCGCTGGGACAGGGCACGGTCATCCTCTCGGGCGGGCTGGACCTTTCAATCGCCTGGACGATTGCGTTTTGCGGCATCCTGGCCGCCGGTCTCATCAACGGCTCCAATCTGGCCTCGGTGTGGGTGATCCCGCTGGTGCTCGTCATAGGCGCGGCGATCGGCGGACTGAATGGCGTCGGCGTCGCCATCCTCGGCCTGCCGCCCATCGTCGTCACACTGGCCATGAACGGCATCCTGCAGGGCGCGGCCCTCGTGTTCAGCGATGGCACGCCCGCGGGCTTCACCTCGCCCGGCTTGCGCTGGCTGATGACCGGCAAGGTGCTCGGCATAACCCCCGTCGTCGTCTTCGTGGCGATATTCGTGCTCGCGGCGATCGGTCTGCTTGGCCGCACGGTGTTCAGCCGCTGGGTATACGCGCTGGGCAACAGTCCGCGGGCTTCCTATCTCGCCGGCGTGAACGTCCGGACCACAACGATCGCCGTCTATGTTCTCAGCGGCGTCTGCTCCGCGCTTGTCGGCATCCTGCTGACCGGGTTCGGAGGACAGGCCAGCCTCGGCATGGGCGACACCTATCTGCTGCCCTCGATCGCGGTGGTGATCATCGGGGGCACCCTGATCACCGGCGGACGCGGCCACTATGTCGGAATGCTGGGCGGCGTCCTGTTGCTGACGGCCCTGCAAACCCTGCTTGCCGGAACGACGCTGCCGTCGGCATCGCGTGACATCATTTTCGGCCTCGTCGTCCTGGCGGCGGTGCTTGCCTTGAGGGAACGGTCCACCGGATAGCCGGGCGCCGGAATTCAGATCTTGCGAAGGAGGAGAAAGCAATGTCGAAACAAGCCGGAATGACAGGCGACCAGGATCGGAGGATGAGCCAGCTCCTGGCCGGCTCGCCGAAGAACTGGGGGCGCTGGGGCCCCAACGACCAGGTCGGCGCCCTGAACTTTCTGACCAATGCCGAAGTTCTGCGCGGCGTGCGCGCGGTCAAGCAGGGCAAGGTCATCACCTGCGGTGAACTGATCGCCAGCCCGAACGGCGATCCGATCTTTCCCAGCCGCACACAGCCGAAGCGCAGCAACACGCAGGACCGTGGCGACTACGACAGCGGCAGGCTGAAGCCGCTGCCCGGCGGCGCCCAATATGCCGACGACCAGATCACCATGTTCCTGCAGGGGTCGACCCAGTACGACGCCCTCGGCCATGTCTGGTACGAGGACCAGATCTGGAACGGCTATCCGGCGTCCGAGACCATCGGCGGCATGAACAAGGCCTCGATCGAGCCGATCGCCGAACGCGGCATCGTCGGCCGCGGCGTTCTTCTCGACATGGCCGCCTACAAGGGCAAGTTCGCCCTGGAGAAGGGCGACACGCTTGGCCTCGAGGATATCCTCGGCGCGGCCAAGAAGCAGGGCGTCACGATTGAGAAGCACGACGTCCTGTGCATGCGCATCGGCTTCCTGCAGTTGCTGCACACGCAGGGGCCGCAGAAATTCTATGCCGACTTCAACGAGCCGGGCATGATTTACAGCCCGGAACTCGTGGACTGGTTCCACAAGATGGAGATCCCGGCTCTGTGCACCGACACCATCTCCAACGAAATGGACTTCGATCCCGAAACCGGCATGCAGGTGACGCTGCACTGTGCGTTGATGCGCAATCTGGGCATTACCTTCAACGAGATCTGCAACTTCGAGGCATTGGCGAAGGATTGCCACGCTGACGGCCAATGGGATTTCCTCTACGTCGCCGCTCCGCTGAAGGTCCACAAAGGGACGGGCTCGCCGGTCAACGTCGTTGCGATCAAGTAGACGGCATTCCTGACTTCGGCACGACACGCTACGGTCCCCGGATGTGCCTGTTCTGCGATCCCGCAACCACCAGCCGCCTGAGTTACCGGGCGGCTGGAAAGACCGTCGCGCAGCGCCTGGAAGGTCCGGCGGACGTCATCCTGCGCGGCGGCCCCATCCTGACGATGGACGAACTGCGGCCTCAGGCCGAGGCGCTCAGCATCTGTGACGGCCTCGTCCAGTTTGCCGGCCCGCTCGACGAGGCCATGGCGCGCAAGGCCAGGAGCACCCGCGTTATCGACCTCGGCGGCAGGACGGTCATTCCGGGTATGGTTCTCGACAGCCTTCCCAAGGACCCGCTCGCGTTGCTGGACTGGCAGGATGTCGACCTCTCCGAGTCCGGGGACGACCTTAAAGGCTATCTCGCCAGAACGGTCACACCACCGCTTTTCTCCGAGCCAATCTTCGTCAGGCTACGCCAAGGCGACAACACTCAGATTCGAGGTCACGACCTTCCGCGGATGCTGGAGGATCTGTACGGTCCGAGACCGGTCGCGATCGAGACAGACAGATCTCGAAGGGGCACGGCCAACCGAGCGCTGCTCGCTCTCGTCGGTGCAAAGGCCGATGCGAACAATCGCGGTTCGTCCGACATGGACTTGGCTAAGCTGCTTCGGCCCTTCGCAGCGGGCAACAACCATACGGTGTCATCGCTCACGCTTATGCTGGGGGATACCGTCGCGAATGCACGCAGTCGCGGTTTCACCACGGTCATAGACCGCGCCATGGGAGCCATGGCCGGGCGTGCCGAAATCGAGGCCGTGGCGTTGCTTCTCGGCGGCAGGCGGCAGGTTCGCATCAACGCGGTGGCGCATCGCCGTCTGCGCGAAGAGTGGGATGGCCGTCTTCCGGTCGAGACCCGCGCCGAACTGTTGAGCGTCGACACGGCCCTCATCGACGGGAGCCAAACGCAGGATGAAATCGCGCGCGAGGCCCAGCTGCTCGACCGCGCGGGCTGGCGGCTTGCCCTGGTTGCCGACGACCCCGGCGAACTCGATAGGATCGTGAAGACCTGTACTGCCTTGAATTCTCATCTCCCTCATCGGCGTCATCGCCTGGAAATCCGGTTTCCCATCGATCCGTCCGTCGCTGACCTCGTCGAGGATCTGGGCCGCGATTTCTGTATCGAGAGCCAAGAGGCAGTTCCCTTAGCCGAGATACGTTCCGATCTCTCGACTTCCGAAATGACCCGACAGTTCTTCGCGGTGACAAAGGGGGCAGCCCATCGGTTCGGCCTCGAGGACGTGGCGGGCTCGATCTCGGTGGCGCGATCCGCCGACTTCACCGTGTTTGAGCGCCCAGCGTCCGGAACCGGTGCGCTTCGACTGTCCGAGACCTGGATCGACGGAATACCCGTGTAGCCGCAAGGCTCCATGGCGTGAGTCCATGGTTCGTCAGCGGGCGAGTGCCGCGCCACCGGAGGCAAACTGCACAGCGTGTCAGAAAAACGAAATTGTCCGCTGACGCTCCAGTCGTAATTGTCCGAACCAGGCGAATGGCTCAGTGCCTTGGGAGGATTCCGGAGCAGCTGGTCGCCTTGAGGAAGGCGCCGATCACAGGCTGCCTGGGAGGAAGAAAATGCCTGGTTCGGGCAAATCGGACGACAGGCGCCTTGGCTTCAAGGTGTCCCAGGAAGTCGTCGTCGTTGCGATCTCGGTCATGCTGTTCGTCGTCTTCTCGGCGACGCTCAACAATTTTCTGAGCCAGGGCAACATCATCGCCATCCTCAAGAACGTGTCGATCCTCGGCACGCTGGCCGTCGGCATGGGCTTCGTGGTCGTGGGTCGCGGCATCGACCTCACCATGGTGGCGGTGATGGTTGTCGGCGTCGCCTTCAGCATCTGGATCTCCACCTGGGGCATCGATTTCACGCTTGCCGTGATCTGCGGCGCCATACTGGTCGCGGCCATCGGCCTGTTCACAGGCGTCATGGTGGCGATCGCGGAAGTGCCGCCGATCTTCGCCACTTTGGCCATCGCCTCGTCGGTCTACGGC
>RXJA01000008.1 GCA_003963455.1 Hyphomicrobiales bacterium
GCGGCGTAGCCCCAGGCGACGGCATCGTGGCGCGCCGTTCCGCCATCGGCATGCCAGAGCCCGCCGAGGATTTCGAGCGGGCCGCCATAGTCCATGTTCAGAAGCGGGCACAGCTCCTCGACGCCCTTCTGGTCGACGACCTCGGTGCGCGTGCCCATGTGCTTGCCCATCTCGGCGCGCATGTGGAAGCTGCGCATCGTCGCCTCGCTATGCGCGAGCGTCAGCTGGCCGCGCTGCGAGAACATGACGTTGAAGTCGAGTTCCTGCGACAGGCGCTCGAACAGCTCCACACCCTCCTTGTAGAAGGCGATGCCTTCGGGCGTGATGTAGTTGGAGCGGATGGTGGTGGTATTGCGTGCTGTATTGCCGCCGGCGAGGTAGCCTTTCTCCAGCACCGCGACGCTCTTTATGCCGTGATATTTGGCAAGGTGATGCGCGCAGGACAGTCCATGTCCGCCGCCGCCGATGATGACGACGTCGTAGGCCGGCTTCAGCTCGGGCGTGGCGGGAATGTCGCCGCTAACCGGATAGTCCCGGCTGAGACCGTATTTCAGGAGCCTGAGGGGCATTGCGCGCTCAGCTCGAAATCTTGGGAGGATCGTAGAGCAGCGCCGAGAGGTCGGAGAAGCGGCTGTCGCGGTCGTCGAGCGAGAGGACCGCGTCACGGATCGCCCCGGCGCGGTCGGCTCCGAGCACGGGCGCTGCGAACTCCATGTACTTGGCCTCGACGTCCTCCAGGCTCATCGGCGCTTCCGGGCCGCCGCGTGCATGCACGTCGCCCGATGCCAGCACACGTCCGTCGGTCGTCTTGATGACGACATCGGCCCAGCGGCCGGCCGGGAAGCGGGCGCTGTGGCGTTCGGTTTCGGTCACCGTGATGTGGGTCAGCATGTCGGCGACCGCGGCATCCTTCAGCCCGGCGCCGGAGATATGCTCGAGCCCGATGCGTCGGTGGATGATGAAGGTGGCGACGGCGAAGCGCAGGCTGTATTGCGCCTTCGAGGTCGTATCCGGCATGCCGTCGAACAGCGTCGCGGCGTAGTGGAAGCTGTTGACCTGGACATGGGCGATGTCGGAAGGGGCTAGGTTGTGCGCCAGGCAAAGCTTGCGCACCGCATCGATCGCCGCATGCGCCCAGCGGCAGATCGGGTATGGCTTCACATACTGGTGCAATGATTGCCAGAAGACGCCGAGATCCTGCCAGTACGCCGCGACCTCCGGCGCCTCCACGGTGATCGCCGGCGCGCCTGTGAAGCCGCGCTCGGCGAGCACTGCCGCCGAAAGGCCGATGAGGGCGCCGGGGCCGGAGCCGTCATGCAGCATCGTCGGCGTGGCGATCTCGCGCATCATCTGGCTGCGCGGGCCGTGATACTCAGCAATGCCGAGCGCCTCGCGCAATTGCGCTTCGTCGAGCCGCCGCAGGCGTGCCGCGATCGCCGCCACGCCCAAGGCGTTCCACGCGCCCGAGGTATGGTAGTCGCTCACCGTCGCATGCAAGGCGATGCCGGCCCGGCCGGCAACTTCGTAGCCGATCACCAGGGACGCCAGTGCCTCCGGTCCGGTGAGGTCGGGCCGCGCCTCGGCGAGCGCGGCAAGCGCCGGCACGACCGCGACGCCAATATGGCCTTTGGTCGGGCTGTAGCCGTCATGGCCGTCGAGATTGTCGGTCTGCGTGGCGACGGCGTAGGCGGCGCCGGCGATGCTGGCGCGGCGTCCGTCGAACAGCATGCGGGCCGAGTATTGCGGGTCGTTCGAGCCATAGAGCAGGACCGCGGCATCGCGCGCTATCCGGCCTGCTTCCATCGGCCCGGCCGCAATGGCGATGCCAAGCGTGTCGAGCAGGAGGTAACGCGCCTGTTCCAGCACCGGTTGAGGGAAGACGGAGGCTGGACGCTTCAGCACGAAATCGGCAAGGCGCATGAACGTATCGGAACTGACGACAGGCCCCTCACGCCGGTATGACGGCACAGCCACGCGCTTATCTCCCCTGTCTGTTCACAACATCAATAAATTGGGTTCATCGCGCGGGCACGCGATTAGTTTGGCGGCTTTGGCCAAATATATTGATGCCATGTCGCCTGTCTGCGATTGAATGGCACGGTGCCCATGCGATAGCTATGGCAAATATCCAGCAGGAGACCGGGATGAAGCCGCCGCCCCCGTTGAACTATATCCGCTCGTTCGAGAGCTCGGCCCGCCATTTGAGCTTCACCACGGCGGCCAAGGAACTGGGCTACACCCAGGCCGCGGTCAGCACGCATGTACGCGCGCTCGAACATTATATCGGCCGGCAGCTGTTCATACGCTATCCGCGCAGCCTCAAGCTGACCGAGATGGGGGAGGCGTTCCTGCCGACGCTGCGCCAGGCGCTCGACCAGATCGACCAGGCGACCGAGGCGATCGTCGCTTCCTCGCGCAACCGCACGGTGGTCGTGTCCTGCCCGATGAGCCTCGCTGAAAACTGGCTGGCCGGCTGCATGGCCGCGTTCCGCAAGAAGCATCCCGAAATCGAGATCGTGCTGCACGGCACGATCTGGGAAGATCTGAGCGAGCAGATCGCCGATATCACCATCTCGACGCGGCGCTTCGACGACAGGCCGCCTTCGGCGATCCCGCTCTGGAACGACGAACTGGTCCTTTTGTGTGCTCCGGCCTTGCTGGAGGGCGAACATGCCCTGAGGACGCCGCAGGACATGCTCAAGGTGGACTGGATCTTCGTGCATGGCCGCCAGGAATACTGGCAGGTGGTGACCGAGGCGCTCGGGGTCGACCTGGAGGACCACGACAAGGGCCTGTCGACCAACGCCTCCAACATCGCGCTCGAACTCGCCGCGATGGGGGCCGGCCTCGTCGCCACGCAGCGCTCGCTCGCCCATGCCTATATGCGCCGCGGGCTGCTCGTCGAGCCGTTTCCGGTCCGGCCGCCGAGTCCCTGGAACTACTATCTGACCGAGAGCCAGCTTTCGAAGGGCAACATCGCGCGCACGGTCAAGGAATGGATCCTTTCCAGGGCCAGGGAAGACGCCGCCTGAGCGTGCCGCCACCTTATGGCGCGTCGCCGCATTCAAAAATTTGATGGGGCAATGGCATTGTTTTTTTAGGCCTGTAAAGCCGGATTTCTGCGGTTCGTGAAGGGGCAAGCCCTTCCGGGATTTTTGCATCGCCCCTAACATGCTGAGCCGCAAGGGGAATGTAACGGGCGGAAAAGCCCTGAACCGGAGAACAACGATGACAATGTTCAAGAGCAACGGTGACCGCGTCCCGGCGGTCATCGAAAGCTACGCAGCCGAAGTCCAAGGCGGCCGGATGGACCGGCGCGAATTCCTGGCCATGGCGAGCGTGATGGGCGCTTCCACGGCGCTCGCCTACTCGATGGCGGGGATCGAGCCTGCCAAGGCCGCCACGACCGTGCCCGGCAAGAAGGGCGGCATCCTGAAGATGCAGATGATCATCAAGGACATGAAGGATCCGCGCGCCTGGGACTGGTCCGAGATCGCCAATGTCATGCGCCAATGCAACGACTACATGATCCGCTACACCACCGACTTCACCTTTGAAGGCCATCTGGTCGAGAGCTGGGAGGTGAGCGACGACGCCACCGAATACACGCTGCATCTGCGCAAGGGCGTGAAGTGGTCGAACGGCGACGACTTCAACGCCGACGACATCGTCTACAACATCGAACGGTGGTGCGATAAGGCGGCCGAGGGCAATTCGATGGCCGGTCGCATGAGTTCCCTGATCGATCCCGCCACCAAGAAGGCCGCGACTGGCGCCATTACCAAGGTCGACGACCATACGGTGAAGCTGAAATGCCGGCAGTCGGACGTCACCATCATCCCGGGCTTTTCCGACTATCCGGCGGTCATCGTCCATCGCGACTTCGACAAGAACGGCGCCGACATGCTCAAGACGCCCGGCACCGGCCCCTATGAACTGATCTCCTACAAGGTCGGTGAATCGGCTTCGGTGCGGCGGCGCAAGGACTTCACCTGGTTCGGCGGCGAGCCCTATCTCGACGGC
>RXJA01000189.1 GCA_003963455.1 Hyphomicrobiales bacterium
CAAGATCTGCGACGTCTACGGCGCCGGCTACTTCTACATCCCGGGCACCGAGACCTGCCTGCGCATCGGCGGCTACATCCGCTATGACGCCGGCGTCGGCGATGTCGGCACGTTCGACGGCGCTTTCGCCACCGATCGTCAAGACGGCGACAAGAATCACACCTGGGCGAAGAACACCCGCTTCACGCTCAAGACCTGGACCGGCCAGGAAACCGAACTCGGCACATTGAAGACCTATACCGAGACTCGCATCAACTTCGGCAACAAGGCGACGAGCGACCAGGCCTACAACAAGGGCGTTACGCTGAATTTCGCCTGGATCCAGCTTGGCGGCCTGCGGATCGGTAAGGATGAAACGCCTTACGACGCCTTCATCGGCTATGCCGGCAATGTCATACAGGACACCATCATCCCGTACGGCATCAAGGACACCAACGTCATCAGCTACTATTTCGACGCTGGCAGCGGCTTTTCGGGCGTCATCTCGCTCGAAGAAGGCGCGGACGACAAGGGCGTACACGGCACGATCGACAGCTATGTTCCGCATGTCGTCGGCGGTCTGAAGTACAAGGGCGACTGGGGTGCGATCACCGGCGTCGTGGCCTATGACAGCTCCTACGAAGAAGTGGCCGGCAAGGTTCGCCTCGACGTCAATGTCACCAAGGAACTGTCGCTGTTCATCATGGGCGGCTACGGCACCGACAAGAACCTTCGTGACGATGCGGGCAACGCTGTCGATACTCATGGCCGCGGCTTCTACAAGCCGTGGGGCGGCAACTGGGCCGTCTGGGGTGGCGGCACTTACAAGTTCAACGAGAAGACCTCGTTCAACGTCCAGGCTTCAGCCGACGACGACAAGAACGTCGCTCTCGCCGCGAACGTCGCCTACACCGTCGTCCCTGGATTCACGATCACGACCGAAGTCGACTGGGACCATTACGGCAATTTCGGCAACAACTCGGTCTACGGCAACTGGACCAAGGCCGACAAGAAGAACAGCTGGGGCGGCATCGTGCGCTTCCAGCGCAACTTCTGATCGAAACTGCGATCTTTACGGAAAGGCCCGCGGCATCACCGCGGGCCTTTTCTATTTGGCTTAGGCAACGATGCGGTCGCGCGAGTAGCGCCTCAATTCCCAGCCGTGTAAGCCGCGATTGCCGCCATGTTGACGATGTCTGAGTCCTTGGCGTTGAGCGAAACGATCTGGACCGGCTTGTTCAAGCCCACCAGCAGCGGGCCGATGACGGTGGAGCCGCCGAGTTCCTGCAGCATCTTGGTCGAGATCGAGGCCGAGTGGAAGGCGGGCATGACCAGCACATTGGCCGGACCGGTCAGCCGGATGAACGGATACTGCGCCATGGCGCGCGGGTTCAACGCCACGTCGGCCGCCATCTCGCCGTCATACTCGAAATCGACGCGGCGCTTGTCGAGGATGCGCACCGCCTCCTGCACGCGTTCGGAGCGCTCGCCCTGCGGATGGCCGAAGGTGGAGTAGGCAAGCATGGCGATTCTCGGCTCGTAACCCATGCGACGGGCAAAGCCTGCCGCCTCCTCGGCGATGTCGGCGATCTGCTCGGCGTTCGGCATGTCGTGCACGGCGGTGTCGGCAACCAGCACCGTCCTGCCGCGCGCGAGCACGATCGACACGCCGATGACGCGGTGGCCGGGCTTGGCGTCGATGATGCGGCGCACGTCGTCGAGCGCGGTGGAATAGTTGCGGGTCACGCCGGTGACGATGCCGTCGGCATCGCCCAGCGCCACCATGCAGGCGGCGAAGTGATTGCGGTCGTTGTTGATCAGGCGCTGGCAGTCGCGGAACAGAAAACCCTTCCGCTGCATGCGCTCGTAGAGATAGTCGGTGTAGATGCCGTTGCGGCGCGACAGTCTGGCATTGATGATTTCGAGGCCCGGCTTGTTCAAGTCGATGCCGGCATTGCGGGCATTGTCCTTGATGACATCGTCACGGCCGAGCAGGATCGCAGTGCCGAGCTTCTGGTTCACATAGGAGACGGCGGCGCGCATCACCTGTTCTTCCTCGCCCTCGGCGAAGACGATGCGCTTGGGCTGGCGGCGCACGCGGTCGTAGATGCGCTGCAGGGTCGACGCGATCGGGTCGCGGCGGGCGGAAAGCTCCTGCGCATAGCGGTCGAGATCGAGGATCGGCTTGCGGGCAACGCCCGATTCCATCGCCGCCTTCGCCACCGCCAGCGGGATCGCCGAGATCAGGCGCGGATCGAACGGCACCGGAATGATGTAGTTGGGGCCGAATTTCGGCCGGTTGCCCTGATAGGCGGCGGCGACATCGTCCGGCACGTCCTGGCGCGCCAGCTCGGCCAAAGCGCGGGCGGCGGCGATCTTCATCTGGTCGTTTATGGTGGTGGCGCGCACATCCAGCGCGCCACGGAAGATATAAGGGAAGCCCAGAACATTGTTGACCTGGTTGGGGTAGTCCGAGCGGCCAGTGGCCATGATGGCGTCGGTGCGGATCTCGGCGACCTCCTCCGGCGTGATTTCCGGATCGGGATTGGCCATCGCGAAGATGATCGGGTTCTTCGCCATCGACTGCACCATGGCGGTGGTGAGCGCCCCCTTGGCGGACAGGCCGAGGAAGACGTCGGCGCCGTCCAGCGCTTCGGCGAGGCTGCGCGCCTCGGTCTTGACCGCATGCGCCGATTTCCACTGGTTCATGCCTTCGGTGCGGCCCTGGAAGACGACGCCCTTGGTGTCGCACAGGGTGATGTTTTCCGGCGCAAAGCCCATCGCCTTCATCAGCTCGATGCAGGCGATGCCGGCGGCGCCCGCGCCATTGCAGACCATCTTCGTGGTCTTCATGTCGCGGCCGGTGATTTCCAGGGCGTTGATCAGGCCGGCGGCCGAGATGATGGCGGTGCCGTGCTGGTCGTCATGGAAGACCGGGATGTCCATCAGCTCGCGCAGCCGCTGCTCGATGATGAAGCACTCCGGCGCCTTGATGTCCTCGAGATTGATGCCGCCGAAGGAAGGGCCGAGGAAGCGCACGCAGTTGACGAATTCGTCGGCATCCTCGGTCGCCACTTCAAGGTCGATCGAATCGACATCGGCGAAGCGCTTGAAGAGCACCGCCTTACCTTCCATCACGGGCTTCGAGGCCAGCGCGCCGAGATTGCCGAGGCCAAGGATTGCGGTGCCGTTGGAGATGACCGCCACCATGTTGCCGCGCGTCGTGTAGTCGAAGGCGCGGCTCGGGTCCTCGGCGATGGCGCGCACGGGAACGGCGACGCCCGGCGAATAGGCGAGGCTCAGGTCGCGTTGCGTCGCCATCGGCTTGGTGGCGACGATCTCCAGCTTGCCGGGACGGCCCATGGCGTGGAATTCCAGCGCCTCTTCGGGACTGACGGAGGGGCCGCTGCTTTCGGTTTTCCTGGCCATGATGCTTTGATTTCCTCACCTGTGCGCACCCTTGAGGCAGGTGCATGTTTATGTGTCTTCGGATTAAGGCCAGACGGCAGCGCTGTAAACGGCCAAGCGGTCAGGCCCGGTCCGGTTCGCCGACGAGCGCGGCAATTTCCCGCACGGTGGCCCAGCGCATCAAGCCCTCCGTGCCGGAGAACGGCCACGTCTCCAGTTGCGGAGCCCGGCTGCCCTTGCGGCGCAGAAGCGCCGACAGGAACGACATGAGCTCCAGCCGCTGCACGCGGACCTTCTCCAGCGTCCTGCCGCGAATTTCCTCGCGCGGTATGGCGCGATCCCGAAGCCGCTCGACGGCGCGGCGGATGGCTGTCGGCTCCGGCTCGACGATCAGGCAATAGTCCGGATCGAAATAGACGTCGCGCCCGCCGAGGCTCGGCGTGCTGACGATGGGCAGCCCGGCCATCAGATATTCCATGCTGGAATACATCGCCCCCTCGACGGCCGACAGGCACAGCCCGACGGCGGCCTGGTTGTAGACCCGGTTGACCTCGGCGGAGGTCAGCCTGCCGGGCATGCCGTCGACAATCGGATTGGCGATGCGGTGGCCCGGCGATTGCGCCTGAAGGCGGCGAACGAAAGCGCGGGCGGCCGACGGCGTCAATTCGCCGATCGAATAGGTGACGTGAACCAGCCGGTCGATTTCGAAAGCGAGATAGTGACGTTTCACCGGGGAGATGCGGCCATTGTAGACGGCGTCGAATTCGACCGGCACATCCGGCAGCGGCCGGAAAACATCTTCCGATATCATCAAATTGTGGTTGGAGAACATGGCATTGCCTCCGACCGCGGCGATGAGGCGACGCTCTTCCTCATTGTTGCAGAGGAAGATGACCTCATGAAGGGGAAAGCGCGCCGCATACCAGGCAAGATCGCGGCCCATCTGGGCGACGATGGCCGGCCTCTCCATCGTCCACATCGGCATCAGCAGGAAAGTGGCGCGCCGCGCCGCAAGACGCCGGCCGATGGCCGCCAACGCATGCAGGGGACGGGGGCCGCCGACAGGGATATACAGCACCAGCGGATCGCGGCTGAATATGTGAGCCGACATCTCGATGCCGCCGTCGAGATCGGACAAGGGACCGCGCGCCGGCAGGATGTAGGGAAAGCGCTTGCGCGCCGCAACCCTCAGCTTGTTGGCGGTTCGATGCGCGCGCCGCGTCGCCAGAAGCCACAGCCGTTCAACGGCCGACCCCGCCGGGCCGACCATCTCATCGAAAGTCTCCTGCTTATCCTGATCCACCGCAATCCCCGCCCTTACCCAACGGGAACCATAGAGCGCCACGCCGGCCTGGCGCAACCTGGCTCAGCCTCGGCGATGCCGTCACCAGTCTTCCCCCGCTTTTCGCGCCGCCGGCATTAAACCGGGCCGCCACTTCTGCTAGCGTCCAGGCATGAACATGCACATGCCGACAGATACCGACGCCCAGGAGGCGACGACGCCCGCGCCCGGAACGGGCGGCGTCACGCCGATGATGGAGCAATTCATCGAGATCAAGGCGGCGAACCCGGATTCGCTGCTGTTCTACCGCATGGGCGATTTCTATGAGCTGTTCTTCGACGACGCGGAGAAGGCGAGCCAGGCGCTCGGCATCGTTCTGACCAAGCGGGGCAAGCATCAGGGTCACGACATTCCGATGTGCGGCGTGCCGGTGCACGCGGCGGACGACTATCTGCAGAAGCTGATCGCGCAAGGTTTTCGCGTCGCCGTCTGCGAGCAGATCGAGGACCCGGCGGAGGCCAAGAAACGCGGCTCCAAATCGGTGGTGCGGCGCGACGTGGTGCGGCTGGTCACGCCCGGCACCATCACCGAGGACAAGCTGCTCGCGCCCTCGGAATCAAGTTTCCTCATGGCGCTCGGCCGCGTGAAAGGCGGCGCAGCCAGCCAAGCCGGCTTTGCCCTGGCCTGGATCGACATCTCGACCGGAGCGTTCCGCGTCGCCGAGACGAGCGCCGAGCGGCTGCTTGCCGACATCTTCCGCGTCGACCCGCGCGAGCTGATCGTCGCCGAGCCGGTGTTCCACGATCCGGAGCTCCGGCCGGTCTTCGACGTGCTGGGCCGGGTCGCCAACCCGCAACCGCCTTCGCTGTTCGATTCGGCTTCGGCCACAAGCCGCATCGCGCGCTTCTTCGATGTCGCGACGCCTGACAGTTTCGGCACGTTCTCGCGCGCCGAACTGTCGGCGATCTCCGGCGCCATCGCTTACGTCGAGAAGACGCAGAAGGCGGAGCGGCCGCCGCTGTCACGGCCCGAGCGCGAGGAACAGGGCTCGACGCTGTTCATCGATCCGGCGACGCGCGCCAATCTGGAACTGCTGCGCACGCTGTCCGGCAGCCGCGACGGCTCGCTGTTCAAGGCGATCGACCGCACTGTGACCGGAGGCGGCGCGCGATTGCTGGCCGACCGGCTGATGGCCCCGCTGACCGACCCGGAGGCAATCGCGGCGCGATTGGATTCGGTTTCCTTCTTCCGCTCCGAGACGCGGCTCTGCCAAGGCTTGCGGACGAGCCTCAAAAGCGTCGCCGACATGCCGAGGGCGTTGTCCCGGCTGGCGCTCAACCGTGGCGGGCCGCGTGATCTCGGCGCTCTGCGCGCCGGCTTCGAGGCGGCCGGCGCGATCGCCGAGCTGTTCGCGGCCGCCGCCCTGCCCGCCGAGCTCGCCGCGGCGCTTACGGCGATCAAGGCCCTGCCCGGGCCGCTTGCCCGCCATCTCAGCGACGCGCTCGACGACGAGTTGCCGCTCATCAAGCGCGACGGCGGCTTCGTGCGCACCGGCTATCACGCCGAGCTCGACGAGATGCGGGCGCTGCGCGACGAATCCCGAAAAGTGATCGCCGGGCTGGAGCGCTCGCTGATAGAGGAGACCGGCATCCGCTCGCTGAAGATCCGTCACAACAATGTGCTCGGCTATTACATCGAGGTGACCGCCAACCACCACTCGATCATGACCGGCAGCGACGCCGCCAAGGCGCGCTTCATCCATCGCCAGACCATGGCCAA
>RXJA01000302.1 GCA_003963455.1 Hyphomicrobiales bacterium
ACGCCACCGAATACACGGTGAGCGAGATTTCCGGCGCGCTGAAGCGCACTGTCGAGGATGCCTTCGGCAATGTGCGGGTGCGTGGCGAGATTTCCGGCTATCGCGGCCCGCATTCGTCCGGCCACGCCTATTTCGCGTTGAAGGACGAGCGCGCGCGGATCGATGCCGTGGTCTGGAAGACCACCATGGCGCGGCTGAAATTCCGCCCCGAGGAAGGCATGGAGGTGATCGCCAGCGGCAAGCTGACCACCTATCCCGGAAAGTCCAACTACCAGATCGTCATCGACAATCTGGAGCCGGCCGGCGCCGGCGCGCTGATGGCGCTGCTCGAGGAGCGCAAGCGCCGGCTGCAGGCCGAAGGCCTGTTCGAGGCCGGCCGCAAGCGCCGGCTGCCGTTCATGCCCAAAGTCATCGGCGTCGTCACCTCGCCGACCGGCTCGGTGATCCGCGACATCATCCACCGCATCAAGGACCGGTTTCCGCTTCACGTGCTCGTCTGGCCGGTCAGGGTCCAGGGCGAGACGACGGCCAGGGAGGTGACCGCGGCTGTCAACGGCTTCAACGCGCTGAGTTGGGAAGGTCCCATCCGCCAGCCCGATGTTTTGATCGTGGCGCGCGGCGGCGGCAGCCTGGAAGACCTCTGGGGCTTCAACGACGAAGGGCTGGCGCGGGCGGTAGCGGCGTCCGGCATCCCGGTGATCTCGGCCGTCGGGCACGAAACCGACTGGACGCTGGTCGATTTCGTTTCCGACATGCGCGCGCCGACGCCGACGGGCGCCGCCGAGATCGCCGTGCCGGTCAGGGCGGACCTGGAAGCCACCCTGGCCAGCCTCGGCGCGCGGCTCAGCGCCTGCGCCTCGCGGCATCTGGAGCGCAAGCGCCAGGCAGTACGCGCCGCGGCGCGCGCGCTCCCCTCGCCCGACCAGTTGCTGGCGCTGCCGCGCCGCCGTTTCGACGATGCGACGAGCCGGCTGGGCCGCGGGCTGACGGTGAATATCGAGCGCAAGCGGGCAACGCTGGAGCGGCAAAGGCTGACGCCGGCGACCCTGTCGCGGCGCCTCAACGAAGCGCGCACGCTGACCGGCCGCGACATTGCCAGGGCGCGAGCCGCGTTCTTCGCCATCGTGCGCGAACGGCGCGCGCGCTTCAGCCGCACGGCGACAAGATTGTCGCCGGCGCCGATCGTGAGGCGCCAGAAGCAGCAGGCCGACGCGTTGGCCACGCTGACGCGCCGCCAGGATCAGGCGATGGCGCGGCGGCTCGACAGGCTGCGCGCGGCGCTGACCCAGGCGGACCGGCTGCTTTCGACGCTATCGCACAAGGCCGTGCTGGCGCGCGGCTTCGCGCTGGTCAAGGATGCCGACGGCGCCGTCATCAAGCGGGTCGCGGAGCTTGCGCCGGGCGCGGCTCTGCAGCTTGAATTCGCCGATGGCAATGCCGAAGCCATCGCCACCAGCGGCGGGGCGCGGCCGAAGCTCGCCGCGAAGTCGCCCGCCAAGGCCAAGGAACCCGGCAATCAGGGCTCGTTGTTCTGAGGTTTGCATGAGCAGCCACGACCCGCATCTTCGCACGCCTTCGGGCAAGCCGCGCCTGCGATCCTTCGGTGTCGCGCTGGACGGGACACCTGGCCGCTTCAACGCCATCACCGATGTGCCGGGCGTGTCGGTGGGCTACACGACGCTGATTTCAGGCGACGGTCCCTTGCGGGTCGGCAGCGGCCCGGTACGCACCGGCGTCACCGCCATCCTGCCAAGGCCGGTTCAAGAACTTGCGACACCGGTGTTCGCCGGCGTGTTCAGCCAGAACGGCAATGGCGAGCTGACCGGGACGCACATCATCGAGGAAACCGGCGCCTTCAATTTCCCGGTCACCATCACCAACACGCATTCCTGCGGCGTCACCCGGGACGGCACCCTGCGCTGGATGCACCAAGTGCAGCCAGCCGCGCTCGACAGCGCCTGGGGCTTGCCGGTGGCGGCCGAGACCTATGACGGCTTCCTCAACGACATCAACGGCCATCATGTCGGCTTCGACCATGTCGCCGCCGCGCTTGACGGGGCAACGAGCGGCGCCATCGAGGAGGGCAGCGTCGGCGGCGGTACGGGAATGATCTCTTTCGGCTTCAAGGCCGGGTCCGGCACCGCCTCGCGCATCGTCGAATGGCAGGACAGGCGTTATACGCTGGGCGTGTTCGTGCAGGCGAATTTTGGCAAAAGACACAATTTCACCATCCGCGGCCGGCGCCCCGGTCGCGACTTGATCGAGCCAGCCATCCGCGAGGCGACGGCGCGCGCGGAAAAGGGGTCGATCATCGCTGTCGTCGCCACCGACGCGCCGTTCCTGCCGCATCAGATGAAGCGGCTCGCCAGGCGCGTGCCGCTCGGCATCGCCATGACCGGCGGCTACGGCTACCACAGTTCGGGCGATATCTTTCTGGCGTTCTCGACCGCTAATCCGGAGGCTGCTCAAGCGGCTTCCGGCCGCATTGCCCGGGCCGACTTCATCCCGGACGTCGACATTGACCCGTTCTTCGACGCGGTCGTGCAAAGCGTCGAGGAGGCGATCCTCAACGCGCTGGTCGCCAATGGGGATATGACAGGGCGCGACGGCAATTTCGTGCCGGCGCTGCCGAAGGACTGGCTGAAAGAGAAATTCGGATAGAAATGGCGCCACCGACCCGTGGCAGGCGGGGTATTTATTCCGCCGGCGTGTCGGGCCTGGTTTCGCCGGCGCCCTCTTCGGCGGCTTCCTCGATGCGCGAGGCGATCAGTTCCTGGATGTCGCCGACCTCTTCCTGAATGTCCTCGAGCAGAATGCCTGCCTCGGCGGCCTTGGCGCAGCACTCCTTGGCGAGGGTCTCGGCCTGCTCGATCTTGATCGGCGAATGCTGGCACTGGACTTTCTCGCCAATCCATCCGCGCAAGAACTCGATCGCATGTTCACTCATACTGCTTCTTCCCTGGCGGCTAAGCCGGTTGGTAGCCATGAACGTCCGCACCCCGCAAAGGATGCACGCCCCATTCGAGCCGAGTCGGCTTCGACCGGCAAGACATCTTGCCCGTGGGACAAGAGAGCTCGCCCGCGGGACAAGAGGTCTTGCCCGTGGTTCGCGAAACCGAAGGAATGGAAGGGTTCAAGGGGCACGTTCAGATCGTTGAGAATGATGGGGTTGCTGGCCGGATCGACAGAAGGCTGCCGTTGTTGTTTTTGCTGGCTTTTTTCTATGTTCGACAGCGCATTTGTATCACGATGGGTAGCACAGACTGTGTCACAGCTTTCCGGTCAACGCTGCCCCGGCCTCGGCTGGAGCAGGCGCTATATAGTGATATCCTCATGCAATGTCGACTCGGGCTGCGCCATCCGGCGGCTACCTCCCCAGAAGGTTGCGCTCGACGGTCCTCGAATGCGTCAGCATCGCGTCGCAGGCGCCTTCGGAGTCGCGCGCCAGCCATGCGCGCCAGGGTCGCGGCCATCGAATCGGGATGCTGCCATCAAAAAAGGTTCCCGCAGCCCATACGCCGCACGACCGTGCCGTCGTCCTCTAGCATGCCAAAGGCGCGCCGCACCGTGTTGCGCGCCACCAGCGGTGCGCTCGTCCTGTTGCCGTAGACGCGATCCGGGCGATCATCCGGTGGCCGACGATGGACTACGCGCCGGTTAAGGCTCCAGGCGCGCAAAGCAGACGGATGGCCCGCAGTCGAACATCGCAATCTGATCGATCAGCCTCATGCGCGAGAGGCCGATGGTACCGTTGGCTGGGCTCGAACCAGCGACCCCCAGATCCACAATCTGGTGCTCTAACCAACTGAGCTACAACGGCACATCCCGCCTGAGCAAAATCCGGGGAGTAATCGTTCTCCGGGTCCGCTCTGTCGTCGGCGATGCGTCCAATACGTACTATCGGAGTCTAATTCAAGGCCTTTGATGAGACAAAGGTCGGATCGGCGAATCCGGCCAATCCCGAATAGGCAAAAGAAAAGGCCGGCGGGAGGAGGTGCCGGCCTTTTCCTGTTACGAGCCAGCGGGAGGAGGTGCTGGCTGGT
>RXJA01000197.1 GCA_003963455.1 Hyphomicrobiales bacterium
TCGCTGCCGCCGGACACCGGAAACGGATCGGACGCGTTTAAATTGCAAGGCCTCGTGCCTTGCATTTTTTTTGTGCAATCATCTGCTTAGCGCAACCATCTGACAGACAGCATCAGGCCAGGTCAGCCGCCGAAATCGAAAGCCGGCTTCCGACTTCAACCTTAGCGCGCGCTTACTGCTCAATACTTGCCGAAACTGTGGTGTCGCCGTCAGTGACTGGCATCCGGCGTAAAGTCGGGCATGATCCGCATGATATCGTCGAAGCTGAACCCCAGGCCCATCGTCAGGCCATAGAGAACGCCCATCACGACCACCGTCACGATCGTCGCGCGGATGAAGGCGCGCCGCATATGCGGCCCGCGCGGTGCGCTGGAAACAGTGCCAAGCGTGACATCCTGATCTTCGTCCTGCGTGCGCACGCCAAACGGCAGAACGACGAACAGCGCCAGCCACCAGGTGACGAAGAACAGCGCGGTGAACAGCACCCAGTTCATGCCTGCTCCAGTTCGACGAGCGTGCCGAAGAAGTCCTTCGGATGCAGGAACAGCACCGGCTTGCCATGCGCGCCGATCTTCGGGTTGCCGTCGCCCAGCACGCGCGCGCCGCTCGCCTTCAAATGGTCGCGGGCAGCCAGGATATCGTCGACCTCGTAGCAGACATGATGCATGCCGCCCGAAGGGTTCTTCTCGAGGAACGCCGCGATGGGCGAGGCATCGCCCAGCGGCTCCAGCAGTTCGATCTTGGTGTTTCCGACATCGACGAACACCACAGTCACACCATGCTCCGGCAGCGCCTGCGGCTCGCTCAATCGCGCGCCCAGCGTATCGCGATAGGCGACTATTGCCGCGGCCAGGTCCGGCACGGCAAGCGCGACATGGTTCAAGCGTCCGAGCATTGGCGACTTCCTTAGGGCAATAGGGCAGTACGGCAGTAGGGAAAGAAATGCCAGCGAGCACAAAATCGCCTTTTCCCTACTGCCCTACTGCCCTACTGCCTTACTCCCCTATTCCCTTACTCGTCACCGCGTGACGAACACCGTCACCAGCGGCTTCTTGCCCCAGGCTTCGTTGGCGGCGCCGCGAACGGCGCGGCGCACCGCCTCCTGCACCAGGTCAAGGTCTTTTCGGCGCTGGCGTGGAATGGAGTCCACCGCGCCGATTGCCGCATCGAGCATCAGGTCCTCCAGCGTCTCGCCGCTGGCATCCGCCTCGGCGACGCCGATCGCCACGAGGTCAGGGTCGCCGGCAAGCTCATATTTTTCGTCAAGCACGACATTGACCGCGACATGACCGGCGAAGGACAGCTTGCGTCGGTCGCGTATGCCCATCGCCTGGTCGCTGCCGATCAGCAAACCATCCTTGTAGAGCCGGCCGAACGGCACCTGGTCGATGATCGTCGCGGGACCTGGCCAGAGCCTCAGCATGTCGCCGTCGCGCACCTGCGCCACCTGGCCGATGCCCGACATGGACATCAGCGAGCCCTGCGCGACCAGATGCGCCGCCTCGCCGTGCACGGGAACGCCCATCTGCGGCCGCACCCATTCATACATCTTGCGCAATTCGCTGCGGCGCGGATGGCCCGACACATGCACCAGCGCGTCGCCGTCCTCGATGATCTTCATGCCGAGGTCGATCAACCGGTTCTTGATTTCCAGGATCGCCTTCTCGTTGCCGGGAATGGTGCGCGAGGAAAACACCACTGTGTCCCCAGCCGTCAGCGCCACCGACTTCATCTCGTCGCGCGAGAGCTTTGCAAGCGCGGCGAGCGGTTCGCCCTGGCTACCGGTGCAGATGATCACCAGGTTCTCGCGCGGGATGTAGCCGTAGTCTTCCTCGGCAATGAACTCCGGAAGGCCGTCCATGTAGCCGAGCTCGCCCGCCACATCGATGACGCGCTTCAGCGAACGGCCGAGCACCAGGCACTGGCGGCCGGCATCGCGCGCCGCCCTGGCGATCGAGACGATGCGCCCGACATTGGAGGAGAAAGTGGTCACCGCGACGCGGCCCTTGGCCTTCTCGATGACGCCCTTGAGGCCTTCGCCAACCGCCACTTCCGAAGGCGACTCCCCTTCCCTCAACGCGTTGGTGGAATCGCAGATCAGCGCCAGCACACCCTTGTCGCCATAGGCGCGGAAACGCGCCTCGTCGGTCTTGGGCCCGATCGTCGGCTCCGGGTCGATCTTCCAGTCGCCCGTGTGGATGACGGTGCCGGCCGGCGTGGTGATCGCCAGCGACATCGGCTCGGGGATCGAGTGCGCGACCGCAATGGCCTCGATCTCAAACGGCCCGATTGTGAACTTCTCGCCCGCCCGGTAGACCGTCGCCGGAATCTTCGGGGCATTGCGCTCGCCCTGCCGCTTGGCTTCGAGCAGGCCCGCGGTGAACGGCGTCATCCATACGGGAGCTTTAAGCCTCGGCCAGATGTCGAGCAGGGCGCCGTAGTGGTCCTCATGCGCATGGGTGATGACGATGCCGCGCAGGCCATCGATGTTCTCCTCGATGAAGCGCGTGTCGGGCAGGATGAGATCGACGCCGGGATGCGCGCTATCGGGGAAGGTGACGCCGACATCGACGACGATCCATTCGCGCGCGTCGGTGGGTCCATAGCCATAGAGGGCGAAGTTCATGCCGATCTCGCCGACACCGCCCAGCGGCGCGAAAACGAGTTCGGCGTTTTCCTTATTCGCCATGAATCCTGTCCTTCCTGACCCCTTGGGCCAAGCCATTAGAGCAATTCCGGGAAAAGTGCGTCACGGTTTTCCGTCCGGAATTGCGCAAGAACGAAACTATGCTCGGGCCGAGGCGACAGCGCCGAAATGCACGTCACCGGCCGCGATCGTCAGAACCGATCCCTCATCGTCGCGGATCACGAAACGGCAGTGCTCGTCAATGGTCTCGAAGACGCCGCGCACCACATTGCCGTCAATTCTGACAGCAACCTCACCGCCAAGCCCCGCCGCGCGGGCAAGCCATCGCTTTCTGATGGCATTGAGCCCGCGCCCGTCATCCCACATCCGAGCATTCTCGCTCCAAGCGTCCGAAAGCGCCAGGAACAGTGTTTCTGCGTCGCACCCGGCGCCCAGCGCCTGCAGCGACGTCGCTGGATAAGGCAGGTCCTCGGGATAGGCCACGACATTGACGCCGATGCCGATGGCGACCGCGAAACGGCCGCCTTCCAGCATGGTCGATTCCAGCAGGATGCCGGCAAGCTTGGCGCCCGAAGCCAATACGTCGTTCGGCCATTTCAATTCGAATCGGTTGCGGCCCTGGCTCGCGCCGTCGGCGGCCAAGGCGATCCGGCCTTTCGGCACGACGGCGTCGAGCGCATCGGCCAGCGCGAGACCCGCGACAAAGCCGAGCGTCGCGGCAAGCCGCAACTCACCGCCTGGGAGCAGGAGCAACGTCGCCGCGAGATTGCCTTCAGGCGTTGCCCACGAGCGGCCGCGCCGCCCGCGGCCGCTTTCCTGCTTCTTCGAGACGACCCAGAGTTTTCCCGGATCGCCAGCCCGCGCATTCTCCAGCGCCAGTGCGTTGGTCGAGCCGACACTGTCATGAGCCTCGAGCCGGAACCCCTCAGACGCCGCGGTTGGAGCCAGCCGAAACGCCATCCCGTCAGAAGAAGGTCTTCGCGGCGGCTTCGGCATAGCTGCCGATCGGTCCGCCGATCAGCACGTAGAACAGCACGAAGGCACCGCTGACGCCAAGCACGAGGCGCAGCTCGCTGGCCATCGGCACGAAGCCGCCGACCGGCTCGTCGAACCACATGATCTTGATGATGCGCAGATAGTAGTAAGCGCCCACCACCGAGGCCAGCACGCCGATGATCGCCAGCGCGTAGAGATGCGCGTTGATAGCGGCGAGGAACACGTACCATTTCCCCCAGAAGCCCGCGAGCGGCGGAATGCCGGCCAGCGAGAACATCAGGATGGTGAGGATGGTGGCCATGACCGGGTTGGTCGAGGCGAGCCCGGAGAGATCGCTGATCTGCTCGACATTGCCCTCCTTGCGCCGCATGGCGAGGATGAAGGCGAAGGTGCCGAGCGTCATCACCAGATAGATCAGCATGTAG
>RXJA01000079.1 GCA_003963455.1 Hyphomicrobiales bacterium
GATCGAGGTCATCGAGACGCCCGGCCATACCGCCGGCCACGTCTCCTACCACCTGCCGGCCTCGAAGGTGGCCTTCACCGCCGACACGCTGTTTGCACTAGGTTGCGGCCGCCTGTTCGAATGCAAGCCGCCGGTGATGTATGAATCGCTGAAGAAGCTGGCGGCGCTGCCGGCGCAAACCGCTATCTATTGCGGCCATGAATACACTCTGGCCAATGCCCGCTTCGCGGTCACGGTCGACCCGGGCAACCCGGTGCTGAGGCAGCGCGCGGCAACAATCGAGGCGCTGCGCGCCAACAACAAGCCGACGCTGCCGACGACCATCGGCGAGGAATTGTCGACCAACCCGTTCCTGCGCTGGCACGACCCGGCGATCCGCAAGCATCTCGGCATGGAGAAAGCCTCGGACGTCGAGGTGTTTGCCGAGATCCGGAAGCGCAAGGATAATTTCTGACGCATGTCGCCCAAAAGCGCGCGGCGGTTTTGGGATAACGACATGCATCAAGACAAAGGATGCGAATGACCACCAGCGCCGCCGAGATCATCGCAACGCTTGGCCTCGAGCCGCACCCCGAGGGCGGCTGGTATGCCGAGACGTTTCGCGACGCCACGGGCGGACCGCGCGGTCATTCGACCGCGATCTACTTCCTGCTCGAGCAAGGCCAGCTTTCGGCATGGCATCGGGTGAAGGACGCGGCCGAGGTCTGGCATTTCCACGCCGGCGCACCGCTGGCGCTGTCGATGCATGAGGAGGGTTCAGGCGGCGTCATCGAGCAGGTGCTGGGCACGGCCCTTGCCGCCGGCGAGCGGCCGCAGATCGTGGTGCCGGCCGGCTGGTGGCAGTCGGCGCGCAGCCTCGGCGAATGGACGCTGGTCGGCTGCACGGTGGCGCCGGGCTTCGATTTCGCCGCCTTCGAGCTGGCTGAGCCCGGCTGGCGACCGCAGGCATGACACCGAAAGACATGCCCCATCTAACTGTGATCAACCAATGCTTGCCAGCAATGTCGGATGATCCAGATACGCACCGCCAAAAGAATGCCAAGGACGTGCCGAGATGAATGATCATCGGCTGCCTAGGCGAAACAAAATTCTTATTGCCGCCTTCTTCACCATTGGCGGAGTAGGCCTTCTGTTGAAGCCTATTTATCCGAAAAGCACATTTGTCGCATTGCTCGTAATGAGCATATTCTTTGCAGCCTATCTGATCTTCTTATGCCGCAAGTTGTTTCGCGAATGGAAGCAATTACCGACACTTCAAAAGCACCTGCTCGCGGCGCTTTTTCTCGCCGAGCTCGCTGCATCCATGTACATGGCCTACCTGACACTGTGTGCCATCTTTCTGCAATGAGCAGTGGTTCACGGGCTTCCGTCGAACTAGGACGGTGCGTCAATTCTGACCCAGTAGGAAACCCAGCGTGATAGCCAACTGGGCCGCATAATAAAGCACCCAGACCGCATAGCGCATCCACACACGATGCGGCGAGATCGCAGCGAGCAGGAAGCGCTCGGCCGCCAGCAACCCGTCGGACGCGATGAACAGCACCGCACCAGCGATCACCCAGGCGTTGCCGGTCGTGAGCGCCGAAAGGCCCATGGCGAGGATCGCCGCGACATAGACGGCGATCGGGATGCGCAACTGCGGACCGACTCGGCGCCAGAGCGCGGCAAGCATGACGATGCTGAAAGCGGCCATGGCGAGCGCCAGCGCGCCCCGCCAGGATTCGGCGCTCAGCAGTCGGAGCCCGCCGCCTGACTGCGCGAACAGCGCGACATAGGCGACGTGGCCGGCGAGGAAGCTCGCCAGCCCGCCGAGAAAGGCCTTTTCGCCGTCGCGCGACAGGAAGGCGTCGCCGATGGCGCTCAAGCCCAGCGCCGCGACAAGCAGCAGAGGCCCACCTTGCATGGCGGCAAGCACGGCCAGCAAGGCGACGGCGAGCGTCTTCGCCGCCGTGCGCGTCCATTTCGGCGGCATATCGAGCGCAAAGGCGTAGATCACGGCCGCGACGAACGAGAACAACAGTGTCGCGTTGGCGTTGGCCTCGACGCCGCCGGGAAACGGCATCATGCGTTCACCTCGTTGACCGCCGGCTTGCGCATCAGCAGCGATTTCGCAGCCAGCGCAGCGCCACCGGTGATGAGCACGCAGGCCGCGAGGATGCGCAGCGACGGCTCGGCGACGCCGGCAGCGATCAGCACCAGCGTCGACAAGAGCGGCGCGGCGTAGCTCGCCGCGCCCAGCACCTGGATGTTGCCGCGCTTGACGCCGATGTCCCAGGCATAGAAGGCCGCCCCCACCGGCATCAGGCCGAGCCCGATGACGGCCAGCCACTGGCCAGGGCCGTCCGGCAGCACCGTTTTCTCAAGCAGAAGATGGCAGGCCAGCGAAAGCACCGACGTCGCCGCGCAGAACCAGGTGACGATCGAGGTCGGCACGGATGGGAAGCGCCGCGACAGGAGCGAATAGGATGACCACAAAAGCGCGCAGACGGCCGCCATCGCGTAGCCGAAGGCGTAGCGCGCGTCGAAAGCGAGCGCGCCGCCCTTGGTGACGATCAGGAAGGTGCCGGCAAGGCCGAGCAGCGCGCCGACGACATGGTTCCACGCCAGCCGCTCGCCCGGCATCAGCGCGGAACCCAGCACGATCAGCAGCGGCCACAGATAGGCGATCAGGCTCGCCTCGACCGCCGGCGCGTTGCGCAGCGCCGTGAAGTAGAAGAAATGGTAGCCGAACAGGCCGGCAATGCCGATCACCCAAACCTGCGGCGGGATCTTCTGGCTCCGGTCGGGAGCCGGCATCACCAGCCGCGCCGCGAGCCCGACGCAGGTGCCGATGGCGAAGGTGATGGCCGAAAGCAGGAACGGCGGCACCTGCCCCGAGGCGTCGGTGAGCAGCGCCAGCAGCGCCCACATGGCGACCGCCGAAAACCCGATCAGTGTTGCGCGCCCCATCCATTCCCCCGGGCGCACGGCGGCGCCTGACCTACTCGACTGCTTCGAACCGTCGCGCGCTGATGGTCAGCGGACCGATCTGGGTCCCGACCGTGGCGCGGATCGGCGCATATACGCCGGATTGGCCGAGCGGTGCAAACGTCACCAGCATGCGGCTCTTGTCCTTGAGGAAATTCAACGCCTTGCGGCCCTTGCGATAGCCTGCCACCGGCTCGAAGCCCATCTTGCAGGTCACCGTGTCGCCCTTGTAGCCCGGCACCGAGATCGAACCCTTGGACGCGTAGGTCAAGGTGAGGTCGGCGCGCATCTCGCCGTCATAGAACTTGACCGTGCGTCCGCAGACCTTGTCGAGGCTGTCGGCGTGGATGACGGTCGCGGCCATCGGGTCGAGCACCGATTTCAGGTCTCCGTCGCCGATCGGCACCCAGCTGTTCGGATCGCGTTTCTTCGGAGCGGGAACGACTTGCGTGGAGGTGACCGCGCCATTGCTGAAGCGGATGTCGACCATCGAGGCCTTCTTGCCGGACGTGTAGTCGGCCCTGAAGGCTTGCGGCTGCATCCGCTCGCCGGAAATCGTGCCTTTCGACGAAATCGTGCCTTTCGTGTCGTCGAACAGCCTGCCGAGGCCCGCGGCCGAGACGGTGCCGTCGATGGCATAGCTGCCGCCTTCGTAATGGCTGGAAAAGGTTGCCCTGGCGATCGAAAGGCCGAGAAAAGACACCGTATACTCGCCCTTGAAGGATTGCGGCGAGGCGGCGGCGAAGCTTGTTGCCGGCACGGCAAGGGCAAGCAGGCTGGCGAGTGCGTGAGATGGACGGAGCATGGCGGCTGACGAATCCCTGACGGTGTGGCCGGAATGCAAAACGTCCAGCCTGGCATATCCCTTCGCGAAGGGCTTATAATGTGAAATCCGGCCTTTATATGAAACCTACCCGACGGCCAGCGACGTGCCGGAGCTTGACGCAGTGGTGAAATGCCACTATGGAACGCCAACTTTTCCAAAGGCCGCCTGACCGAGACCGCGCGCCGCCTGGCGCGGGCAGAATGGTTTGGCAGGTT
>RXJA01000596.1 GCA_003963455.1 Hyphomicrobiales bacterium
TGGCGCCGACGATCGGCACGTCGCCTTCGGCAAGCAGGATCGGCAGCGTTCCGGCCGGGTTCAGCGCCAGGAATTCCTTGCGCCGGGTCCACGGCTTTTCCTCGATCAGCGCCAGCTCCTCGCCATACTCGCCGAAAGCGAGGCGGACGAACCGGCAGGTGGCGAACATGGGATGATGGAAAAGCGTCAGCATTGTTCCGCGATGATAGGGCGCACTGGCGAATCGGTGTCAGCGCCGGTAAGTCTTGGCGGCCCGTCATGCGGCCGTCACGGTGTTGCGACCTATAGGGGGACTTCCGCGCCGTGACAAGCAAGCCGTTGTCCCCAGCTATCCCCGAAATCCTGAGGTTGCCATGGAAAGCCAGACCATCGTCGAAGCGCTGCTGCTTGGGCTGCTTGAGGGCCTGACCGAGTTCATCCCGGTGTCCTCGACCGGCCATATCCTGCTTGCCGGCCATTTCCTCGGCTTCCATTCCACCGGCAAGGCCTTCGAGATCCTGATCCAGCTCGGCGCGATCCTGGCCATTTTGAGTGTCTATTTCAGCAAGCTCTGGCAGATGCTGATCAAGCTGCCCAGCGATCCGCAGACCCGGCATTTCGTCATCGGCATCCTGATTGCCTTCCTGCCGGCGGCGGTGATCGGCGCGCTGGCGCATGATTTCATCAAGACCATCCTGTTCGAATCGCCCAGGCTGATCTGCATCATGCTGATCATTGGCGGCGTGATCCTGCTCGTCGTCGATCGCATCGACTTCAAGCCGCGCTTCCACGACGTCGAGCGCTTCCCATCGAGCGTTTATCTCAAGATCGGCCTGTTCCAGTGCCTTTCGCTGATCCCCGGCACCTCGCGCTCCGGCTCGACCATCATCGGCGCGCTGCTGATGGGCGTCGACAAGCGCGCGGCGGCCGAGTTCTCCTTCTTCCTCGCCATGCCCACCATGGTCGGCGCCTTCGCCTTCGACCTCTTCAAGAACCGCAACGTGCTGACCTCGGCAGACTTGCCGATCATCGCCGTCGGCTTCATCGCCGCCTTCGTCGCCGCGTTGATCGTCGTGCGCTTCCTGCTCGATTACGTCTCGAAGAACGGCTATGCGCTGTTCGGCTGGTGGCGGCTTGTGGTGGGGATCGCGGGGTTGGCGGCGCTGATGGTCTGGGGGTAAGGCGGGCTTCGCCCACACCATTCGTCGAGTTCCCGCCAACCCCCCTCTGGCCTGCCGGCCATCTCCCCCCCAGGGGGGGAGATCAGACGTCCCCACGGCTTTCGCCAATTATCGACGTCGAAGAAGGGCGCGGCGTCTAAGCTGCCAATCTCCCCCCTTGCGGGGGAGATGTCCGGCAGGACAGAGGGGGGTGCTGTCCCGACGACGTCCCCGAAAGTAACCCTCAATTCCTTCCATAAAACGCGTTCTCGACATGCACCGGCCAGCGCCAGGGCAGCACGGCCACCATGTCGAAACGCATTGAAAGCCTGCCATAATCGGGCTGGCGCGACAGCCAGATATCCGCGGCGCCCTCTATGCGCCGCTCTGATTCGCGGCCGATCGCTTCCATCGCCTCGATCAGTGTGCGCCGCGCCTTGACCTCCACAAACAGCACGAGGTCGCCGCGCCTAGCGATCAGGTCGATCTCGCCGAGTTTCGTGCGGTGGCGGCGGGCGAGGATCCGGTAGCCTTTCAGCATCAGCGCCAGCGCCGCCAGCCATTCGCCGCGATGGCCGCGCCGATAGGCTTTCCGGCGATGGCCGGCGGTGCGCTCAGCCACCGCTGCCTTCCTTCAATTCCAGCAGCCGCCGGTAAAGCGCCTGCTTCTGCCCGCCGGTCATCTTCGCGGCTTCCGCCGCCGCCTTCGAGGCCGGCATTTCGGCAGCGAGCGACAAGAGCAGTCGGTCGATATCGGCCGGCTGATCCTCGGTCGCTTCCGGCGGGCCGACGCAGATGACAATCTCGCCCTTCGGCGTGCCGGCCGCCGCATAATGGCCGGCAAGCTCGGCCAGCGTTCCGGTGCGCATCTCCTCGAACGCCTTGGTCAGCTCGCGGCCTATCGCGGCTTTCCGCGCGCCCCCCAGCGCCTCGACCATGGCGGTGAGCGTCTCGGCCAGCCGTCTGGGCGATTCGAAGAAGATCAGCGTTGCCGGCACCGCCTTGAAGGTTTCCAGCTTGGTCAGCCGCTGCCCGGTCTTCACCGGCAGGAAGCCCGCGAACAGGAAGGCGTCGGACGGCAGGCCGGAGGCGGTCAGCGCCGCGAGCGCGGCGGAAGGCCCCGGGATCGGCACCACGCGGATGCCGCGCTCCAGCGCCTCGCCGACCAGCCGGTAGCCGGGATCGGAGACCAGCGGCGTGCCTGCGTCCGAGATCAGCGCCACGCTTTGCCCGGCCGCCAGCGCCTCGATCAGCTTGGGCCCGGCCTCGGCCGCATTGTGCTCGTGATAGGCGGTGGTGCGGCGGCGGATGCCGTAGCGTTCGAGCAGCACGCGCGAAACCCGCGTGTCCTCGCAGGCCACGATGTCGGCGGCGGCCAGCGTCTCCAGCGCGCGCAGCGTGATGTCGGCCAGATTGCCGATCGGCGTCGCCACCAGATAGAGGGCCGGCTGAAGCGGCCGCGCCGCGATCTCGCTTTGCCCGATCAGATAGCTGCGCTTGTCGCCGGTCACCGAATGCCCCTCATTCCGAGCAATTCCAGGAAAAGTGCGTCGCGGTTTTCCGTCCGGAATTGCGGAAGAACCAAGTCTGTTTCGCATGGCTGACGCCTCGTTGCAAAACGTGAGGTCCAGTCAAGGAAATCGCCATGCCTTCGCCACAGTGAGGAACGAAACCCACATCGGCGAATTTAAACCCTGATTCCCCGGAGGAGGCAGGACCGGACGATGCCCAGTCGCTTCGACATTTTCATCAGCCGACTTGAAAGCAAGACCGCCCGCGAGGGCATGTCCCCGCACCCCATCGCCGCCCAACCCGGCATCCGCCGCGACAAGGCCGACCAGAAGCAGGTCCGCGACGGCGAGGCGCATGGCGAGAAGCACCGCGGCAAACATCGCCAGAAGCACGACGCTTAGAGCGTTGCAAGTGATCGCAGGCCGCTCGCGCTTCGGGGGGCAGGCGTTACTCGTCAATAATCTCGCGTATCGACTTCGTGAGCGGTATGTACTGATCCAGAGTAAGTCCGTTCAGATCGAATTCTATCGAGTCGTCTTTTGCGATTGCTCTTAAATTTATCCCAACATAAGTCATGAAACTGCGCAGGACGTCAAACTCGCTCAAGCCCGATGTTTTGTGTTCCTTCGGCTTCTGGTTTCTGATGAACACGGTCACTGCTTCATAGAGGTCGGGGTGCTCACGAGATTTCGAAATTTCAGTTAATCCAAACTCAAAAACGTCATCCGTGTTTAAAGTTCGCAGCGTCTCATGGATCAGGAACTTCATTGCAGGTCCCATTGGATGCATGGAAATGGCATTCGGCCAAGCAAGCCAAACATCTAACATCATCGCGCAGACTGACAAATCAGTTGGCTGCTGCTCTACCTGGCCAGATCCGCCACCACCGCGTCCAGCACGATCATGCCGGCGGTCGTGGCGCGCAGGCGGGCATTGCCGACCGGCGCCACCAGCCCTTCCTCCTGCAGCACCGAAAGCCTTGCACTCGAAAGGCCGCGCCCCGACAGCGCCTCGTAGCGCTGCAGGTCGATACCCTCCGCCAGCCGCAAACCCATCAGCAGGAATTCATCGGCTTCCTCGGAGCGCGTGAGAATCTCGCCGCCGGTGACGCCATGGCTCTTGGCCTCGACCAGGTTGGCCCAGGTCTCCGGCATCCTTTCCGCGATCGTCACCGTGCGGCGGCCGTTCTCGACGAAGCGGCCATGCGCACCCGGTCCGACGCCGACATATTCGCCATAGCGCCAATAGGTCAGGTTGTGCCGGCTTTCGGCGCCCGGCCGGGCGTGGTTGGAAATCTCATAGGCCGGCAGCCCATGCGCCGCCGTCACCTCCTGCGTCAGCGCGTAG
>RXJA01000425.1 GCA_003963455.1 Hyphomicrobiales bacterium
CGCCGGCCAGGTCGAGAAGCTCGCCGAAGGCCGTGATATCCTCAAGCGCGCCCTGGAGGCCGATCTCAACGCCATCAAGGGTGCCATAGCGGGACACTCCGACAAGGTGCTGGAGGATCGCTCGCAGCTGTCGAAAGCGCTCGAAGCCGACCTGCAGGCCGTCAGCGGCGCTGTCGCCGATCATCAGAACAGGCTCGCGCAGGACCGCTCCACCTTGTCGAAGGCCCTGCAGGATGACTTGCAGAATGTGAGCGGCGCTGTCGCCGACCATCAGAACCGGCTCGTCCAGGACCGCTCGGTCCTGTCGAAATCGCTGGAAGACGATCTCGCCAAGCTGGCGGAGAGCCGTTCCAGCATCGACGGGCTGGTCGCCGGCCAGGTCGAGAAGCTCGCCGAAGGCCGCGACATCCTCAAGCGCGCGCTGGAAGCCGATCTCAACACCATCCAGGGCGCGATCGTCGATCATTCGCAGAAGATCACCGGCCACCGCGCCGAGCTTTCGCGCGCGCTCGACGCCGACATGGCCAATGCCAGCGGCCTCATGCAGACCCATGCCGACCAGCTGTCGCAGAACCGCGCGACACTGTCCAAGGCGCTGGAAGACGACCTCGCCAAGCTCGCCGAAAGCCGTGCGGGCATCGATGGGCTGGTCGCGGGCCAGGTCGAAAAGCTCGCCGAAGGCCGTGATATCCTCAAGCGCGCCCTCGAAGCGGACCTTGCCAAGCTGGCCGAAAGCCGCGCCTCGATCGATGGTCTCGTGTCCGGCCAGGTCGAGAAGCTCGCGGAAGGCCGCGACATCCTTACGCGCGCTCTTGAAGCCGACCTTGCCAAGCTCGCCGAAAGCCGTGCCGGCATTGACGGGCTGGTCGCCGGCCAGGTCGAAAAGCTCGCCGAAGGTCGCGACGTGCTCACGCGCGCCCTTGAAGCCGATCTTGCCAAGCTCGCCGAAAGCCGCACCGGCATCGACGGCCTTGTCGCGGGTCAGGTCGAAAAGCTCGCCGAGGGCCGCGATATCCTCAAGCGCGCCCTCGAGGCGGACCTTCAGAAGCTGACCGAAAGCCGCTCGGAGATCGACGACATCATCGCCAGCCATGTCGGCAAGCTGTCCGAAGGCCGCAACATGCTTGCCAGGGCCCTGGAGGACGATCTCGTCAAGCTCGCCGATGCGCGCAAGGACGTTGATCGTTCGGTTTCCGGGCATATCGACCAGATCGCCGCCAGGAGCAGCGACATCTCCGCGGCGATCGCCGCCGACGTCGAGAAGATCGAGCAAGCCTTCAGCCGGCAGACCGGTGTCATCGAGGAGCGCGCCGGCACAATGGAACGCGCGCTGTCGACCGGCGTCGACAATGTGCGCGGCGTGCTGGAAAAGACCGCTGTCTTCGTGGCGGGCGCGCTGCGCGACAAGGTCATGGAAGTCACCAGCGCCCTGCATGAGCAGGCCGGTGCTGCGTTCAGCGACGCCGACCGCAAGATCGCCGAACGCGCCGAACAGACCTCGGCCGCCCTGCTCTCCCGCGCCGAGGACATCGCCCAGGCCTTCGAGGCGGCGGACCGCCGCCTGCACGAGCGCGCCCAGGACACGTCAAACATGCTGATGGCGCGCGCCGACGACGCGTCGAACACGCTCATGGCCCGCGCCGAGGAAACCGCCGACAAGCTCGCCACCCGCGCCGGCGAGATCGCCAGCACCTTCGACGTCGCCGACCAGAAGCTGGTTGCCCGCGCCGTCGAAACGGCGCAGTCGCTGGCTGCTCGCGCCGGCGACATCCTGCGCAATTTCGAAGGCGCGGACGAGCGGCTCTCGATGCGCATCACGGAATCGGCCGAGGCGCTGGCCGCCCGAGCCACCGATCTCGGCCGCATCTTCGACAGCGCCGACCAGCAGCTGATGGCGCGCATTGCCGAGGGTTCGGAGGCGCTTTCCGCCCGCGCCGGCGAAATCGGCCGCATCTTCGACGACGCCGACAATCGCCTGGTGTCGCGCATCGCCTCGAGCAGCTCGACCATCGGCGAGCATGCCGACACGATCGTCGGCGCCTTCGCCGCCACCGAGCAGCGCGTCGCCGACCGCGCCCGCCAGACCGGCCAGGAACTCGCCGTGCATGCGCGCGAGATCGAGCAGGCGCTGGCAGGTGCCGACGAGCGGCTCGCCGCGAGCGCCGCCGCCGCCGCTGCCCGCGTCGAAGACCAGGTCGCGAGCGTGGAAAACCGTCTCGCCTACACCGCCGAAACGATGGGCCAGAGGCTCAACGAGCAGGTCTCCAGCGCCGAGGCCCAGCTCATCTCGCGTGCCAATGTCATCGCCGAGACCTTCACAGCGGTCGGCCAGCATATCGGCCAGAGCACCAACGAGGCGGCGCGGACCATCGGCTCGAACACCCGCGAGCTCAACACCATGCTGGCCGCGCGTTCGGCCGAAATGGCGAAGATCCTCGACGAGACCGCCAGGCCGCTGGTCGAACGCTTTGCCCAGGGCGGCTCGGAGCTGCAACGGAGCATGGAAGAGGTCACGGAGCGGGCGACCGAGAAGCTGCGCAGCGAAAACGCGGCCCTCGTCAACGCCCTCGCCGGCCGCACCGCCGAGACGCTTTCCGCCGTCGAAGGCGCGCGGTCCTCGCTTGCCGATAGCGTGGCCGACCTCATCGGCCGCATGACGACCTCCAGTGCGCAGCTCGGCCAGCTCATCGAACAGGCGGCCGTCAATCTCGGCCAGGTCGAGGAGCGGCTCTCCGGCAGCACGCAGAGCTTCGCCACGACCACGGAGAAGGCCGCCCAGACCTTTGCCAGCTCCGCGCGTCTGGTCGATTCCAACACGACGCGGCTTACCGAGCTGTCCTCGGCGACGCTGCGCGAGGTGGCCTCGATCGCGACCAAGTTCGACGAGCACAGCCGGCTGCTCTCCAGCGCCTCGAACCTGCTCAGCTCCGCGCAGAGCAATCTCGAGCACACGCTGGAGCGCCAGTCCTCGCTGGAAGACCTCGCCGTCGGCCTGGTCAAGAAGTCGGAAGACCTTGAGAAGGTGATGCGTTCCTTCGAGAACCTGGTCGGCCAGACGATGCAGACGGCGGAAGGCCGTACTATGGAGTCGGCGGAAAAGATCCGCACCGCCATCGCCGAGGTCGTCGATTCGGCGACGCGCCGCTTTGCCGACGCGACCGAGGAGATGCGGCGCACCGCGGGCTCGATCAAGAGCGAGCTCGATCTTACCCGCGCCGAGCTGAAGAAGGGCGTCATCGAGATGCCGGAGGAGGCCAAGGAATCGACCTCGGCCATCCGCCGCGCTGTCGCCGAGCAGATCAACGCGCTGAAGGAACTGTCGGATATCGTCGCCAAGTCCGGCCGCAGCGGCTCAAGCGAGCAGGGCGAGCCCCGCGGTCTGCGCCCTGCTCCGCAGGCGCCCCGGGCCGCCGAACCGCCGTTGCGCCGGCCGCCGGCTCCCCAGCCGCAGCCACAGCAGCCGGCGGCTCGTGCCCCACAGGCGCCGCTCGCCGAGACCACGTTGCGCGGCACGCTCGATCTGGAGCGTCCCGCCGACGCGCGCCGCGACCCGAACGGCAAGACGCCGCAGGGCGGCTGGGTGCGCGACCTGCTGACCAACGCGTCGCGTGAAGAAGAGTTGAGGCCGGCGGCACCAGCGGAAGCGCCGCGCGCGACCCCGGCCCAGCGTTCGCCACTGCATGTCATGGAGTCGCTCAACTCGCTCTCCGTCGACATTGCGCGAGCCATCGACCATGATGCCTCGATCGAGCTCTGGAACCGTTACCGGCGCGGCGAGCGCGACGTCTTCACGCGTCGCCTCTACACGCTGAAGGGACAGCAGACCTTCGACGAGATCCGTCGCAAGTACCAGGCCGAGGCGGAATTCCGCGCCGCGGTCGACCGCTACTGCGAGGATTTCGAGAAGCTGCTCAAGGATGTCTCGCGCA
>RXJA01000227.1 GCA_003963455.1 Hyphomicrobiales bacterium
CTGACCAAGTCGCCCGAGAAGGGGTCGATCGGCGCGGTCTGGGCCTGCTGGGACGTGCCGCAGATCGGCGCCACGCAGGCGGTGGAAGCCGCCGGCCGCAACGAGGTCAAGACCTACGGCATCGACGGCAGTCCGGAAGTCATCAAGATGGTGATGGATCCGAAGTCGTCGGCCGGCGCGGTCGCGGCGCAGCAGCCCTATGAGATCGGCAAGACTTCGGTCGACAACGTCGCCAAGTATCTCGCCGGCCAGAAGGTGCCGCCCTTCACCTTCGTCCCGGCGGTGCTGATCAACAAGGAAAATGCCGCTGAAAAGGGTAAACCGTTCCTCGAAGCCGCCGAGAAGGCCGGCGTAAAGTAGGACTGGCATCAAGATGGGCCGGCAGCCGTGCCGAAAGGCGCGGCTGCGTGGCTCTCGCAATCGGGATTGACGGCCATGCAGACAGCAAAGCGTGAGATTGCTGTATCGATGACGGGCATATCGAAGCGGTTCGGTCCGGTGCGCGCGTTGGAAGACGCGAACCTCGAGATCGCGCGCGGCTCGATCCTCGGCCTTGTCGGCCAGAACGGCGCCGGCAAGTCGACCATCATCAAGGTGCTGGCCGGCATCATCAAGCCGGACAGCGGCTCGATCGTCATCAATGGCGAGACCGTCGGCGCGCTGACGCCGGCTTCGGTCGAAAAACTCGGCGTGCATTTCATCCATCAGGACAGGCTTTTGGTGCCGACCGCGACCGTCGGCGAGGCCGTGTTCCTCGGCCACGAGATCGGCCTCGGCCCGTTCGTCAGCCGTCGCGCCATGGAGCGCCGCGCGGCCGATTTGCTGAGGCGGTTCTTCGGCATGGAACTGCCGGCCGGAACCCTGGTCAAGGACCTCACCACGGCGCAGCAGAAAGTGGTCCAGATAACGCGCGCGCTGGCGCAGAAGGCCTCGGTGCTGGTGCTCGACGAGCCGACCGCGGCGCTGGTCAAGCGCGAGGTCGACAGCCTGTTCGACGTGCTGCGGCGGCTGCGCGACGACGGCATCGCCGTGGTCTTCATTTCCCACTACATGCAGGAGATCGAGAAGCTCTGCGACCGCGTCACCGTGATGCGCAACGGCACCGATGTCGGCACGGTCGACCCGCGCCAGACGCCGATCGACGAGATCATCTCGATGATGATCGCCCGCGATGTCGGCGAGATGTTTCCGAAGCGCTCAGTCGAGCTTGGCGCGCCCGTGCTGGAAGTTTCCAACCTTCGCCTCGGCGGCAGCTTCGAGAACATCGGCTTCAACGTCCGCGCCGGCGAGATCGTTGGCCTCACCGGCCTCCTCGGCTCCGGCGCCAAGGAGATCGTCCAATGCCTGTTCGGCCTCAAGACGGCCGATGGCGGCCAGGTCAAGGTCGAGGGCAGGGAGCTGTCGCTGTCGACGCCGGTCAAGGCGGTGCGCGACGGCATCGCCATGCTGCCGGAAGACCGCCGCGCGCATGGCGTGGCGCTTGGCCTATCGGTGCGCGAGAACATCTCTTTAGCCAGCCTGCGCCGCTATTCGCGCAGCGGCATGGTCAGCCGTGGCTTGGAAAACCAGGCGGTCGACGGCCTGATCAAGGAATTGTCGATCAAGACGCCGCATCGCGACGCGCTGGTGCGCGAGCTCTCCGGCGGCAACCAGCAGAAGGTGGCGATCGCCAAATGGCTGAGCTGCCAGTCGCGTGTCTATGTGCTGGACGAGCCGACGGTTGCCGTCGATGTCGGCGCCAAGGTCGAGATCTACAATCTCCTGAACCGGCTGGCCGGCGAGGGCGCGGCGATCCTGCTTCTGTCCTCCGACCTGCTCGAGCTGGTCGGCGTCTGCGACCGCGTGCTGGTCGTCTATCGCGGCAGGCTTGCCGGCAGCTTCTCCGGTCCGTCGATGAACAGCGACGCGTTGCTGGCCGCCTCGTCCGGTGCTCGCTCGAACGCTGACGGAGTAGCCGCATGAGCGCGACTGTTCTCCATACTGAAGCCGGCGTGTCCGACGAGACACGCGCCGCCGCCAAGAGCGCCGGGCGGCGCCTTGGCGCCCTGGTCGTCCGGCTTGGCGCAATCGCCGCCTTCGCCGCGATCATGGCCTATTTCGTCGTCTTCGCGCCGGGCTTCACCTCGACCTTCAACCTGATCAACGTCGTCGAGCAATCGGCGATCCTGGGCGTGCTCGCCTATGGCATGACGGCTGTCATCATCGGCGGCGGCTCGGATGTCACCGAAGGCGGCATCGACCTGTCGATCGCCGCCAATATGGGGCTCTGCGCCGCCGTCTACGCCACGCTGCTATCGATGGGCTACGGCGATTTCCTCTCGGTGCTCGCGGCCATCGCCGTCGGCATGGCGGTCGGCGCGCTGAACGCTATTGCCGTGGTCGGCCTCGGCATCCTGCCGCTGCTCGCAACGCTTGCCGTGCTCAATGTCGCGGCCGGTATGGAACTCACGCTCACCCAGAACACGGTCGTCGGCGCGTCCTCCCCGCTGCTCGGCCTGCTGGTCTCGGGCAGTTTCCTCGGCATCTCCGCGCTTGCCTGGGCGCTGATCCTGTTCTCCGCGATCGTGATCGTGATCATCCACGGCACTTCGTTCGGGCTCAGGCTCTATGCCGTCGGCGGTCATCCAGAGGCTGCGCGCGCGGCTGGCCTGAGCGTGCCTTTCTATGTGTCGTTCACCTATGTGCTGAGCGGCTTCTGCGCTGCGGTGGCGTCGATCCTCACCGTCTCGCGCCTGTCGGCCAGCACGCCCGGCTCCGGAGAGCTGCTTCTGTCGGTGCTGGCGGCGGCGCTGCTCGGCACGGTCTTTTCCCGCCGCTTCGTGCCGACCATGGGCGGCACGCTGCTCAGCGTGCTGTTCATCGGCCTTTTGGCCAACGGCTTCCAGCTGCTCAACGTCTCCAGCTACTGGGTCAACGGCGTGCAGGGCGCGCTGATCCTGCTGGTGGTGGCCATCACATCCTTTGCCCGCGGTTCGGAGGGTTCGCGATGAGCGTCTCGGCCAACGACAATTCAGCCAAGGCGAACCTGCGCGGCTTCCTCGCCAAATACAGCGTGCTCATCGCCTTCGCGGCCATCGTCATCTTCTTTTCGGTGGCGAGCCCGACCTTCCTGACGCCGGCCAACCTGTTCAACGTGCTGGTCAACAACGTCATCATGCTGGCGATCGTGGCGCTCGGGCTGACCATCGTCATCTCGTCGGGCGGCATCGATCTCTCCGTCGGTGTCTCCGTCGACATGGCGAGCATGGTCTTCGTCATGCTTCTGGCCGCCGGCTACAGCGGCGTGGTAGGGGTCGCGGGCGGGCTCGGTGCCGCGCTGGTCGTCGGCATCCTCAATGCGATCCTGATCACCAGGCTCAACATCAGCCCATTCCTGGCGACCCTTGGCGTTCTGTTCATCGGCCAGAGCACGCAGCAGCTTGCCACCAGCGGCGGCCAGCCGATCTATCTGACCAGCGGCTATGCCGCCGACCAGTTCAACGTAATCGCGCGCACCGCTCTGTTCGGAATACCGACGCCGGTCATCGTGCTGATCGTCCTCGCGGTCGCGGTCCATCTCCTGCTGCATCGTTCGGTGTTCGGCCGCTATGTGCAGGCAATGGGCGCGCAGCCGGGCGTGGCCTGGTATTCCGGCATCCGCGTGCCGCGCGAATTGTCGATGGTGCATGTGCTGTGCGCGCTGCTCGCCGGCGTCACCGGCATTCTCTTGTCGGCGACGGTGAAGTCTTACGTGCCGCTCTCCGGCAATGCCTTCCTGCTCGACGCAATCGGCGCCACCTTCATCGGCACGACGCTGAGCCGCGAGCGCAAGCCCTCGGTCATCGGCACGCTGCTCGGCGTGCTGCTGCTTGCCATCGTCAAGAACGGGCTGCTGCTCGTCGGCTGGAATTTCTACTGGCAGCAGGTCGGCATCGGCGTGCTCGTCTTCCTGGTGCTGGCCGCGAGCTTCGGCCTGCGCCGCGCCG
>RXJA01000029.1 GCA_003963455.1 Hyphomicrobiales bacterium
ACCGAGGCCCAGGTGTCGACCATGGTGCCCGAATCGACATAGGCGCCGACATTGACGAAGGACGGCATCAGCACGGCGCCCGGCGCGACATAGGCCGAGCGGCGCACGATCGAGGACGGCACGGCGCGGAATCCGGCCTTCTCGAAATCGACCGCGCTCCAGCCGTCGAACTTCGACGGCACCTTGTCCCACCACACGGCCTGTCCGGGGCCGCCCTTGATGATCTCCATCGGGTTCAGCCGGAAGGAGAGCAGCACGGCCTTCTTCAGCCATTGGTTCACATGCCACTTGCCGTCGTCCTGCCGCTCGGCGACGCGGGCCACGCCGCGATCGAGCAGGTCGAGCGCGGACTGGATTGCGTCTCGCACCTCGCCGCGCGTCGCGGGCGAAATCGTGTCGCGCTCCTCGAAGGCCTTTTCGATGGTCTTTTCGAGGCTCGCCAGATCGGGCTTCGACATGATTTCGCTCCATTACCAAGCTGTTAAGGGGCTCAGCCTTAACCTGTTTAAAAGTCGCGCGGACCCTATGTTAAGGCTCAATGGGGGTCAATCGCGCCTGCGTCACGGGACGGCGCAAGTAAGGGAATTGGACGGGTGGATTCGATGACTCCCATGGAAAAGGCGGGGTGGACGCCGCTGCCGCATTCGGACGAGGACCTAGAGCGCGCGAAAAGCGTGCCGGATACCCCGCAGACGCGTGCCGAAACCTACCGGTTGGCCTGGAACGATCCCGACTTCATGACGCGGCGCGAATTGCGCGCCGTGCGGTTGCAGCTCGAACTCTTGAAGCCGGAAATGATCCTGGCCGAACGCGGCATTCGCTCGACCGTGATCCTGTTCGGCGGCGCGCGGCTGCCGGAACCCGGCGGCGAGGCCTGGGCGGCGAAGAACGAGACGCAGAAGAAGAACCTCGAGGCGAACAGCAAATATTACGAGGAAGCGCGCAAATTCGCCCGCCTCTGCTCGCAGCAATCGGCCACTTCCTACTATCGCGAATACGTCGTCGTAACGGGCGGCGGGCCTGGCGTCATGGAGGCGGGCAATCGCGGCGCCGACGATGTCGGCGCGCCGTCGATCGGCTTGAACATCGTTTTGCCGCACGAGCAGGCGCCCAACGCCTATGTCACGCCGGAGCTCTGCTTCAACTTTCACTACTTCGCCATCCGCAAGATGCATTTCGTCATGCGCGCCAAGGCGGTCGCGGTGTTTCCAGGCGGTTTCGGCACCATGGACGAGTTCTTCGAGACGCTGACCCTGATTCAGACCGGACGCATGGAGCGCGTGCCTGTGATCCTGTTCGGCAAGGCGTTCTGGCAAAGGGTGATCGACCTCGACTTCCTCGCCGAGCAGGGCACGATCTCGCCCGGCGATCAGGACATCATCGACTTCGTCGACACGGCCGACGAAGCCTGGGACATCATCCGCCGCTTCTACAGCCTGTAAGACGATCGGACGGCGGCCGGACGCCTGCTCATACGGGCAACTCGGCCAGCCAGCCATTCGAATGCGCGAAGCGCACGATGGCCGCCCGCGAGCGGAGCTCGAGCTTGTCGGACGCCCTGGTGCGATAGGTCTCGATCGTCTTTATGCTGAGGTTGAGACGGGACGAGATTTCCTTGTTGCTGTAGCCGAGCGCCACCAACTGGATGACCGAGCGCTCCCTTTCGCTGAGATTGCCGGGATCGACAGGCGGGGCGCAGCGCGGGCTCAGGATGCGCGCCGCGAGCGCCGGATCGACATAATTGTCGCCGGCCAGCACGCATCGGATGGCCTGCAGCAGGTCCGTCGCGGTCGACCGCTTGACCACGAAGCCGCGGCCCCCGGCCGCAAGCACCTGGCGCAGGCAGCCGGGGTCCTCATTCGCCGTCAACGCTATGCAGCTGACCTCGGGAAAGCGCTCGCCGAGCCGTTCGATCAGCGTGACCCCGCTGACACCCGGAAGCGATATGTCGACCACGGCAACGTCGGGCAGCGTCTTGCCGATCCCATCGAGGGCATCCTCGGCATTCCCGGCGAGGCCGACGACCGTCAGATCGTCCTGGCTGTTGATCATCGCGCCGACCCCCGACAGCATGATCGGGTGGTCGTCGACCAAAAATATCCGCCTGCAGCACACCTTCTTCCTCCATCAGTCGTGAAAGAGCCTTTCCTCTGGAAGAGGGCCCTCTTGTCCTTGATGGTCTAGGCAACTGCCCCGCACGACGCGGGACGCCCGTCTGTCTCGGCAAGCCGTGAGGCGGCCGTAGCGGGTAAAGCCATCCCCCGCCTAACCCATGAAGCCCGGATTGTAAGCCGCGGCTAATATCCGCGATGTGCGGCGCTTCACGTAGCCCCACATGACGCTGAAGATGCTATTTCCGACCTGTTCACATTGTTGTCCGGACGAAACCGTCCGTCAGCCGCCAAGGGGTACATCGGCGTAAATGGCGGTCCCCTTGCCCCGGCCTGTTTCGACCGACAATTCGCCGCCCACCAGGGCGAGGCGCTCTTTCATTCCGGCAAGTCCCAGATGGCCCGGACCGGGTTGGACGCTGCCGTCAAAGCCGCGGCCGTCATCCTCGATCGTCAGGCGCAATCGATCGTCCTGGACATGCGCCGTCACGCTCACGCGGCCCGGCGCGGCATGCTTGCCGATATTGGTGAGAGCCTCCTGCGCAATGCGGTAAAGCGTCAGCGCGACCTCGGCGGGCAGCGGGCTCGAAAGCGCTTCGAGGTCCATCTCGCATGGAATGCCGAGCTGGCCGCAGAGCATGGCAGCCAGGTCCTCGATCGAAACCCGCAGGCCGAGACGATCGAGGTCCGCGGGCCGCAGGCTCCAGGCGGCATCATGCACCCTGGCGCTCAGCTGGTCGACAAGCATCGCGGCGCGTGCGAGGCGATCATCCATGCGCCGCGAGCCGGCGCGAACCATGTGCAACTCGAGCGCCACGCTGGCGAGCATCTGGCCCAGATCGTCATGCAGTTCGCGCGACAGGCGCAGGCGCTGCTCCTCCTGCACGGCAACCAGATGCCGCGACAGGTCCGGGCGCCGGACTTTCGCTCTGTTGTCCTTGCCGGTGTCGATGCCACCCTCCATCGACTTCCTTTGTCGCCAGGGCCACGAATGCCGGCCCGCGAGAAAAGGCATCAGGTATCTTCCATCGTGCAATATACACCAGGCATATGCCTCTATGCCTGTCAGTTTTTTCCTGATTACTTCAACTTTTCCTGACATCGGGATCAGCAGAAAAACCGACGCCGTCTGCCGATCAGCCCGAATGTATCGCCGCTATTTCTACGTGCATCCTTCAAGCGTCCTCCCGGGCATCTTGAACTGGCCGGGAAGCTCAACCCAAACGAAGGAGAACGTCATGAGAAAGATCATCCTGGCTGCGGCCGTCCTGTCGGCTCTGACCGGTACTGCGTCCGCCGTTTCGATCGGCAGCGGCAACGGTAACGGCAACGGCAATGTCGGCGTCGGCAACGGCAACGGCAACGGCAACGCCAATACCGGCGCCTTCAACGGCAACTTCAACGGCAATGGCAACTTCGGCTTCGGTAACGGTAACGGGAACGGCAACGCCAACATGGGCGCCTTCAACGGCAACTACAACGGCAACCTGAATGCCGGCGCCGCCAACGGCAATGGCAACGGCAACGGCAACTGGGGCCTCGGCAACGGCAACCTGAACGGCAATGGCAATTTCGGCCTCGGCAACGGAAATGCCAACGGCAACGCCAATGCCGGTATCGGCAACGGCAACGGAAACGGCAACGCGAACCAGTAGCGCCGTCCAACCGCCAGCGTCGCCAAGCTTCATCTTGGAATGACGCTGATGGCTCTGGGATCGCCGAGCCACGCGCCCGTCCCCCGCGCAAGGCTATCGCGACATGTCGCCGGCGGTCCCAGTCCCCCTTTTGAAGCCCGGTCTTTTTCGAAGCCAGTTTTTTCGAAGTCCGGTCTCTTCCAAACAGGTCCGAATTCCAAAGCAAAGCCATGGAAGGAGCTTGCAGATGAAACGGTACGTCATATCGGCGCTATGCCTGGGGTTGTTGTGCGCAACCGCGGCGAAGGCCGACACAACGACGGGCAGTCAGTCCTTCGGCATGTCGGCCGTCCAGGCGGCGGTCGGCAAATATGGCCAGGCTATCGGTTCAGACGTCAGGGGCATGAACCCCCTCGGCAGCCTGGGCGGCAATGTCGGCTACAAGAACAGCGGCACCGGCAATGTCGGCGCCTTCAACAACGGCACCGGCAATGTCGGCGCCTTCAACGGCAACAGCAACACCTCGACGACGAGCGGCAACGGCAACATCGGCGCCTTCAACGGCAACGGCAACACCGGCGAATATGACGGCAACGGCAACATCGGCGCCGGCAATGGCAACTTCAACGGCGGGTCGTTCAACGGCAACGGCAATGTCGGCGCCTTCAACGGCAACTTCAACGGCCGGGGGA
>RXJA01000489.1 GCA_003963455.1 Hyphomicrobiales bacterium
TCTCGGCGCTCGGCCGTTCGATGCGCGCCTCGACCGGCCGGCTGATCGACGACGTCATCCAGACCGATGCCGCGCTCAATCCTGGCAATTCCGGCGGGCCGCTGGTGTCGTCGGCCGGCGAGGTGATCGGCGTCAACACCGCCATGATCCATGGCGCGCAGGGCATAGCCTTTGCGGTCGCCTCCAACACCGCCAACTTCGTCATCTCCGAAATCATCCGCTTCGGCAGCGTGCGCCGCGCCTTCATCGGCGTCTCGGCCGATACGACAAACCTGCCGCGCCGGGCGGCACTCTTGTCGCAGGTCACCACGAACACGGCGGTGCGCCTGCGCAGCGTCGAGAAGAACGGTCCGGCAGCCAAGGCCGGCCTGAAGGAAGGCGACATCATCGCGGCAATAGACGGCCGCCCGGTCACCGGTGTGGATGATCTGGTGCGCATGCTCGACGTCGAGCGTATCGGTCGCGAGACGCTGTGCACGGTCGTTCGCCGCACCGGCGTCAGCCAGGTGGCGGTGACGCCGGTGGCGCGGACCGCATAATTTCAGACTCTTTGGTTGGAGTCGGTTTTTTTCGGCGGCGCAACCTCGATTAACTGGCCACTAGCGGGCGGCAGAATCTGTCGAAGTTTCAAGACATGCGCCGTAGTGATGGCACAGTCCTGCCATTCCTGATCACCCTGAAACTTGATGATCGCCATCACTTCGGAATTCGCTTTCAGGGCGACCAGAAACGCATGGGTGTTGTCGACAGGCAGGTGAGGAACCGACTCGTCCGGCTGGTTGAGCAATCGATTTGCAAGACCTGGATAGGTACTCAGGGTAAACCAACTTTTCGGCCATTCGATCATCAGAATGATCCACAAGGCCAGGATCTTCCATTCGGTTGAGCCGGGTTGGACGCGCTGCTCTATGCGCGCCACCTCTTGCAGCAACGTGATGGCGTTGATGATGCGCTTGATCTGACGCGGGTTGGGCGGCAGCACACTGGACAGGGCCTCAAGCCTATGCCGCGTCGCTGCTTCAGCCGTTTTGTCCGTGGCCGCGCGCAACGACAGCTTACGATCGAAATCGGCCAGCAAGGCGTCGGTGACCGCATCGCTTGCTGGACTTGCCTTAATCTCTTCACGCACGGTCTGTGCCGCACTTTCGCGACCGAGCGCCTCGTCTTGTTGCAGCACGCTGTCCACCTTGAACTCAAACTCGCCGCGCATCGAGGCGTCCGCCTCGAAGACGACGTCCATCGGCAGCCCGTCTTGATCGGGGCCTGACGCCACCCTTTTTACGCCGAGCAGATCGCGCACATAGGTGCGGCGGGTAGCATCGGAAATATCAGGCAGCACGAAGGAGAATTGGATTGCCTTTTCGGCAAAGCGGGCACCGAACTCATGTTCCGGCCCGACGTGAATGCCCTTCATCGCCTCGTTGACCTTGGTGAAACACTCCTCGATCCAGTCACGGTCACCCAGCAGGATGAACACCAGACGCGGGCTTTTGAGGATAGTCTGCATGCCACGGATCAACTCGACGACGAACGTCGGCTCGCAACGGTCGAGATCGTCGACGACCACTAAGACCGGGCGTTTGAGCGCCAGCATCATTCTCGCAAAGTGTGCCCGGAATCGGTCAAGCGGATCGCCTGAACCCAGCGCATAGTTCTTCGCGGCATCGGGTGTGCCGGACAGCAAAGTCGAGCTCAACGTTGAGAGCACGGTCCAGACCAGCGGCGCCCCTCCCAAGAGCGCAGCGATGACGACGGAGACGTAGGGATAGAGGCTGGTTTTCGCAGCCACGGCGGTGTCCACGCTCTGATCGAGCTTGGCGTCGATTTTGAGAAACCCAAGTCGGAATAACAAGACAACGGCGGCGATACCGAACACTGTCACCGCCGCTTTGTTGCGGATATCGGGCGTCCACACACGCCAAGCCATCTCGCGTAACCAGCACCAAGACCAATCGAGGGCGCGGAGCCATGGCCTGAGGTAACCCTGTCCAACCGCGGGCGGTGGTGGCACCAGCGACGCGCTGGGCCGCGAGGTACCCGAAACATAGGTCGCAGGCGCCGGTTCGACCAGCAGGTCCTCGGCAAAGACGGCGTCTGTCGTTTGCTTACGGATCGCCTGGTAAAACACCCACCATGGCGGCATCACATGCTGATGCTGCCAGGCATTGAAGGTGACGATATACCAAGGCCGCCGACATGCTTCCGGCCAGAAATTCGAGTCACCAAGCGGTAAGCCCAACATCCAGGCCGGCGGTGGGCCGGCCACCCTATACGGGTTGAGCAGACGGATCAGAAAATTGGCAAAACTGGTCTTGCCGCCACCCCAAGGTGCATCGATGTGGACGACAAAACCGGGGGGCGGCTCTCTGGCTGGGCGTTTGGGCCAGAGACCCGTCCAGCGCGCGCTGTTACCGGCATAATCGTCTTGGGGCTTTTCCGCGTTGAGCTGATCCCAGATCTGATTGAGCCGGCCCGCCAACACAAAAGCCAGATCGGAACGGCTGAGAAAATCGACATCGGGATCCGTGGAATCGTCAAGAAAGCTGGTCTCGATCGCAGACGTCTGTATCGGCTCCGATAACGTTGGCGGCGAGACTTTCGGCTCTTCCGATAAACCGGAAACCACAGGTCCGCTGTGAATGCTCACCTCATCAGCAGTTGGGTTTCGTTTCACCCTAGGTCGACGTTTCCCGACAGGCGTAGGATGGGAAGGCAGTACCTCGTTGGATTTCGCAATTGACTCCAGTCTGTCGACAGACGGCACGCGCTCCAACCGCGTACGTATACCTTCAAGATTGTCGAAAATCGGGGAGGCGCGCCACCCTGCAATCTCCTCATTCACCCTGGCCGGTTCGCGGCTCCACCAGGTGTCGGGTTGGCTGGCGATGCGCAGATCAACCGCCTCGCCAAAGTAAGATGTCGGCCGTACAGTTCGGCCGTTCGGCAATATCGCCCGATACCATGCAATCCAGGGGGCAAAGCCTTTCTGGATCAATTCGGTATCCTTAGCCATGCTATCGAAAGGCGTACGAATCCAACGTGGAAAATTGGCCTGAAATTTCGGATCACCGCGCACATCAATCAACCACATCGGCTGCCCCATCAGCTCACGAGCGACCTCCGCATAGTCAGGACTTCTCATCTCAGACAGGTAGGACATGTCAGAGCTGATACTGGTCCATACCTGAGCTGCCCCATCGCTGCCTGCCATGGCGCTGGCGGCAGCAGCGGCCAAATCGGAGGCAATCCCCGCGCAATCGATCGTCGCAGCGTTTTGGAGCGCAGCCGCCAAGGCGCCTTGGACAACGACACCATGGGCATGGGCGGCGGCGGTTGTGGTGTTGATGCTCATCACTAAAAGAGGCGAGCCAGCTCTGTCGGCCGCATCTGTTGCGGCTGACCTGAGGTCATAAGCTCGGTAGATACAAGCGCACCACGAGACAAATGCGGTACGAAGCATCGCAAGAGCCAGCGGATCGCGCCCAGATGAAATTGGCGCATAGGAAACTGCCATTGGCAGAACCCTCAACGCAAGCCGAACTGCAATAGCTTGCGCCCACTCCGGCGGCTTATCTTCTAGCCAGCCCGCAACCTCTTCTCTGCTCCCAACGCTATTTCCTTCCGCCACCCTTAGTCCCCCAAGCACCTTTAAGATGGCCGTTGCCAGGGATCTTAGCAAGCAGAGAATACGTGATATAAGTGAGCTATCGGTTCGTCTTAGGATATTGTCGACGTATTATTGGAACCAAGCGGTGGCACTCGAGGAATATCCTCGAGCCAATGATACTTCGTCTCCACAGTTAGATCGGCAACGGCTGAACGTCCGCCTAGCAGCGACATCAGAACACATCGCTGAGCCTATAAGGTCACACGATGATGCACGCATTTTTCAACCAAGGTTCATCGTCCGGCCGCACCTCTCGCAAACTGAGCCAAAAATTCCTCGCTCGGCGGTATCGGCTTGATAACGTCGATCAGCACGCCGTTCGGGTCCCTGGTGATGAAGTGACGCTGGCCGAAGGGTTCGTCACGCAAGCTGCGCAGGATCGGCAGGCCGGCGGCGACAGCACGTTCATAGACGGCGTCGGGATCGCGGACCTCGAAATTGATCAGCAGGCCGGACGTGCGTCCGCGTCCCTCCTCCGGGATCGTCTCGTGGTCGCCCTGGACGATGCCGAGATTGACGCGCCGATCATCGGCCGACTGCAGATGCACATACCAGTCGCTCTCGAAGAGCGGCTTGAAGCGGAAATGCTTGACGTAAAAGGCCGCCGTGCCTTCGACATCATCCGTCATCAGCACCGGATAATAGCTCGTCGTCTTCATCTTTCCTTCTCCTCTCATCCAACATACAGTCTGTATGTAAGTGAAAATAACATACAGGCTGCATGTATGCAACAAGAGTCCGGACGCCGCTCCAACCGCGACCGCACCGAGGCGACGCGCGCCGATCTGATCCGCGCCGCGCGAAAACTGTTTACGGAAAAATCCTATGCCGAGACCGGCACGCCGGAGATCGTCGCCGAGGCCGGCGTGACGCGTGGCGCGCTCTACCATCACTTCGCCGACAAGCAGGCGCTGTTCGCCGCGGTCGTCGAACAGGAAGCCGCGTCCGTGGCGGCCGAGATCGACCATGCCTCGCCGCCATCACTCTCCGCACGCGACGCGCTGATTGCCGGATCGGATGCCTATCTAAAGGCAATGCAGGCACCCGGCCGCACGCGGCTTCTGCTGCTCGACGGGCCGGCCGTGCTTGGCCGCGCCGCCATGGACGAGATCGACAACCGCCACGGCAACCGCTCGCTGCGCGAAGGCCTGGTGGCCGCGATGCGTACGCAAGCGATGATGAGATTGCCGGCCGAGGCGCTGACCGCCTTGCTGGCCGCCGCCTTCGACCGGGCAGCTTTGGCCGTCGAGGCTGGTGCGCCCGCCGAGGACTATCGGGCGGTGTTGATCGCGCTCATGGACGGCTTGTCTCCGGCCCCTCCTCGATCCACACGCCCGGCTGCATCTCGTTGAAGCAACCCAGCTGCCGCCTGAACTCGTCGATCAGCCAGGTCGCCGCCGGCTTGGGGCTGCGGTCGTTGCGGTGCATGGCATACATAGGCGAGCGCACTTCGCGATAGGGTTCCAGATCGAGCTCGACCAGCCTGCCGCTGGCTAGGTCGTCGGCGATCAACCAGCGCGGCAGGCCGCCCCAGCCGAGGCCCTCGCGCATCAGCGCATGCTTGGTGCGCACATCGGTCAGCCGCCAGGTGCGATAGGCAAAGACGCCATAGTCGCGTCCGCGCGTCCGCTCCGACTGGTCGGTGACGACGAGCTGGATGTGCTCGCGCAGATCCTCGACCGCGACTGGCTTCGGCAGTTTGGCCAATGGATGGTCGGGCGATGCCGCAGGCACCAGAGAGGTGAAGCCGATGCGCAGCAGGTTGACGTCGGCATCGCCTTGCAGGCCGCCGAAGCCGAGATCCGCCTGGCCGTTGACGACCTGGTCGACGATCAGGCCGAGCGAACCGATATTAAGCCGCAGCATCACCGCCGGAAATTGAGCCTCGAAGGCCTTGAGCACGCGCACCAGCGCGGGTGAAGGCAGCGCCACGTCGACAGACACCGCCACCTCCGCCTCGAGCCCTTGCCGGTAGCCGTCGGCGCGCGAGCGGATGCGCTGCAGGACGCCGATCATGCGCCGCGCGTCTTCCAGCATCGCCTTGCCGACATCGGTCAGCTGCGGCTCGCGCACGCCTTCGCGTTCGAACAGTTTCAGGCCGAGCTGCGCTTCGAGATTGGCGATGCCGTAGCTCACCACCGACTGCGCCCGGTTTAGCTTGCGCCCCGCGGCCGAGAAGCTGCCCGTATCGGCCACCGCCACCAGGATTTGGAGCTGATCCAATGTCGGGTTCGGCTGCATGACCTATAATCTATTTTATTGATGGATTGTATATGTATTATACCAGTTATCCTGATCGGCCGGCAATCCCATATTGGCGAGGAAAGTTTCAATCTAACCCCAAGGGGACACCGCCATGTCTATTCTTCTCATTACGTCCAGCCCGCGCGGCGACGCTTCGCACTCGACCCGCGTCGCCACCGATCTCGCCCAGAAGCTCATTGCCGCCGATCCGGCCAACACGCTTGTCGTGCGCGATCTGGTCGCCAATCCGCTGCCGCATATCGACCCTGACTACGCCACGGGCATCTACACGCCGGCCGAGGCCCGCACTGCCCGCCAGGCCGAGGTCGTCGGCGTTTCCGACGCCGTGCTCGACGAGCTTTTCGCCGCCGATACCGTGATCCTCGCCACCGGCTTCATCAACTTCAACATTTCCTCGACGTTGAAGTCCTGGGTCGACCACGTCGCCCGCTCCGGCAAGACCTTTGCTTACGGCGAAGGCGGTCCGAAGGGCCTCGTCAAGGGCAAGAAGGTCTATATCGTGCTCGCTTCCGGCGGCATCTATTCGGAAGGCGCCGCGGTGCAGATGGACCATGCGGTCCCCTATCTGCGCAGCGTGCTCGGCTTCCTCGGCATGACCGACGTCGAAGTCATCCGTGTCGAAGGCGTCGGCATGGGCGCTGACGCCGTCACGGCCGCGCTTGCCAAGGCCACAGCCAAGGTCGACGCGATCGCCGCCGCCACCGCTGATCACGCCGCCGTCGCGGCCTGATCGCAGGCGCCGGAAATGAAAGAGGCAGGCGCCCGCCAGCGCCTGCCTCTTTTTTGCGTTCGCCCTTTGGCCGCTAAAGCGGCGGCAGCACTACGGCCGGATGGCGGTCCTCGCGCAGGATCAGTCCAAGGCTGTAATCCAGCGCCAGCTTCATGGCGCCGAGCGCGGTTCCGACATCTTCCAACGTGCTGACGGCGATCGGCGTCGGCCAGGCCAGTTCGCCGGCAACACGCTCGACCTCGGCCGTCATCAGCGCATTGCCCCCGACACCACCGCCAAGCACGATCAGCCCTGGATCGAGCATCCCGATGCACCCGGCCGCAAGCCGGCCGATGTCGGCCGCGTGACGCGACACCGCCTCGGCGGCAGGCTGCGACCCAGCCGACGCCAGCGCGAACAGTTCCTTCGCCGAGTTCGGCGGGACTCCCGCCTCCGCCGGCCAGGTCTGCCGGCTGCGCTCGACCAGCGCGCGGGAACCCAAATAGTGCTCCAGCCCTTCGCGGAAGGGCACTTCGCTGGCCGACCATGGAAAAGGCATGCGGCCGACTTCGCCGGCAGCGCCGCCTGCGCCGCGATAAAGCCGACCTTCATTGATGAGGCCGAGACCAACCCGCACGCCGACCTGCAGGAAGGCAAAGGTCTGGTGGCCCTGCGCCGCGCCGAAATGCATTTCGCCGATCGCCGCGCAGTTGACGTTGTTCTCAAGGATGATCGGCACGTCGATCTTGCGGCGAAGGGTGCGGAGCACGGCATCCGGGCCGTTGCCCTGGGCATTGCCGAGGCGGCTGTGCGAGACGATGCGCGGCACCGCGACAGCCATGCTGCGCAGGATCCGGAAACTCTTGCCGACCTTTGCCGGGATCGATTTGGCGACCGACAGGACGACCGCGCCGATCTCATCGGTGGTCGCCCCTTCCGGAATGCTCTCCTCCACCGTCGCCAAAGGCTGGGCATCCATCGAATAGGCGACGGCGCGCACCTGCGCGGCGCCGACATCGATGCCGATCACATAGCCGGCGCCGGGACCGATGCCATAGATGGTGGCGGTCCGCCCGATGGCGCCGCGCTCCGTCCCGCGCGACGCGACGAGGCCGAGCGCGCTGAGCTCGGAAACGGCGGCCGACATGGTCGGCTTGGAGAGTTCCAGCATCGAGCCGAGCTTCGGCCGCGTCACCGGCCCTTGCGACGCCAGCAGGCGCAGCACGGCGCGGGCGCTTTCCGTCAGGCTGGGAATTTCGGATGGAGCCATCTGCGATGCTTGTTCCGCCTTCATCCTCTCGGCGCTCGGCCCAGGCGCGGCGGATCGCATATCACGAATCAACCGCGACAATTGCCATTGTGATGCGTTTCGGCGGATTGCGCGAATGCGCCCTTCTGAGAGAACAAGCCTGGCGGCCGGGAGAAACTAAAGCTCCGTCGGCGACCAGGGCTTCAGCTTGGTGTCGGTCTGCCGGTAGCGGAAGGTGATGTCGGTGAGGCCGGCCGCATCCTGCATGTCCGCGACGATCATCTGCAGCGCGATGATCTCCAGGATGCCGTCCGCCATCGCATCGCCCAGCGCCGGGATGGCGATCACGGCGAGCTTTTCCGTGGCGGCGATATCGGTCCTTCGCGTGACCAGCACCGAGGGGCAGCCGAAGCCGGCCATATCCTGGGCGATCTTGACCTCGCGGTCCACGCCGAAGGCGATCAGGCCGGTGGCCGCGTCCTGCGATTCCATCGGGCCATGCAGATAATTCATCGTATCCCAGCCGGAGGCCGGAACCCGGACCGCCTCGCGGATCAGCATCGCTGCCTCACCCGCATTGGCAAAGCCGACGCCGGCCCCCACGATATCGATTGCGCCTCGACCTACCAGCAGCCTTGCCGCCCGGCCGGCGCCCTCCCAGCCATCGCCCAGCAGCCGCTCGACCGCCGGAGGCAGTTGCGCCCAGTCGAACGAACCGCCGGCGATCCTGTCGACCAGCATACCGAGCGCGAGCAAGGTGCCCGTATAACCGGTCGAACTTGCGCCATTGTCGGCGCCCGATTCCATCGCGATCACCGCGCCGGTGATCCCGGCCAGCGGATTGTCGGCGCCGCGGCAGATGGCAAGGCGCGGATAGGCTTTCGCCTCCAGCATCACATCGGCGATTTCCCGGCTCTGGCCGGAGGCCGACAAAGCGACAAAAGCGTCCGCCGCCGCATCCGTCCGGCCATAGAGCTCGGTCGGCACGAAGGCGGAACCCCGCCTGCCGGACTGGCGCAGATAGAACGCGCCGGCAAGCGCCGCCTGGTAGCTGGCGCCGATGCCGGCAAAGCCGATCGTGCCGCCGGCAAAACCCGACAAGTCCAAAGTGTCGAGGGCCCGCGCCACGGCCTGCCTGCCGACTTCCAGGCTTTCGGCTTGGCGTGACACCGCTGGACGGTAACCGATACGCTTCATCTTCGATACTCCATCAACATCGGCGGTCACTATGCGCGCCCGCGGGACTGAGCCTCGCCCACTACAAGGCGCGCGGCCAGCGCCACGGCGCCGATCACCGGCGGTTCGCGCAGCAGCACCACGCGGCTTGCCGGCGACACCGACGCCATGGCCTCGACGAAAGCCGTCATCAGCATCGGCTGCTCGGCAATAACGCCGCCGCCGGCAACGACAAGCGCGGCATTGGCGCCGCGTTCGATCAGCAGCTGGACGAGCGCGGCCAGCCCCTCGCCGCCTTCCTTTATGACGCGCGAAGCGAGCGGCGAACCGGCAGTTGCCGCATCGAAGACGGCGTTGGCATAGCGACCCCAGGCCGCCGCCCCCCGCGTCTCGTTGAGCAATATGCCGAGCTTGGTCTGGTCGTCGGTTCCGATTTCGCGCATCAGCATGGCGATCAGCGGATCGCCCTCCTGTCCGCGATCGAGCGCGTGGCGGATCGCCTTGGCGGCTTCGCGCACCAGCGCGGCGGCGCTGCCTTCGTCGCCCAGTATCCAGCCCCAGCCGCCGGCGGCGAGCATCTTGCCCTCGGCCGTGCGGGCTACCGCGATCGAACCGGTTCCGGCGACGACGCCGATCCCGTCCAGATAGCCAGCGGCGGGCACCATCAGCTCGGCGTCGTTGACCACCTGCACGCTCGTCTTGAGATTCGCCGACAACAGCGCCTTGAACCGCCGGCATTGCTCATCCGTGTCGCAGCCATGCGCGCCGACGGCCATTGCCGCCGGCGCCGAACCACCGCACAGATCCATGACGATAGCCGCCAGCTTCGCCGCGTCGGCCTCCATCTGGCGGACCCGCCACTCGTCGGTCACGAGCGTCTCGTCGAACAGCACGCTGCTTCCTCGGCGCCCCATGATGCGCGTCTTGGTGCCGCCTATGTCCACGCCCGCCAGCAGGTTCTGATCCACGAACATTCCTCTCGCCGGACGGGCCACCCGAGCCCGCGCAACGTTGCAATCGCATTAGTTAGGAAACTTTACAAACTATCTTTCCAGACGGCAAGAACTATGATTTGATCAATCGCGTCAATGCGCATGAAGCGCTGAATGGGAGATCAGGAAGATGAGCAGGAGAAGGATCGGCCTGGCCCTCGCGGCCGCCTCTTTCGCATGGGGATTCGCATCAAGCGTGGCGCATGCCACCGACATCTCGTTCTGGACCTGGCGCCAGGAAGACAAGGCCGCCTACAACCAGCTCTTCGCCGACTTCACCAAGGCCAATCCGGACATCCACGTGAAGTTCGAGTCCTTCCCAGACGAGAATTACCCGACCATCGTCTCGACGGCGCTCGCCGGCGGCAAGGGTGGCGACGTCATTCACACCCACGCCTATGGCTGGCTCGAGCAGTTCGTGAAGGCCGGCTATTTCGAGCCGCTGGATATGGCGACCGTGCCGTCGCTCGCCAACCAGCCGGCGGATGCGTTGGTGTCCGGCACCTACCGCGCCGACAAGAAGGTCTATTCGCTCCCCTTCGCTTCGCAAACGCTTGGCCTGTTCATCAACAAGGACGTCTTCGCCAAGGCCGGCCTGACGCCACCCACCACCTGGGACGAGTTCATCACCGTCAGCAAGGCGCTGAAGGAGAAGGGCATCTATCCCCTGGCCAACGGCATGGGCACCAGCTGGTTCAACGAGATGTTCGTGGCCATCTTCACCAACCCGTTCCTCGGCCAGGACTTCGTCAGAGACCTGACAAGCGGCAAGGCCACCTTCAAGGATCCTCGCTACGTCGCGGCCCTCGGCAAGCTGCTCGAATTGCGCCCCTACATGCCCGACGGCTTCGAAGGCATCGACTATGAGACGGCGGGGCAGCTGTTCCTGAGCGGCAAGGCGGCGATGCTCGCCGGCGGCAGCTTTGACATCGCCACCTACCGGTCGCAGAACCCGTCCATCAACATGGACTTCGTCGCCCCACCGATGGCCAAGGCCGGCGACACGCCGCAAGCCACGAAGTTCTTCGACGGCGGCTACGCGGTCAATTCCAAGTCGGCCAACAAGGAAGCGGCGCTCAAGCTGGTCAACTGGATGGGCACCAAGGAGTTCGGCGACAAGTTCTCCGCGCTTCTCGGCAACATCTCGCCGATCAAGGGCGTGGTCATCAAGGACGAGCTTCTGTCGCATGTCGCCAAGTTGAACGAGACGGCGATGCCGCATATCAATGTCGTCTATTTCCGCTTCGAGAAGCCGACGGGATCGGAACTGCTGCAGGGCGACATCACCAAGATGATGTCCGGCTCGATCACGCCGGACCAGCTTGCCGCGGACCTCACCGACGGCCTCGCCAAATGGTATAAGCCGTTCCAGGGCCAGTGAACTCCAGGGCAAGTGAGATGACGGACGGCTGGCGCCACACCGAAAAAGCTTTTCCGTGGCGCCGGTCGCTCTGGATTGCCGCGCTGCTCACGCCGGCGCTGGTGGTCATGGTGCTGTTCGTGCTGTGGCCGCTCCTGTCGGCCTTCCGCCTGGCCTTCTATGAGTTCAACGGCCTGCGGCCGTCAGGCTTCATCGGGCTGGAAAACTTCCGCCAGGTCCTGTTCGAAAAGCCTTACAGCGGCTGGACCTACAACGCGCTGAAGCACAACGTCATCGCCTTCCTGGCGCTGATGGTCTTCGAGAACGGCACCGCCTTCCTGATCGCCTTCGCGCTGCTCAAGGCGCTGCCAGGCCACCGCGTCCACCAGGTCATCGTCTTCCTGCCGGTGGTGCTGTCGGCGGTGATCGTCGGCTTTCTGTGGAAACTGTTCCTTCATCCGCTGTTCGGGCTGGTGAACCAGCTCCTTGGCCTGGTCGGTATCGGCGCCATTCCATGGCTCGGCAACGAAAACACCGCGCTCGGAAGCATCCTCTTCGCCAACATCTGGCACTGGCTCGGCTTCCCGACGCTTGTGCTGCTCGCCGGCATGCAGCGCATCAGCAAGGACGTCTTGGAGGCCGCCCGCCTCGACGGCGCAGGCGACTACGCGCTGATGACGAAGATCATCTGGCCATTGATCGCGCCGAGTGTCACCATCGTCACCATCCTGACCTTCATCGGCAGCTTCAACTGGTTCGAGATCCCTTATGTCATGGCCGGCCTGACTGGATCGCCGGGCGGCTCGACCGACGTGCTCGGCCTCTATTTCTACCGCACGGCCTTCGGCAGCACGACCACCGGCATCCAGGATTTCGGCCAGGGAAGCGCGCTGGCGGTGCTGATGTTCGTTCTCGTTGCCGGCGTCACGGCAATAGCCCTGCGCTACCTGCGCCGCCGCGAGATCGAACAGTGAGGGACCGCGGCGAGACGATCAGGAACGGCGCCATCCAGCTCTTGCTGGCGGTCAATGCCGTCATCATGATCTATCCGCTGTTCGTCATGGTGACCTCGTCGTTCAAGACCAACGCCGAGATCTTTTCCTCTCCGCTCTCGCTGCCGACGCACTTTTCGACCGCCAATCTGGAGAAGGTGTGGAGCGAAACCAATTTCGTCCGCTATCTGGCGAATTCCGTCGGCATCACCGCGGCCTCGGTCGCGCTGATCCTTTTGTCCAGCACGCTGGCCGGCTATGCCATCGCCCGCTACCGGTTCCGGCTGAGCTCGCTGGTCCTGATGTTTTTCCTGAGCGGCATGACGGTGCCGCTGAAGCTGGCGATCATCCCGCTGTTCATCCAATTGGACACGCTCGGCCTCGTCGACAGCTATCTCGGGCTGGTGCTGGTCTATGTGGCCATGGGCATTCCCTCGGCCGTCTTCATCATGACCGGCTTCCTGCGCACCTTGCCGCGCGAGTTGGAGGAATCCGCCCGCATGGATGGCGCCAGCGAGCTTCGCATCATGTGGTCGATCATGCTGCCGCTGGCGCGGCCGGCGCTGGTCATCGTGGCGATCCAGAACGCGGTGCCGATCTGGAACGACTTTTTCTTCCCCCTGGTCCTGATCACTTCCGATAATTTGAAGACACTGCCGCAAGGGCTGACCGTGTTCGTCGGCGAATTCACCACCGACTGGGGGGTGCTGTTCACCGGGCTGACACTGGCGGCGCTGCCGATTACGCTGCTCTACATCGTGCTGTCGAAGCAGTTCATTTCAGGCATCACGCAAGGTGCGGTCAAGTAGGGCGCTGTCAAATAGCGAAGAGATCGAGGATCATAAGTGGCGAACCAGAACAAGATCATCATCACCTGCGCCGTAACGGGCTCGATCCACACCCCGTCAATGTCGCCGCATCTGCCGGTGACGGCGCAGGAGATCGCCACTGCCGCCATCGAGGCGGCCGAGGCGGGCGCCGCGATCGTCCATCTCCATGCCCGCAATCCGGTCGACGGCCGCCCCGACCAGTCGACCGAGGCCTTCGCCCCTTTCCTGCAGGTCATCAAGCAGCGCTCCAACTGCGTCGTCAACATCACCACCGGCGGTGCGGCGACGATGAGCGTGGAGGAACGCGTCAGGCCGGCCAAGGTGTTTGCTCCGGAAGTCGCCTCGCTCAACATGGGGTCGATGAATTTCGCGCTGTTCCCGATGCTGGAGCGCTTCAAGACTTTCAAGCATGACTGGGAGCGGCCCTATCTCGAATCCTCGCGCGACCGCATCTTCCGCAACACCTTCGGCGACATCGAGCATATATTGCGCACCTGCGCCGACAACGGCACGCGCTTCGAGATCGAGTGCTACGACATCGGCCATCTCTACACGCTGGCGCATTTCGTCGACCAGGGCCTGGTGAAGGCGCCGTTCTTCGTCCAGAGCGTGTTCGGCATCCTGGGCGGCATCGGCACCCATCCCGAAGACGTCGCCCATATGAAGCGCACCGCCGACCGCCTGTTCGGCAACGACTATCACTGGTCGGTGCTGGGCGCCGGCCGCCACCAATTGCCGATCGCCACGCAGGCGATCGCGCTGGGCGGCAATGTGCGCGTCGGCCTGGAGGATTCGCTGTGGATCGGCAAGGGCAAGCTCGCCCGCTCCAGCGCCGAACAGGTGACCAAGGTGCGCCAGATCATCGAAGGCCTCGGCGCCTCGATCGCCACGCCCGACGAGGCGCGCCAGATCCTGCAGCTCAAGGGCGGCGACAAGGTCGCGTTCTGATCGCGGCAGAGGCAACCTTCGAGCGTTCTGAAAAGGAGCGGAAATAACGTCGCGCCGCCATTGGTTCTTCGGATCGGCTGCGCTATCGCTCACGCATGTTCCTTTCGGTTGCAACCACACATCGTCCTGCCACGGATCTTGGCTTCCTGCTGCACAAGCATCCCGAGCGCCTGCACGCGGCCGACTTGTCCTTCGGCAAGGCCTGGCTGTTCTATCCGGAGGCCAGCGATGCGCGGTGCGAGGCAGCGCTTCTGCTCGATGTCGATCCGATCGGGCTGGTAAGGGGCAAGGGCCAGGCGGAGGGCCTGCTCGACCAGTATGTGAACGACCGGCCCTACGCGGCATCGTCCTTCCTGTCTGTGGCGCTCAACAAGATGCTCCGGACGGCAATGACCGGCATATCCAAGGAACGCCAGCAGCTCGCCGACAGCGACTTGCCGCTGGAGGCTGTCGTGGCACCTTTGCCGATGTGCGGCGGGGAGGCATTGGTGCGGCAGCTGTTCGAACCGCTGGGCTGGACCGTCGAGCTGACGCCGATCGAAGCCGTCGGTTCCAGTTCGGCAGCGCTGCGCTACGGCCATCTGAAATTGTCCGGCCACGGCCGGCTGAGCCATCTGCTCAACCACCTCTATGTGCTCATTCCGGTGATGGACGACGCCAAGCATTACTGGGTCGGCGACGACGAGGTCGACAAGCTGCTGTCCAAAGGCGCCGGATGGCTGGAGAATCACCCCGCCAAGGAGTTGATCGCGCGCCGCTATTTGCGCAATCGATCGGTTTTGGCCCGCGCCGCCTTGGCGCGGCTGGTTCCCGAAACCACGACCGCGGAGACCCCAGCTGAAACCCGCAGCACGCCCGAAGAGGCGCTCGAGGCGCCGGTCCGGTTGCATGAACGGCGCCTGGATGCGGTCGTCGAAGCCATCCGCGCGAGCGGCGGCAAAGTAGTCGCTGACCTGGGCTGCGGCGAAGGCAAGCTTCTCGACCGACTGGTGCGCGAGCGATGGGTCCAAAAGCTGTTTGGCTTGGACCCTGCCGTCCGCGAGCTCGAATGGGCGGCAAGGCGGCTGAGGCTGAATGAAGCAGGTGGACCGCCGGAGGGACGCGTTACGCTGCTGCACGGTTCGCTGACCTATCGAGACAGTCGCTGGGCCGAAGCCGATGTCGCGGTCATGGTCGAGGTGATCGAGCATCTCGACGAAGACAGGCTGCCACTGGTCGAGCGGATTGTCTTCGGCGAAGCCGCCCCGAAGACCGTTATCGTGACGACCCCCAACGCGGACCACAACGCGCTTTTCAGCAATCTGGCCGCGGGGGCTTTCCGCCATCCGGACCACCGCTTCGAATGGAGCCGCGCCGAGTTCCAAGCCTGGACGGCAGGAATCGGCGAGAGATACGGCTATGCCGCCGAAATCCGCAGTATTGGCGATGAGCATACGAGCTTCGGCGCGCCCACACAGATGGCGGTGTTCACGCGATGAGGGAAGCCGACAAGACAAACCTGGAAATTCCGGATTTCGCCCTGGTGGTGCTGATCGGCTCGACCGGCTCAGGCAAGTCGACTTTTGGCGCCAGGCATTTCCTGCCGACCGAGATTGTCTCATCCGATCGATGCCGTGGTTTCATCTCCGACGACGAGACCAATCAGGACGTTTCGGCCGACGCGTTCGAGCTGATGCGCGATATCGTCGGCAAGCGGCTGAAGCATCGCAAGCTAGCCGTCATCGACGCCACCAATGTGCGGGCCGCGGATCGCAAGGCCTGGATCGAACTGGCGCGTAAGTGGCACGCTCTGCCGGTCGCCGTGGTCCTCGATCCAGGTCTCGACGTCTGCGTTGCGCGCAACGCAAATCGCCCGGACCGTCCCTTCGGACCGGGGGTAGCCCAGCGCATGATCAGCGAGATCCGCAAGGGTCTCGGCGGGTTGCAACGGGAAGGCTTTCGCCAGGTGTGGAAGCTCACCAGCGAGGCCAGCATCGACGCGGCAAGCGTCTCGCGCCAACCGCTTTGGACCGACAAGCGCCAGGATACCGGTCCCTTCGATATCATAGGCGACGTGCATGGCTGCGCCGACGAGCTTCAAGCCTTGCTTGGCAAACTCGGATACGACGTTGCCTGGTCGCAGGATCGGGGAGAACGAAGCGTTCTCGTTTCTCCGCCAGAGGGCCGCAAGGTCGTCTTTGTCGGTGACCTTGTCGATCGCGGCCCCAACACACCCGATGTTCTGCGCATTGCCATGAGCATGGTCGCCGCCGGAACCGCCTACTGCGTCCAGGGCAATCACGAGCGCAAACTCAGCCGCTGGCTGGAAGGCCGCAAGGTTACGATTGCCCACGGCCTTCAGCAAACCATCGACCAGTTGGAGGAGCAGGATCGCGGGTTGAAAGAGGCGCTGCCGGCCTTCCTCGACGACTTGCGCAGCCATGTCTGGTTGGACGGCGGACGCCTGGCTGTCGCTCATGCCGGTCTCAAGGAAGATATGATCGGGCGCGGTTCGGGCGCCGTGCGCGAATTCGCGCTCTATGGCGAGACGACCGGCGAGATCGATGAATTCGGCCTGCCCGTGCGGGCCGATTGGGCGGCCGCCTATCGCGGAAAAACGGCGGTCGTCTAAGGGCACACGCCGATGCTGGCGGCCGAATGGGTCAACAACACTTTGTGCATCGACACCGGCTGCGTGTTCGGCGGCAAGCTGACGGCCTTTCGTTGGCCGGAGCGCGAGTTGGTGGAGGTGCCGGCGATCCGTATTTGGTCGGAACCAGTACGTCCGCTCGGCGCATCAATTCAGGAAAAATCGGTCCAGGCCGACGCCGACAGCATGCTCGATATCCAGGACATTTCCGGCCGCCGCTGGATCGAGACCGGCCTGAACGGCCGCGTCGTCGTGGCCGAGGAAAACGCATCTGCCGCGCTTGAGGTGATGAGCCGTTTCGCGGTGGCGCCGCAATGGCTGGTCTACCTGCCGCCGACGATGTCGCCATCCGAGACAAGCGGTGATGCCGGCTGGCTCGAACGCCCGGAAGAGGCCTTTGCTTACTTTCGCGAGCGCGGCGTCGCCGAGGTCGTCTGCGAGGAAAAGCATATGGGTTCGCGGGCGGTCGTCGCGCTGTGCCGGACCGCGCAGGCCGCGCGCAGCCGCTTCGGCATTTCAGGCGACGAGACCGGCGCGATATGGACCAGGACGGGGCGTTCCTTCTTCAGCGACAACGCCATGACGGAAGGCCTGCTCGGCCGCCTTCGCGCAAGTGTCGACGCCGCCGGTCTGTGGGAGGAACTGCAAACCGACTGGCTGCTGCTCGACGCCGAAATCATGCCCTGGTCGGCCAAGGCGAACACCCTGATCGAAGGTCAATACGGACCGGTGGCGGCTTCGTCCGCAGCCGGTCTGCGGCTCGGTTGCGAGGCCCTGGAGAGAGCGAAAGCGCGCGGCGTCGAGGTAGCGGACTTGCTCACCCGGTTTGCCGACCGAGCCGAACGGGCAGGCAAATACGCCACTGCCTGGTCGCCCTATGTGTGGCCGGTTTCGGGTGTCGATGACCTTAAGGTCGCGCCGTTCCATCTGCTCGCCAGCGAGGGCCGCGTCTGGTTCGACCACGACCACATCTGGCACATGTCGCTGGCGGATCGCCTAGCCACGGAGAGTGTCGTCGCGCACACCAAATGGCGCACGATCGATCTGGCCGACGCCGGCGCCTGCGCGGAAGCCGTGTCCTGGTGGGAGACGCTGACCGGCTCAGGCGGCGAAGGCATGGTCGTCAAGCCGCGCGATTTCGTTAGCCGCGGCAAGAAGGGCCTCATCCAACCGGCGCTGAAAGTGCGCGGCCGCGAGTATCTGCGCATCATCTACGGCCCCGAATATGACGCGCCCGACAATCTTGTCCGGCTGCGAGAGCGCCATCTGAGCGGCAAGCGCAATCTCGCGCTAAGCGAATTCGCTCTGGGTCATGAGGCCTTGAAACGATTTGTCGCGAAAGAACCACTTCGGCGCATCCACGAATGTGTTTTTGCCGTACTGGCGCTGGAGAGCGAGCCGATCGATCCAAGACTTTGATGATCAGCCGAACAGCCGCTCACCCTGCTCGTCCACGAGTTGGATGCCCTTCTTGATCGAGATGTCGACGGCATCGTCGAGGCCGGCGAAGCGATCGGCGCGGATGAAGCGGTGCTCCTTCATCACGCCGTCCACTTCCTTCGAGACGACGCCGCAGGTCTGGTACTGGCCATCGGCCTTGTAGGGCGTCGCGCTGATCAGGAATCCCTTGTGCTCGACCTGCTTGGCCGGCTTGGCGGAGCCGGTCTGTGTCGTCTCACCACCGCCGCCGCCAAAAAGCTTTTTCAGAAAAGACATTTTTCAAAACTCCATTTTACGCGGGCACTCGAGGTTTCACGGCGCCACTGTTCATTCGGGCTTTGTCTCAGCATGCGCGAATGCGCCACCGTGTTCCAGCCCCTTGACGAAAACGCCGACCAGGAGCTCGACCTGGCGCCAGATCTCCTCGGCCTGGCGGCTGTCCGAATTCGCCACATAGCCGCTGGTCACGATGCCATGCACGCTTGACCACAAGGTCCGTGCCGCAAGCGCGCGGCGGTCGTCGTCGAGGCCGAAATCGCCGGCCTTGAGCACGCCGGCGACGATGTCGAAGAGTGCGTCGAGCAGCGCGTCGTAAGCGTCCGGGCCGGGCCGCGTCGCCCGGCGCCGGTTGAAGGCAAGCACAGCGGGCCAGCTCCCGGGATGCGCCTCGACGAAGCGCACATAGGCGGCAGCCATCGCCAGGATGCGATGCTGGACATCGGTCACCCCTTGCCTTTCGAGATCGGCCATGGCCGCGATGCCGGTCGCGCCGAGCCGGTCGAGCAACCGCATGTTGACCGCGCGGTGCACCTCGTCGAGATCGGCAAAGAGGTTGTAGACCGATCCGACCGAGATGCCGGCCTGCTCGGCGATGGTGCGCGCTTTCAGGTTTTCGGCACCGCCTTCGTTGAGCAGCGCCTCGGCGATGGCGAGCACTTTCTCGCTCATCTCTTCCTTGTCCAGCGCCATGTTCTTTCCTGTCTTTCTGTCCGGAAACGGGCACGCCAGGCCCGATCATTCCATTTGCCTGCGTTTACCATGTCCCACGCTCGATGAACAGCGTTCAAAATATCTCTTAAACAGTGTTCATTTCTTGGTATGTTGATTTCGTGAACAACGTTCACATCGACAGGGAGAAGACCATGCTTAGCCTGATCAAGACATTGCTGGACGGCGCCAGCGCACGGGCCGAGGACAATCTGAAGGACCGCTTCGCCATCGACCTCCTGGCCCAGCGCATCCGCGACGCGGAGGCGGGCCTCGCCGCCGCCAAGCAGACGCTCGCCTCGCTGATCGTGCGCCAACGCGCCGAGCAGACCAGCCTCGACCAGCTCGACCGCCGCATCGCCGATCTGGAAACGCGCACGCTGAGCGCGCTTTCCGCCGACAAACAGGCGCTCGCCGAAGGCGGCGCCTCCGCGATCGCCGAGCTCGAGAACGAACGCGAAGTGCGCCGCGCCACCTATAAGAGCCTGGGCGAGAAGACCTTGCGGATGCGTCTGTCCATCGAACAGGCGCATCGCCGCATCATCGATCTCAACCAGGGCATGATTGCCGCCCGTGCGATCGATGCCGAACGCAAGGCGCAGTCGCGCCTCAACCGTTCGATCGGCCGCACCGCCAGCATCAACGAGGCGGAGGAACTGCTCGCCCGCATCAAGTCGAGCCCGGACCCGTTCGAGGAGGCCGGCATCCTCGACGAGATCGACGGCGAGTTGCGCCACGAGGCGATCCGGGAACGCCTCGCCGAAGCGGGCCACGGACCGGCCACCAAGGTGCGCGCCGAGCACGTCCTGGCACGCCTGAAATCCCTGAACTGAACCCGCAATTTCCCGGACAGATCAAATCGGATCGAACCAAAGGAACACCACGATGAACGGCAATCAGACCTACATCCTGTTCAACACCGTATCGGTAGGCGCCGCCTACTTCATGCTGGCCCTGTCGCTGTGGCTGGCGCCGGTCGACCTCTCGACCAAGGGCTACTGGGCGATGGGCGTCCTCTTGCTCACCGGCAGCCTGGTAAACCTGGTCAAATACCGCACCGACGAGCGCATCGCGGCCGAGACCACCGCCAAGATCGAGAAGGCGCGCAACGACAAGCTGATCAGCGAGTATGTCGGCAAGGACTGATCACTTCCCGGGCGGTCATCGACAAGAAAATAGCCCGGATCGCTCCGGGCTATTTTCGTCGGACAGAAAGATTGCAGTAAGCCTTAGCGGCGCGATAGCGCCTCGATCGCCTCGGCGGCGTCTTCGAGGATGCTGATCGCCTCGGCCTGCTTGTCCTCCGGCGCCTCGGCGATGTCGCCGAGCGCGGCGCGCAGCCGGTGGCGCAGCGCCCGGAACCGGTCGCGCGTTTCCGAACGGCCGCGGCGCCCCTCGTCCTTGTCGTCGCCCCAGTCGAACCATTCGCGCGCCGCGGCCATCTTGCGGCCGAAACGCTCGAGATGGTCGAGCACGCCGTCGATCATCTCGCGGTTCTCCTCGAGATGCGCCTTGCCGGCCTCGGTGATCGAAAACACCTTCTTGTTGCCTTCGCTGGACGACACCGCGTAGCCCGCCTCCTCCAGGAAGGTGAGCGTCGGATAGACCACGCCCGGGCTCGGGCTGTAGACGCCGCTGGTGCGCTCTTCCAGCGCCTTGATGATGTCGTAGCCATGGCGCGGCGCGTCGGCCAAAAGCGACAGCGTGATCAGCTTGAGATCGCCGTCGGCCAGCATGCGCCCGGCGCGGAACATGTCGCCCGGGCCGCCGCGTCCGCCGCCCCTGCCGCCATGGCCGAAAGGCCCGAAACCGCCGCCCCCTCTGCCACCAAATTTGCCGGCCATATGCATGAACATGCGCTCGCCGAAATGATTGTGCCCTGATTGGTTATGTCTGTGCATCGATTGCTCCTTGAGTTATATCTTACGATACATCTTAAGTAAGATTGTCCGCGCTCGGAGTCAAGATATATCTTACGATATATCGCAGGATCCGCCAAGGCCCCTGTCATCGCTATGATTTGAGAAATGGAGGCCGCCTACCAACGGCCCTTGCGCCGGTTCCAGGCGTAGAGGAGGTCGGCGAAACGGTCGTAGGCAAAGCGCGTCAGCGGCAGCGCGGCAGGGTTGCCGAACAGGGACGCCAGCCACCCCTCGCCCGGGGTCAGCCGCCAGACCGCGATCGCCACGTCAGCGCCAACCAGCAACCGCCCATCGGCATCGGTCGCATGCAGCCGGCGGCGGATATCCTCCAGCGAGGCACCGAAGGCGGAAAGCGCCTCCGGTTCGAAATTGATGTCGCGGAATTCGACCCGACCGGCCTTGACCGCTTCGATCAGCCGCCGCTTCTGGCGGTTGATGCCGGCGTCGCAAACCGGACAGCGCGTGTTGTACCAGACGGTCAGCAGCGGCGTGGGCATGGCGCGACTATCGGGAATGCGGCGCGGCTTCGCAACAGCCGCGCCAGTCCCCAAGCCGCTTTACCCGAGAGAGCTGATGATCTCGCGATAGGCGAATTCCGGGAATGCCTTCATCGTCCGCGTCCTGACGCTGCCGCCGGACGACAGCATCAGCGCGAACCGGGCAAGCACCGCATCGTCCGGCGCTTCGACGATGGCGACCATGTCGCATTCGCCCATGGTCAGGTAGAACGACTTGAACGATCCGCCCATTTCCCCCAGCAGCTTCTTGGCGGCATCGAGCCGTTTCGGCGACTCCCGCACATTCCTGGCGCCCAACTCGGTCCAGTTGATAAGCACGATGTAGGTTGTCATGGCACACCTCCCTCCGGGGCCACGGTGCGGGCGCCTGGCCGTTTACGGCCGACGCCGGGGCGGGCATCCGGCTCGTCGCCCACAAATGCATCCGACACCCGAATTATCCTCCTGTCGGGCAGATGCGGCAAGGCGGCATCAGAAGTGGTCGGAAACGCAAAAAAGGACGCCCGAGGCGCCCTTTTCGATTTTCTTGTCTGATTTCCGTTTTAGCTGTCGAGGAAGCTTCTCAGCTTGCGCGACCGGCTCGGATGCTTGAGCTTGCGCAGCGCCTTCGCCTCGATCTGGCGGATGCGCTCGCGCGTCACCGAGAACTGCTGGCCGACTTCTTCCAGCGTATGGTCGGTGTTCATGCCGATGCCGAAGCGCATGCGCAGGACGCGCTCCTCGCGCGGCGTCAGCGAGGCGAGCACCCGCGTGGTGGTCTCGCGCAGATTGGCCTGGATCGCCGCGTCGATCGGCAAGATCGCCATCTTGTCCTCGATGAAGTCGCCGAGATGCGAATCCTCCTCGTCGCCCACAGGCGTTTCGAGCGAGATCGGCTCCTTGGCGATCTTCAGCACCTTGCGCACTTTTTCGAGCGGCATGGCGAGCTTTTCGGCCAGTTCCTCCGGCGTCGGCTCGCGGCCGATCTCGTGCAGCATCTGGCGCGAGGTGCGCACGATCTTGTTAATCGTCTCGATCATGTGCACCGGAATGCGGATGGTGCGCGCCTGGTCGGCGATCGAGCGGGTGATGGCCTGCCGGATCCACCAGGTGGCGTAGGTCGAGAACTTGTAACCGCGGCGGTATTCGAATTTGTCGACCGCCTTCATCAGGCCGATATTGCCTTCCTGGATGAGGTCGAGGAATTGCAGGCCGCGGTTGGTGTATTTCTTGGCGATGGAGATGACGAGACGCAGGTTCGCCTCGACCATTTCCTTCTTGGCGATCGCGGCCTCGCGCTC
>RXJA01000233.1 GCA_003963455.1 Hyphomicrobiales bacterium
GATGTCTTCGCCAAGCGCCTGGCGATAGCGCAGCAGCGCCGAACGGCCGAGCACGTCGATCTGCGAGCCGGCGTCGTTGATCACATATTCCTTGGTCACATCGTAGCCGGCGAAGGCCATGAGGTTGGCGAGCGTGTCGCCGACCACGGCGCCGCGGCAATGGCCGACATGCATGGGGCCGGTCGGGTTTGCCGAGACATATTCGACATTGGCCTTGCGGCCGCCGCCGATGGTCGAGCGGCCATAATTGCGCCCCTCGCCGAGCAGCGCGATCAGATGCGCGTGCCAGAACGCGTCCTTGAGCCTGAGATTGACGAAGCCCGGCCCGGCGATCTCGGCCGAAGCAATGTCAGCGTCGCCCCGCAGCGCTTCGGCGAGTTTCTCGGCAAGCGCGCGCGGGTTCTGCCCGGTGGGCTTGGCCAGCACCATCGCCGCGTTGGTGGCGAGATCGCCATGGCTTGCATCGCGCGGCGGCTCGACCGCGATACGCGACAGGTCAAGCGCGGCCCCTTCCTTGTCCTTAAGGTCAAGGGCTTCGACGGCCTTTACGATCCGCGCGTTGAAATCGGCGAAGATATTCATTGGATATGCTCTGGACTTTAAGAGGCGACCGGCTCAATGGCCGGCAAATCGAGGCTCGCCCTAGCTCAAATCGGGCGTATGGTCAAACAAACGCCGATGTTCCTTGAGCGCATAGGTGTCGGTCATGCCGGCCAGGAAGTCGGCGACGCTGCGCGCCTTGATGCGATCCTCGGCCCGGTCGAGCCCCTCGCGCCAGCCGTCGGGCATGGCGCGGGGATCGGCGAAATAGACGTCGAACAGCTCGCGCACGATGCGCTCGGCGTCTGCCCTCACCCGCATCACCTCGGGGTGCCGGTAGAGATGCTTGTAGAGGAAAGCCTTCAATTCCTTTTCGGCCGCCGCCATGCCTGCCGAAAAGGTCACCAGCGTCTCGCCCGTCGCGCGCACCGCATCGGCGCTGTCCGGCTTCAGGCGCTCGATATTGGCGGTAGTCGATGCGATGACATCCTCGACCATGAGCGTGATCTGACGGCGCATTAGCTCGTGGCCGGTGCGGACATCGTCGAGGTGAGGATATTTCGCACGCACGCCGCGCAGGATCGAGCCCGGCAGGCCAACGCCTTGCAGCATGTCCAGCGTCAGCAGGCCGGCGCGCAGGCCGTCGTCTATGTCATGGGTGTTGTAGGCGATGTCGTCGGCGATCGCGGCGCACTGCGCCTCGATGCCGGCGAAGCGGTCGAGCTCGAGGTCGTGCAGCTCGGAATAATCGCGGATCGCCTGCGGCACCGGCCCCTCGAGCCCGTTCCCGCTCGCATCGGTCAGCGGGCCGTTATGCTTGACCAGCCCCTCCAGCGTTTCCCAGGTGAGGTTCAGCCCGTCGAACTCGGCATAGCGCCTCTCGAGCCGCGTGACCACGCGCAGCGACTGGGCATTGTGATCGAAGCCGCCCCAGGCTGCCATCTTGTCGTTGAGCGCATCCTCGCCGGTATGACCGAAGGGCGTGTGGCCGAAATCATGCACCAGCGCCACGGCCTCGGCGAGGTCCTCGTCGCCACGCAGTGCGCGCGCGAGCGCCCGCGCGATCTGCGCCACTTCGATCGAATGCGTCAGCCGCGTACGATAGTGGTCACCCTCATGCGCGACGAAGACCTGGGTCTTGTGCTTCAGCCGGCGGAAGGCGGTGGAATGGATGATGCGGTCGCGGTCGCGCTGAAACGGCGTGCGGGTCGGACTTTCGGCCTCCGGGAACAGGCGCCCGCGCGAGCGCGCCGGGTCGCTCGCATAGATGGCGCGCGGCCGATAGCCGAACCCGATGTCGCCGAGAGCATCCTTGCCCTGCTGCTCGTCCATTGACCCACCAGTTGACTTGGCCCCGCCCGCTTCATACCTATCATGTGAAACCGAAAGCAAGGTGACGCCGATGGGCGCGGATGCCAAGACTGTCATGAAGGTCGAAATGACCGACGCCGCGGCAAGGCGGATCGTCAGGATCGTTTCCGGCGAACCGGGCAAGACCGCTCTGCGCGTCTCCGTGGAAGGCGGCGGCTGCTCGGGCTTTTCCTATAAGTTCGACCTGGTCGGCGACCGCAATGATGATGACGTCGCCATCGAGAAGGATGGCGCGACGATCCTGATCGACGACCTGTCCCTGGTCTATATGGGCGGCTCGGTGATCGACTTCGTCGACGATTTGATGGGTCAGTCCTTCCAGATCAGGAATCCCAACGCGGTCGCCTCGTGCGGCTGCGGCACCAGCTTCTCCATCTGATCGACTATCCCGAGCTTGCAAGCGGCGCCAATAGGGCGGCGCAGGTCATTGGTTGCGATGGCAGGAATGCAACCAGACGGCCTTTCTAAAGATCCGCGCAGGCAATACGATCGGCTTCGTCGAACGCCTTCCGTCCGAACAGCATCGAGGCCTGCATGAAGATCGTCACCTGGAACATCAACGGCGTTCGCGCGCGCATCGGCAACCTTACCCACTGGCTGACCGAAAGCGCGCCGGACATCGTGTGCCTGCAGGAGATCAAGACGGTCGATGACCAGTTCCCGCGCGCCGAGATCGAGGCGCTGGGCTACAATGTCGAGACCAACGGCCAGAAGAGCTTCAACGGCGTTGCCATCCTGTCGAAGCTTCCCTTCGACGAGGTCAACCGCGGCCTGCCGGGCGACGACGCGGACGACCACGCCCGCTTCATCGAAGGCGTGTTTTCGACCGACCAGGGCGCCCTGCGCGTCGTTTCGCTCTATCTGCCAAACGGTAATCCGATCGATGATGAGCGGAAGTTTCCCTACAAGCTTGCCTGGATGGCGCGGTTGGAGCGCTGGGCGGAGGAACGGCTGCGGCTCGAGGAGGCGCTGGTGCTGGCCGGCGACTATAACGTCATCCCGGAGCCGGCCGATGCCCGCTTCCCGGAAAACTGGTTGGGCGACGCACTGTTCCAGCCGCAGACGAGGCAGGCCTTCCGCCGGCTGAAGAATCTCGGCTTCACCGAAGCGGTGCGTTCCGTGACCGACTCGGCCGGCGTCTACACTTTTTGGGATTATCAGGCCGGCGCCTGGCAGAAGAACAACGGCATCCGCATCGACCACCTGCTGCTCTCGCCGGAAGCCGCCAACCGTTTCTCGTCGGCCTCGGTGGAAAAGCATGTCCGCGCCTGGGAGAAGCCCTCGGACCACGTGCCGGTCGCGATCGACCTCAGCCTGCGGGCCGCCTGAGAGGTCCGGCTTTCCCGGACCCAGATATCGCCACAAATCCCGTCTTTGATGCGGGCTGCAGTGGGGGTTGAATGGCGAACCGATTTCTTTTCAGGCCGGTCGGCCTTGCTTTGGCGCTTGCCGCGCCGACGCCATCGCTGGCGGCGCCGGCCTGTCTGGCCAACGGCAAGTCCTTCGCTGTCGGCCAAACGGCGTGCCTGACTATTGCCGGCGAAAGCCACCTCGCCCGTTGCGACATGGTTCTCAACAACACGTCCTGGACCAGGATCAAGGACGAATGTCCGGGAGAAGTTGCGAAACCGCACCCGACATCGATCTCGACCCCGCCCCCTGGCCCGGCACCAACGGAGCCGACCGAGAACTGAGGCGCTGCCGATCACCCCCATACAGGGTACGCTATGCACAGGTAACTGATCGGCCCGAGGCTTGATTGCCACGTGGTTCCCCCAATCCGTCGCTGCTTCGCAGCGCCACCTTCCCCTCCGGAGGGAAAGGAAGGGCGTCCTTGCTGGACGGGCGCCTTTCCTCTACCCGGTCGATTGGGAGAGAGGTGGCTCGGCGAAGCCGAGACGGAGAGGGGGTCGACCAGCGCTACTTGGACAATGCATGCGCCAAGCTGCCACGCACACTATCGCCAGACCTGCGCTATTGGTCGCCGTTGTTGCCCTTGGTCAGGATATCGTCGGCGAGCGAGATCGCGGTCCGGCGATCGGCTTCGCCGGCCGCTGCGAACGCTTCTTCCTGCATGTTACGGATCCAGGGCTGGTCGGCCGCCGGGGCACGCTCGAGCGCGGCCGTCATCATCGCCAAGCCGCGCACGATCTTGCCGCTCTGAAACAGAAGATTGCCGAGCGTCGCCTGCGCGCCGGCATGACCTTTCTCGGCAGCCAGTTGCAGCCAGCGACCTGCCTGCTTGACGCTGGCCTTCACGCCGCCCTCGCCCTTGAGGAACATCCGGCCGATCTCGAACTGAGCATTCGGATTGCGGTAATTGGCGGCGGCGCGCATGTAATATTCCTGCGCCGCGACGTCGTTTTCCTCGACCGGGGTGCCGGGAATGCCCTTACGCAGATAATCGCCGAGCGCCACCAGCGCATCCGACACGTAGCTTTCCTCCGGCGAGCCGGGCTCGACATCCTGATCGACGATTTCCGAGAAGAACTTGAAGGCCGCATAGTCGTCGCGCGTGACGCCATCGCCTTCGGCGTACATGCGCGCGAGCTTCCAGGTGGCGCCGATCTGACCGTTCTCGGCGGCGTATTTATAGGCCTCGACCGCCTGGTCCTTATGGCCGCTCTTGTAAGCGGAGAAGCCGAACTGGAACACCGCCCACGGGCTCGACTGCGGCTTCACGCCGGTCTTGTCGTCGAACACCTTGTCGTCGAAGGCCATG
>RXJA01000563.1 GCA_003963455.1 Hyphomicrobiales bacterium
GTGATCAGCACGACCGGCACATTGGACGCGCGCGCCCGGGCAAGCGCGGCAGCCGCCGCTGGAAAATGCCATTCGCCATTATGCACAACGCCCCACACGTCGCACAAAATGGCGGCGTAGCGCCCCGCAAGATCGTCGAGCGAAGCGATGATGTCAGGCGAATCCGCCATGCCGTGTTCCCGATCCTGATTCCTGGCAAGGCCGCGACAGACGGTTCAGCCGCAGCCGGTTCCGAATAACGGAAGCGTTTCATCCTGTCACGAGCTTTCCCGACCGCCGCACATCGACCCGCGACATCGTCCCCGCGAGCGCAAGGTTAACGCTCGGTCAAGAAGGCGGCTTGTTCTTGATAGTTTCGCACAAGCTGAAATTTAACGATTTATGACCATGGTGGCACGGTCAACTACGACCATGGTTGTATCTCAACATGGATCTTTGGCGGGGGTAACGCAATGATCCGCGACTTTCTTCAGGACAGACGGGGCAACTATGCCCTGATGACGGCCATCACGATGGTACCGCTGATGGGTGGCGTGGCGTTGGCTGTCGATTATACGGAGCTCGTCCGACAAAAGCAGGAAATGCTGAACGCGCTCGATGCGGCCGGCATCGCCACGGCGCAGCAGATCGTCTCCGGTGCAAGTGACGATGCTGTAAGGGCATACGCCAAGGATTTCTTCGAGGCCAATCTCAGGCATGTCCTTCCCGCCAACACGGCCCTGACGGTCACCTTGCCGAATAACAACACCGGCGGCGGCACGCTGAAAATGCAGGCGACGCTTAAGTATCATCCCTATTTTCTTCCGGCAGCAGCCATGCTGCTTGGCAAGACCGTCGGCACGACCGACGTCAACGTCGTCGCGACATCCGAAATCCGGCTGAAGGACACGCTCGAAGTCGCACTGGTGCTCGACAATTCCGGCTCGATGTCAACTCTCGGCTCCGGGACCGGCCAGAAACGTATCGATCTGCTGAAGGACGCGGCCAAGCAACTGGTCGACACGCTGGCGGCGCAGGCCCAGCAGATGAAGCAGGTCAGCAAACCCGTGCAGTTTTCGCTGGTGCCGTTCTCGGCCTCGGTCAATATCGGCCCGACGCATGATACGGACGATTGGATGGACCAGAACGGCATCTCGCCGATCCACCATGAAGATTTCGATTGGTCGACCATGACCTCCGCCAACGACCCGAACAAGTACGCGCAGAAGGTCAACGGCATATGGTACAAGCGCGGTGACGGCTGGGGAGACACCAAGGATCAGCCGCTCACCCGTTTCAGCCTCTACTCCGACATGACGGTGGAGTCCGACCGCGAAACGGTGCAGCCTCCGAAGCAGTATGTCTGTGACGTGACCAAGAAGGACGGCACCTGCAGCAAAGGCCATTGGGTCACCCCGTCACCGACATATGTCTACACCACCAGCCGCTATGCGAGTTGGCAGGGATGCGTGGAGGCCAGGCCATATCCATACAATGACGACGACACGACGCCGACGACCTCCAATCCAGCTACGCTTTTCGTGCCGATGTTCGCACCCGACGAGGCCGGCACATTATGGCGCGACTTCAATCGCGACGGCGTCAATGACGTCAGCAGCGCGAGCTATGGTTACAGCAACAACTGGTGGGCAGACTGGCCGTACTCGTCCAACCCGACGGCGACGCAGCGCCAGTCCGACATGCGCAAATACTTTCTGGTGAAGCCCTACGGCTCGGCTTCGGCGAGCGCCGGCGACGGTCCGAATGCGGCCTGCACGACCAGTCCGATCACCCCGCTCAAGGATGTGACGGTGGCAGCAGAAAAGCAGGATCTGGACGACGCCATCGACGACATGGCGCCGACCGGCAACACCAACGTCCCGGAAGGTCTAGCCTGGGGCTGGCGAACCGTGTCCAGCAATGAGCCCTTCACCGAGGGGCGACCTAACACAGAAAAGGGTAACGACAAGGTCGTTATCGTCCTGACCGACGGCGCCAATACCTATAGCGCCGTCAGCGACGCCAGCTATGCCAACAACCGGTCCACATACGCAGCTTACGGATATACCGGGCTGATCTACCCCGGCTCAGGCAGCGTCACGCGCCTGTTCATGAACACGAGCAGTGCCGTTCCGAAGACCACCTATACAGACAGCAACTATACGGCAGCACTTGACGAGAACATGCAAACGCTTTGCGCCAACGCCAAAGCTGCCGGGGTCATAGTGATGACCGTCTCGCTCGATCTGGTCGACACCAAGACCGACGAAAAGAAGGCCATGGCCGCGCTCAAGACCTGTGCATCGGACTCGCGCTTCCGCAAGGATCCAACCGACCCGAGCAAGCCGGCGAAACTGTTCTGGAATTCGACCGGCGCGACGTTGTCGGACGACTTCAAGGCGATCGGCAACGAATTGTCGAACCTGCGCATCGTCAGCTGAAGAGCGCGACAAACGATCGACGGCGCCCGCTGTCAGGCGGGCGTTTTCCATCATGCGGCATGCGTCAGCCTGTTGGTTTGGTTAGCGCCCGGTGAACCCGCCGTCGCGCAATCGAGCAGTTTGCCAAACCGGTCCTTCAGCGTTTTGTGGAAGTGTGGCCCCACAGAGAATCCGCCGGCGGGGGGCCGCTCGATAAACATGCGCAAATTCTGGCATCAATTCTGCCGTGACCGCCGCGGCAACTATGCCCTCATGACGGCAATAGCCATGGTGCCGCTGATGGGAGCGGTGGCGCTGGCCGTCGATTTCAGCGAGCTCAATCGCCAGAAGCAGATGGTGCTGAACGCGCTCGACGCCGCCAATTTCGCAGCCGCCCGGCGGCTTGCCGAAGGCGCCACGGACGATCAGATCAGGGCCTACGCGGTCGACTTCTTCAACGCCAACCTAAACACCGTCGACCCGGCCAACGTGGCGCTCAACATCACGCTGCCGACCAACCAGGCCGGCGGCGGCCTGCTCACCATGAGCGCGACGCTGAACTACCATCCTTATTTCTATCCATCGTCGGCGCTGCTCGTCGGCGCTTCAGAGAGCGATGCCAACAAGCCGATCAACATCGACATGGACTCCCAGGTGCGGCTGAAGAACACGCTGGAAGTGGCGATGGTGCTCGACAATTCGGGCTCCATGACGACGCCCGGCACCGGCTCGGGACAGAAGCGCATCGACCTGCTCAAACAGGCCGCCAAGCAGCTTGTCGACACGCTGGCGCAGCAGGCGGCGCAGATCAAGCAGATCGACAAGCCGGTCCAGTTCAGCCTCGTGCCGTTCGCGGCCTCCGTCAATGTCGGGCCGGACAACGACAACGCCCCCTGGATGGACGTCTATGGGCTGTCGCCGATCGCCAATGAGAACTTCGACTGGTCGACGCTCAACGCCTCCGACAAATACGCCCAGAAGATCAACGGCATCTGGTACAAGAAGGGCACCGGCTGGGGCACCGAAGAAGGCGAGGTGCTGAGCCGCTTCGAGCTGTATCAGGATATGAAGGTGGTGACGAGCCACGAGCGCATCGCCGGCAGCGCGCGCACCGTCTGCGACGCCTACCGCTCCAACCATACCTGCAAGAGCAGCCATACCGAATACGACTACAACGACACCTACGGCCCGTTCGCCAGTTGGCAGGGTTGCGTCGAGGTTCGCCCCTATCCCTACAATGTCGACGACACCCCTGCCTCGGGCGGCCCGAACAATACCGGCATCGGCGTCGGCGATCCGGCCACCATGTTCGTGCCGATGTTCGCCCCGGACGAGCCCGGCAATCACTGGAAGATCACACAAAACCCGAACGAGCCGAACCCGGTGACCTACGGCGCCGCAAACAGCTGGTGGAACGACGATCCGTCGAGCACCACCGGCAAGACCAGGCAGTCGAACATGGCCAAGTATTTCCAGCCCCGGCCGATCGATGCTCCCCAGCTCAGTTCGGGCGCCGGGCCCAATTACAGCTGCACCACCACGCCGATCACGCCGCTCACCGACGTCACCAACGCGGACGGGCTCGCGACCATCAAGGCGGCGATCGACCTGATGCAGCCCAATGGCAACACCAACGTGCCCGAAGGCATGGCCTGGGGCTGGCGCACCGTGTCGAGCGCCGCGCCCTTTACCGAGGGGCGCCCGGAAACCGAGCGCGGCAACGACAAGGTCGTCATCGTGCTCACCGACGGCGAGAACACCTATTCGACGGTCAATTCCGACCCGGCCGGCAACAAGTCGACCTATGCCGCCTATGGCTATACCGGCGTCGGCTATAACGGCACCTCGGTCACCCGCCTGTTCGGCGGCACGTCGAGCGCCATCGGCCAGTTCAACTATTCCTCGAGCAACTATACCGCCGCGATGAACGAGCAAATGGCGAAGCTGTGCGACAACGCCAAGGCCGGCAACATCATGGTGATGACGGTGGCGCTCGACATGTCCTCGACCAGCTCGAGCGACCAGAAGGCCATGGCGGCACTGAAGGCCTGCTCTTCCGATTCCCGCTTCCGCAAGGATCCGACCGATCCCAGCAAACCGGCCAAGCTGTTCTGGAACGCGACCGGCGCGACGCTTTCGGACAACTTCAAGGAAATCGCCAACGAGTTGTCGAACCTGCGGGTTGTTGGGTAAGGCACGGCTGGAGCAACGAACGGCGGCGGCAAGGCCTTGCCCGTTTTCGCGAAGCAGCGCACATCTCGGCCACCTCGCGGAGACCCCGATGCCCGACGCCGCCAATCATCTGACGTTCGCGCTGATCTGCCTCGGCATGGTGCTGACGCCCGGGCCGAACATGATCTACCTGATCTCGCGCTCGCTGTCGCAAGGGCCGAAGGCCGGGCTGATCTCGCTCGGCGGCGTGGCGCTCGGCTTCCTGTTCTATGTCGTGTCGGCGGCTTTCGGCATCACCGCGCTCATCTTCGCCGTGCCTTTTGCCTATGACGTGCTGCGCTTCGCCGGCGCGCTCTATCTGCTGTGGCTGGCCTGGCAGGCGCTCCGGCCCGGCGGACGCTCGCCCTTCCAGGTCCGCGAGTTGCCGAGGGACAGGCCACGCAAGCTTTTCGTCATGGGGCTGATGACCAACCTGCTCAACCCGAAGGTGGCGGTGCTCTATCTGTCGCTCCTGCCGCAGTTCATCAATCCGGCCAAGGGCCATGTGCTGTCGCAGCTTCTGGTGCTCGGCGTGACGCAGATTTCGATCAGCCTCACCGTCAACGCGATCATCGCGGTGACGGCAGGTTCGATCGCCGCCTTCCTCGCCGGACGTCCGTTCTGGCTGGTCGTCCAGCGCTGGATGATGGGCACTGTGCTGACAGCCTTGGCACTCAAGATGGCGACCGAGGCGCAACGCTAGCCGTCAGCCCAGGAACGCGGCCGTCTCCTACATCGGACGGCGCACGGGCCGGATCTGCTCCGGCTCGACCACCTTGCGATAGAGGTGCCACGTCGCGTGGCCGAGGATCGGCATGACGATGGCAAGCCCGGCAAAGAGCGGGATCGAACCGACCACCAGCAGCACCGCGACCGTCAGGCCCCAGAGCGCCATCTGAAGCGGGTTGGCCATCACCGCGCGAGCCGAGGTTTCGATCGCCGAAACGGCGCCGACATCGCGGTCGAGCAGCAGCGGGAAGGCAACGACCGTGGTGGCCAAGACCACAATGGCGAAAACGAGGCCGACGGCGTTGCCGACGAGGATCAGCGCCCAGCCCTTGCCGGTCGTCAGCACGTCGCGCACGAAGGCGCCGACCGAGGCGGGAGGCTCCGCGCCGAACAGGCTGATGTAGAGGGACTGCGCGGTGAACAGCCACAAAAGGAACAAAGCGAAGAGCAGGATGCCGATGACAGCGATCGACGGTAGCGCCGGCGAATGGCGGGCATCGAGCGCATGCCGCCAGTGGGTGTTCATGCCGAGCTCGCGCCGGCGGCTGATCTCGTAGAGGCCGATGGCAGCGAACGGACCGATCAGCGCGAAACCGGACATCAGCGGATAGACCAGCTGGATGGCGTTCGAACCCGAGCTCCATTGCGTCAGGATCAGGCCGACGATCGGGTAGACCAGGCACAGGAACACATAATGCGACGGCTTGGCCCAGAAATCCTCGGCGCCGAGCTTCAGCGCATCCCAAAGGTCCGAAGTGGAGACGCGTCGCACCGTGGGCTGCACATGAGCCCCGTACGCGTCCGCCATGACATGAAAACCGGCCATAACCGTCCTCCGTTTTATATCGGGGGGCGGTCACCGCCTGGGTGGCCGCCCGTGGCTGCCACTTTCAAGAACGCCGGGATGATAACCGATCTTCCGGGAAAAGTCGCAGCTTCACGCGATTTTCATCGCAGCGAAGCTCGCTTCGCCTAATCCGGCGCGTTGAACACCGCCTCGAGGTGGTGCCCGTCCGGGTCGATGACGAAGGCCGCATGGTAGTGCGGACCGTAATGTGCGCGCAGGCCCGGCCCACCATTGTCCCTGCCGCCATGGACGAGCGCGGCGGCATGGAATTGCGCGATGCTCCGGCGATCCGGAGCGGCGAAAGCCAGGTGGAACCCGGGACCCGGCGGACGCTGCCCCTTCGGGCGGAACTTGATCGCCAGCTTGTCGCCGCCGCCGGGCGGGCCGTAACCGATGGCCTGATCGGGCTCGCCGGGCCTGAGGTCGTCCCAGACGCGGGTATAGCCGAGCGGCGCCAAGGCGGCGTCGTAGAAGGTAGCCGAGCGCTCGATGTTCGAAACGCCGAGCGAGATGTGGTGGAGCATCGCAGGCCTCCCTGTCGAATCGCCGTACTCGCGATTTTCACCGCGCTGCCCGGCAAAAGCCATGATCGCCGGTATCAGAGGCCGGATGAGCATCGCCATCACAGCCCTCCCCGACCTGAACCGTCGTTCGCTGCTCAAGGCCGCCGGCCTTGCTGCGCTTGCCGGCATCGCGGCCTGCAGCACCGTCACGGTGCCGACCGGCGAAGGCGCCGGCGTCTCTTCGTCCGCCACGGCGACACTGGCCGGTCTTCGCGCCTCGGCCGGGTTGCCGGCGCTGGCTCCCGACATGCAGCTCGAACAGGCGGCGCTGCAGCAGGCCGGTTACATGGCCTCGCGCGAGCGCATGAGCCACACCACGGGCTGGGGCAAGGATTTCGCCTCGCGCATGAAGGACAATGGCGTACGGGGCGCCGCGGCCGAAAACATCGCCGAGGGCCGCTTCGACCTTGCGAAGCTGTTCGACATCTGGATGCATTCGGACGGCCATCGCCGCAACATGCTCGATCCGGATTTCAGCCGCTTCGGCCTCGCCTATGTGCGCGACGGCCGTGATCCGGCGCTGCGTTACTGGGCGCTGGTGCTCGGCCGATAAGCCGCCCTTCTTCTTGTTTGGCGCATGCCGTTATCCCGACAGCGCCGCACACTTTTGCGCGGCATGCATCACTTTGTCGTCGCCTTGAACTTGCCCATCAAATAAGGGCCGGAGCGAACCGGCCCGTATTTCGGCCCCTCTCCCTCGGCGAGGCATGCGGCCAGAACCGTGATCTCGGCGTCCCAGTTCGGCTGGTGGAAGAAGGCCATCGATTGCCGGCGATCCTTGCCGCCCTCTTCCGCCGGCGGGTTGACGACGCGATGCACGGTTGACACCCAACGATCGTTGGTCCAGCGCGCCATCAGGTCGCCGATGTTGATGACGAAGGCGCCGGGGACCGGCGGCACCTCCGACCATTCGCCGTCCGGCGTGACGATCTGAAGTCCGCGCGACCCCGGCTGCGGCAACAGGATGGTGAGGCTGCCATAGTCGGTATGTGCGCCGGCGCGGATCTGGCCGGGTTTTGGCGCGACATGCTGCTCGGGATAGTTCAGCGCCCTCAGCGCGCTGATCGGCGCATCGAGAAAAGTGTCGAAATAGGTCTCCGGCAAGCCAAGCGCGGTTGCGAAGACCCGCATGATCCGCAACGCCAGATCCTCAAGCCCCGCGTAATAGGCTTTCCAGGCTTCGATGAAGCCCTCGGGCCCTGCCGGCCAGATCGTTTCGGCGTAGCAGAAGGCGAGCGCCTCCGGGTCCTTCATGCCCGGCGGGACGCTGAGAGGCCCGCCATTGAAGCTCTCCTTCAAGTCCGGCGGCGTGTCGACGTTGCGGGATTTTGCCAGCGCCTCGAGCTCGGGACCGAGATATCCGTAGGGATAACCCTTGTAGGGCGCCTTCGAGCGCTGCTTCTCCTCGGGCGGCAGATCGAAGAAGGCCTTCGCCTTCGACCAGGCGGCGTCGATCACGGCCTGCGGAACGCCGTGGTTCTTGACCGCCAGGAAACCGGTGCTGCGACAGATATGGTCGACCTCGCGGCCGAGCGCCTTCTTTTCTTCGGCGCTCGCGGCCTCGAATTGTCCGAGATCGAATATGGGAAATGACGGGTTCTGCATCGCGTTCGTCCAACCATTGATTAGTGGAACGATGCAATCTGTCCCGGCCGTGATCTAGGACCAACCAGCGTGGCGGTCCTAGTCCATATGCGCCGCCGGCGCGGCGCCCGCCGGCGCCGCCTTGGGCTTGCGCAGCAGGATGACGAACGGGATCGCGACCAGTGTCATCACCATCAGGATTTTGAAGTCATTGATGTAGGAGATCATCATCGCCTGGACATTGACCGCGCGGTCGACCTGGGAGAGCGCGGCGGGATCGCCGGCGGCGGCCGCCGGAGACGCGGCCCAAAGGTTCGGATTGTACGGGTTGATGAAGGTCGACAACTCGGTGTGGTTGATCTGCGTGTTGCGCACCATCAGCGCCGCGACCACAGAGACGCCGATGGACGAGCCCAGATTGCGCACCAGGCTGAACAGCGAGGTGGCGTCGGTGCGATAGCGCGCGTCGAGCGTGGCGAAGGCGACCGCCGACAGCGGCACGAACACCATGCCCATGCCGAGGCCCTGGACGACACCCGAGGTGATGATCAGCCAGTTGTCCATCTGCGGCGTGAAGCTCGCCATGGTGTAGAGCGACTGCGCGGTGAGCAGGAAGCCGATGGCGACGAGGATCCTCGCATCGATCCGATGCATGATGCGGCCGACGACCAGCATCGAGATCATCGTGCCGATGCCGCGCGGCCCAAGCACGACGCCGATGGTGACGGTCGGGTAGCCGAAGATGTTGGCCAACATCGGCGGCAAGAGCGACATCGAAGCCAGGATCAACACGCCCATGATGAAGATGAAACCGAGCCCGGTCACGAAATTGCGGTCGAGGAAGATCTTTGGATCGATGAAGGGATGCTCTGCCGTCACCGTATGGATGATGAAAACCCAGAAGCCGGTGATCGACAGAGCAAGCTCGATCCAGATCTCGGCCGAGTTGAACCAGTCGACCTCGCCGCCGCGATCGAGCAGAAGCTGCAGCGCGCCGACGCCGAGCGAAAGCATGGCGAAGCCGAAGAAATCGAAGCCGCGCACACGCTTGGCGACGACCGGCAGATAGGCGGCCATGCCGAGGAAGGCCAGGATGCCGACCGGCAGGTTGATGAAGAAAACCCAGCGCCAGTTGAAGTTCTCGGTCAGCCAGCCGCCGAGCGTCGGCCCCAGGATCGGCCCAAGCATGATACCGGCGCCCCAGATCGCCATCGCCTGGCCATGGCGCTCCTTCGGATTGATGTCGAGCAGGAAGGTCTGCGACAGCGGCACGATTGCCGCGCCGAACACGCCCTGCAGCAAGCGGAACAGCACCATCGTCTCGAGGCTCCAGGCGAGGCCGCAGAGCATGGAGAAGATCGTGAAGCCGACGACGGAGGCGAGGAACAGTTCCTTGCGGCCGAGCCTGTCGGCGAGCCAGCCGGTAACCGGCGTCATGATCGCCGCCGCCACGATATAGGAGGTCAGCACCCAGTTGATGTTGTCGGGCGACGCGCCGAGGTCGCCAGTCATGGTCGGCAGCGCGACATTGGCGATCGTGGTGTCGAGCGCCTGCATGATCGTCGCCAGCATCAGCGCGACCGTGATCAGCCCGCGATGCGGCACTTCCTTGAAGGGTTCGGGCGTGCTCATGATGCTGAACTTCCAGCAGGTAACAAAAACGTGTAGACTGGGTTTCCGGGCGGCAAAGCCTTCCGTTGAGAGACCTTCATCGCGGTGGGACGCGACTATCGATGTGGGGGTTACATCGACTGAAAGTCTCTGTTGGAGCGGATGCCTGCCGCCCGGAAACCTGAGGCCCGACGGGTCCGTGTCGAAGGTTCGGTTTTGATCGCGCCGCCAAGCGGCTGATCTTAAACGCTTACCCTCCCACTCCTCCCATCAGACCAATTCCTGCCTTGCCCGCCGGCGCCCGGCGCGCTTCGCTGTCGTTACTGCGCTTGCTCTCCCGCCGTGGCGTGACCGAAGATCGACGGCAGGCCGCGCGCCACGCCGGTATCGACGGTGACGGTGGCGCTCATGCCGGTGCGCAGCGCCATCCTGGCGTCGGGATCGGTGAGTTCCAGGCGCACCGGGATGCGCTGCGTGACCTTGACCCAGTTGCCGGTGGCGTTTTGCGCGGGCAGCAGCGAGAACTCCGCGCCCGTGCCGGCGCCGATCGCCTTGACGGTGGCTTCGAACGTGCGGCCCGGATAGGTATCGACCACGATCTCGGCCTTCTGGCCCGGCTTCATGTGGGTGAGCTGGGTTTCCTTGAAATTGGCGTCGATCCAGGTGTCCCCGGTCTCGACCAGCGCGAACAGCGGAGTGCCCACGGCGACATACTGGCCGACCTTGAAGGAGGCGGCCTGGTAGATGACGCCATCAGCCGGCGCTTTCACCGTGGTCTGCGCCAGATCGTAGGCGGCCTTGTCACGCGCGGCGAGCGCCGACATCACGGTCGGGTGTTTGTCGGTCTCGATATCGGGATTGCCGCCAAGAGCCGCCTTGGCGCTGACGATGCCCTGCTGAGCGACCGCAAGCTGCTGCTTGGCCTTGTCAAGGTCGTTGCGGGCCTCATCGAGCGACGACTTGGCGTTGATGCCCTTCTGCGCGAGATCGGCGGCGCGGCCATATTGCGATTGCGCGTAGTCGACCTCGCTGCTCGCCGACCTCTCCTGCGCCATCGCCTGGCTGTATGAGGCGCGCAGCTGCTCGACATTGAGCCGCGCGGCGGCGACCGCCGCATCGGCCTGGGCGAGCGCGATCTTGTAAGGTTCGGGATCGATGACGAAAAGAAGATCGCCCTGCTTGACCAGCTGGTTGTCGGCGATGCCGACCTGGACGATACGGCCGGCCGTATCGGAGGCGACCGAAATCCTGGCCTGCTGCAGGTTGGCGTTCTCGGTTTCCTGATAGCGGCCGCCCGTCACCCAGACATACGAGCCGCCCGCAAGCAGGGCCAACGGCAGGGCGACCATCAACAGGAAGCGGCCGAGGCGGCGCTTCTTCCTCGGCGCGGCCGGTGCCCGCCGTGGTTCGGAAGCCACCGCGGCCGGAGCCGCCGCGGGCTGCGCCGGTGCTTCAGCGACCGGCTGCGCCGGCGCATTACCGACCGGCTGCGCCGGCGCATTCAGCTTGGTGACGTTGTCGTCCTCTATCTTGGCTGCCGCGTTCATGCCGCCCGCCCTTCTGTATTCTTGATCTTTTCCATCGACGACGCTTCACCGTCCGTCAGATTCTGCACGATGGTGTCGAGCACCCGGATCAGCACGCGGCGTTCTTCCGCCGACACGCCGGTCAGCGATTCCTCATAGACCTCTCCGGCAAGACTCTTGACGTCGGCATAGGCGGCGTTGGCCTTCTCGGTCGGGAAGATCATGCGCACGCGCCGGTCCGTCGCGTCCTGGCGGCGTTCGATCCAGCCGCCCTCCTCCATGCGGTCGACCAGGCGCGAAACGCTGATCGGCTCGATTTCGAGGAGTTCGGCAAGCCGCGCCTGCGCGACGCCGGCTTCCTTGGCGACACGCACGAGCAGCCGCCATTGCGCCGAGGAAAGACCCAATCCGCTGGCGCGCGCCTCGAAGCGCTTACGCATCAGGCGCTGCACGTCGTGGATCAAAAATCCCAATCTATCGATGCCATCTGAAACCATGAGCGATAGATATAATAAGCGTGCTTACTATTCAAGTGGACGCGTTACGCCAGAAGCCGGCAAATCGAGATGGCAGGCATCCGATGCATTCATGGTTAGCGGCCGATGAATATCTGTCCCGCGCAACCGGCGGAGCGTCGTCCCTCGACTTCGCGGATCCGACACCCTGTTGACGACGGCTCGGGGATCGGGACAGACTGCCCCATTCACCGGGCGTTCGGGGGGCTGAACTCAATGTGCGGATACAGCCTGCGGAATCGCGAAGCTGGCGCGGGCCGCCTGTTTTTACGCAGGTGATCTGACCGTTGGAGAAGCTGGCAGCGCACCGCAAGGTCGTCATATGCATGCTCGCGCTGGGCAAGCCGGGCTACGCGCTGGCGGCTCACGAGGCGTTGCAATCATTCCTGCGCCACAGCGATCTCGAAATCTATGTGACGACAGATCCAAACTCGTCCGCCTTGCTTCCGCGCTCGCCGCGCCTTCATCTCAATCTGGTCGACACGAACGGCCAATCCAGCCGGGCTAGCGGCTTTCTCGCCAAATTCGAGGCGTTGGCATGGTGCCTCGAACGGTCCGGCGCCGACATCGTGCTGCAGGTCGATGCCGACGCGGTGCTTCTGCGCCGGCTTGCGGCGCAGAACGTCGCGGACGCCCTCGGCGATCGCGGCATGGCGATGGTGGAGCAGACCGGCATCGCCGGATCGGACATGGGCCGACGCGATTTCCTCGCGCACTACCGCAACTACGCCCTGGCATTCGTCGACGGCTCCCTCCCAGCTCCGCGCGAAGAGGATTTCCGCTATTTCAACAGCGGCGTGGTCATCGCCCGCGCCGACGAATTGCGGCGTTTCCTCGACTGGACGACCGCATGCTTGCGGCTGCTGCCGCCCGATCACGCGATCGGCGGGCAAATGATAGCCGACCAGGACTATTTCCAGATATGGACGAATACACTGGCCCCGGAGCGGCGGCGCGAGCTTCCCTGGCAATGGAACCACTGCCGTCACTGGGATGACGGCTTTCCGCGGCAGGGCGCGCTGATTGCCCATTTCAGCAATTTCTGCAACGGGCCAGACATGGAAGCGGTCATGGCGATGCACGCGCTGGTCCATACCGCCCGAATTCCAAACGCGCGGGATGGTGACAAGCCGGCAGCATTGGCCTTCATTATCGTCACGCATAATTCGAGCAAGGTGATCGGGTATTGTCTGGACAAGCTTGCCGATCTCTCGGCGGACCTGCCAAACGAGATCATCGTCGTCGACAACGGCTCGACGGACGACACGCTCGAAAGGATCGCGCGGCCGGGCGTCACGATCCTGCGCAATATGCGCAATGAAGGCTTTGCCGCCGCGGCCAATCGCGGGGCCACGGCGGCGCGTGCCGGCCATCTCTGTTTTCTCAACCCGGATTGCATGATGACGCTCTCGGTGGCGGGAGCGGCGCTGGCGGTTCTTCAGGCAAAGCCCGGGGCGATAGCGGTGCCTGATTACATCGACTGGCAAGGGGAGCGAACGGCCGGCCGACAGCCAGGTTATTCACGCGTCAAGCTCATCGCCGACATTCTGCGCAATCATGGCAAGGCCCGGCTCGCCGAGCGACTGAGGCAATTGCCGGGTTATGATTGCGACGACTGGAGTTGGCCGCTCGCCGCGGCTCTTTTTACAAGCCGCGGCGGTTTCGCGCGGCTCGGCGGCTTCGACGAGCGCTATTTCTGCTACATGGAGGACGTCGCGATCGGGGTTGAAATGGCGAAGCGGGGACTTGAGATCGTCCGGCTCGATCAGGTGCTGCCGCATTTCGGCCAGCATGGCGCCGACGTAGCCCCCGTCTTGCGGGCACGGATGCTCAGCGAGGCGCGGATCCAGTTCGCCCGTCTGCATTACGGCCGGACTTTCGCCATGGCGCTGACAGCGTTGCGCTCGCTTCTGCGCGGTCGTCGGGCGATCAAGGATGCGCTGCGGCGTGGACGGCGCGCCGCCTTCATGCTGGCGAACGGATGAATTACTACGTCCTGCCCGGCACGGGAATCTACGGCGGCATAAAGGTCGGCTTCCAGTTCGCGCGTCTGCTTGGTGAGCTGGGCGTTCCAATTGCCGTCGCCACACCCGGCGGCATGGCGCCGCACTGGTTCAGGTCAAACCAGCCGATCGTCGGCAGGGAGGAGATCGTCGCCAGGGTCAATGGGAATGATACGCTGATCTTCTCGCTGCCGCACGACTATCCGGTGCTCAAGGCCACGGGCGCCAGGCTGGTGTTCCACTGCCAGGGGACGGACCCGCTGATCGATCCCGTGCTGCGCGACCAGGATGTCGTCCTGCTCACCTGCTGGGAGCAGGCCAGGCGTTACGTCGACGCCGTCGCCGGGCGCGAGCCGACAGATGTCGGCATCTCGATCTCCGACGTTTTCTTCCATGACGGCACCCCCAAGGATGAGCGGAGGGCCGCCTACATGCCGAGACGCGGGGCGGCGATCGCCAAGGCCGCGATGGGTCGCGCTAGGCATCTCCAATATGCGCCGATCGCCGACAGCGACGAAGCCTCCTGCGCCGCCGTGCTGAAAGGAAGCGGTTACTTCCTGGCTACGGCCGAGGGCGAGTGGTTCGGACTGCCGGCGCTGGAAGCGATGGCGGCGGGATGCGCCGTCGTCTCGGTCCCGGTGCTGGGTGGAACGGAATATCTCAAGGACGGCGAAACAGCGCGGATCGCCGCGCCGGTCGATCTGCCGGAGGCGCTGGCCGAACTCAGCGCGGAAAATGCGCGCGGCGTCCGCGCCATGCTGCGCGAGAACGGCGCCGCGATGGCCGGTCGCTATCGCATCGCGGCGCAGCGCGGGAAACTGCGCGACGCCATGCGGGCCGGCCTGAGGAATGTCTTCTCATGCAACTGACCGCGGTCATCCCCTCCCATGGCCAGACCGCGCTGCTGCGCACTTGCCTGATAATGCTTGAGCGTGCCCTGACGCGGGCAGCGCTTCCCGGCACGGCGATTGTCGTCCTGGACAACGGCACCCTCACGCCTTACCGCCCCGCCGAACTCGGCGTAGCCGATGTGCGGATCGTGCGGTTCGACAGCCGGCATTCCTTCTCGGCCGCCTGCAACCGCGGGGTCCGCGAAATACCCGCCGCGCGCTATCTCTTCCTCAACAACGACGTCTTTCTCCATCCCGAGGCGCTGCTGGAAATGCTCGACGTCATGCGCGAGCATCGGGCCGGCATAGCCGGCACCAGGCTCGTCCTGCCCGACGACACGATCCAGCATTGCGGCGTGAGGTTCGACGGCGGTGAACGCGGCCCCTATCATCAAGACCACGGCCGGCCCAGCGCCATCATCACCCGGGCGACGAGCTTTCCGCAGGCGGTGACGGCCGCAGCCATGATGATCGATCATGCCGTCTTCACGGCACTTGACGGCTTCGACGAGGGGTATCCCTTCGGTTATGAAGATGCAGACCTGTGCCTGCGGGCGCGGCAGCTTGGCGTGCGCATCGCCTGCGCGCAAGGTTGGGATTCCCTGCATCTGGAATCCTTTTCAGACCGCAGGCCCGATCGCCACCAGGCATCGCGACGACTATTCTTCGAGCGCTGGCGGGACCGCTACGCAATCGATGGGGACGAGAGCCGGTGACGCGCGAACACGCAATATCGCTGATCGTTCATACGCGGGATTCAGAAGCCACCTTGCCACGCCTGCTGGACAGCACGCGGTGGGCGGCCGAGCGTATCGTCATCGACATGCAAAGCAGCGACAGGACGGTTGAGATCGCCAGCGCCGCCGGCTGCCGGGTGATGTTCACGGCGGTCGCCGATGCCGTCGATGCGATCCGCAATCAATACCTTGCCGAGGCCAGCCATGAATGGATCCTGGTGCTCGATTCCGACGAGTACCTCGCGGCCGACGCGCATGAAGCGCTGCAGCGCCTGGTGCGCGAGCACGGCGCGAACGCCGACGCCTTCGCCCTGCCGCGCTTCAATTCGATCGCCGGCCATATCATGCGGGGGTCCGGGTTTTATCCCGACCATCAGGTGCGCTTCTTTCGCAAGGGAACCGTCGCGTGGCAGCCCGGCCATCATCGCCTGGCCAAGGTGTTGACGGGCCGCCCGCGGCTTCACCAGTTGGAGCCGCCTCATTGCGTGCATATCCACCATGAAAACTATACCGACATCGCCTCGTTCATCGCCAGGCAAATGCGCTACGCGCTCACCGACGACTACGATCCCGATCCGGAGAAGTTCGACTTCGGCGCCTACCTGTCCGAAGCGCATGCCGAATTCGCCAGGCGGCACGAACCCTCGCAGGACGGTGAGCTTTCGACCGCCGTGGCGACCGTCCTCGCGTGGGATCGCATCATGCGCGGGCTGATCCATTGGGAACGGCTTGGCCGCCAGCAGTCGCTCAACGCCGCCTTCTCGCTGCCAGTCTCGATCGCGGCAGCGCCCGGCAAGCGCTCGCGTCCGGGGACGCCCCTGCGCAATCTTCCGCGCGAGATCGGCCGATGGATTCGCAGGGAGGTGCTAGGGCGGCGAAACTGACCATCTGGACGTTCTCGTCGAACGCGGTTTCAGGCGATACATTCGCAGCAAGGCGCCAACCGCCTGTAAATTCACTATGTTTTCTGTCGAACGCTGGCGCCTTTCGGCTCGCTCATGGTAAAGGTCAGGTCGTGGATCGGGGGATCACGCAATGCCGACGCTCTACGCGCTGAAGCCGGCCTTCCAGGACAGGCTGCGGCCGCTGGTCGGCCGGCTGGCCGCAAATGGCGTGACAGCCAACGGCGTAACGATCCTTGCAGCCCTGCTGTCCGTCGCGGCTGGGACGGCCGTCGCGGCCCTGCCCGGTTGGCGCGCGCCGCTCCTTCTCATTCCCCTGGTACTGTTCGCACGCATGGCGCTCAACGCCATGGACGGCATGCTGGCGCGGGAACATGGCCAGGCCTCGACGCTCGGCATGTATCTCAACGAGATCTGCGATGTCGTCTCGGATCTGGCGCTGATCCTGCCGTTTGCCGTCTTTCCGCAATTCGGCGCCTGGGGCGTCGTGGCCTTCGCCATCACCGCGATGCTTACCGAGTTCTCCGGCGTGCTCGGCATCGCCGCAGGCAGCGGGCGAAACTACGCCGGACCGTTCGGCAAGAGCGACAGGGCACTGGCGCTGGGCGTGGTCGCGGTGCTGTGCGCGGCCGGGCTCTGGCCGGCGGCGATCGCGCCCTTTGTGTTTCCAGTCATGGCTACGCTTTCGCTGCTGACCGCCATAAACAGGATACGCGCCGGTCTTACTGGCAACACCGGCTAAGCATCGAGGTTAGCGATGCCGTCGGAGGGGAGCAGCATGCGTCACGAACAGATCGCCACCGCGCCGGCGCAAGACCTTGCGCGGCAAGCGCAGGAACGCGTCTTCCACAGCCATGACGGCACGGACATCTTCTACCGCTTCTGGCCCGCCGTATCGGCCAAGGCAAAGGGCGCGGTCGTACTCTTCCATCGCGGCCACGAACATGGCGGCCGCATGGCGCACCTCGTCGATGAATTGGGGATGCCGGACTACGCCTTCTATGCCTGGGATGCGCGCGGCAACGGACGCTCGGGCGGCGAACGCGGCTATGCACCCTCGTTCTCCGCGCTGGTACGAGACATCGACTGCCTCATGCGCGAGATTGCGGGCAAAGACGGCTTCGCCGAGCAGGACATCGCACTGATCGCGCAGTCCTTCGGGGCGGTGCTTGCGGCGGCCTGGGTGCACGACTATGCGCCGAAATTGCGCGCCATGGTGCTCGCCTCGCCCGCCTTCTCGGTCAAGCTCTATGTCCCTTTCGCCAAGGAAGGCATAGCGCTGTGGCAGAAGATCAAGGGGCGCTTCTTCGTCAACTCCTACGTCAAGGCAAAGCTGCTGACCCACGACGCGGTGCGCATCGCTTCCTTCGAGAGCGATCCGCTGATCACGAGGCCGATCGCCTCGAACATCCTGGTCGAACTCTACCAGCACGCGGCGCGCATCGTGGCCGACGCCCGAGCCATCACCGTGCCGACACAGCTCCTGCTGTCGGGCAGCGACTGGGTGGTGCGGCATGGGCCGCAGCACGAATTCTTCGTCAACCTCGGCAGCCGCATCAAGGAGCGCCACGTACTGCCTGGCTTCTACCATGACACGCTTGGCGAACGCGATCGCGCCAAGGCGATCGATCTGATCCGCCCCTTCCTCGAGGGACAATTCGAGACGCCGGCTCCTCGCGCCGATCTTACGCAAGCGGATGTCGCCGGCTACACGCGCGACGAGGCCGATAGGCTCGCCTCGCCGCTCGATCTTCTGTCGCCCAAGGGTCTCTATTGGGCGGCGAGCCGAGCCTTCATCCGCATCGGCAGCTGGTTCTCGCAAGGCATGAAGGTCGGTGTCGGCACCGGCTTCGATTCCGGATCGACGCTGGACTATATCTATGAGAACGAGGCGCGAGGGTTCGGACCTATCGGCCGCATGGTCGACAGGACTTTTCTCGATGCCATCGGCTGGCGCGGCATCCGCCAGCGCAAGCTCAACATCGAGGAACTGGTCGGCTCGGCGCTGGCCACGCTCAAGGCTGCTGGACGGTCAGGTCATATCGTCGACATCGCCGCCGGACACGGCCGCTATGTGCTCGATGCGATAGGCAAGAGCCCGGAGCAACCCTCCAGCGTGCGCCTGCAGGACTATTCCGAGCTCAACGTCGAGCTTGGCCGCGAACTGATCGCCCAGCGCGGGCTGCAGGCAAGCGTCTCGTTCCACCGCGCCGACGCTTTCGATGGCGACGGGCTAGCCGCGCAAAATCCCGCGCCGGACCTCGCCATCGTCTCCGGGCTTTACGAGCTCTTTTCCGACAATGCGCTGATAGCGCGCTCGCTCGGCGGCCTTGCCCGGGCCATGCAGCCGGGCAGCCTGCTGATCTACACAAACCAGCCCTGGCACCCGCAGCTCGAAATGATCGCGCGCAGCCTGACCTCGCACCGCGGCGGCCAGGCCTGGGTGATGCGGCGGCGCACGCAGGGCGAGATGGACCAGCTGGTCGAGGCGGCCGGTTTCGAGAAGCTCGACCAGCGCATCGACCAGTGGGGCATTTTCACCGTCTCGCTGGCAAGGCGTCTTCTTTAGGAACGTCCACGCATGCCAGCCCGTGCCGAGTCCCCGCGCCTCCCAGCCGACGAGCCCTATCGCCGCGTCGTCCTCGGGGCGGCGCTGTGGCTCGCCTTCCTGGCGCCGTTCTTCTATTCGACCTACGGTTTCGCCAATTGGCTGGCGTCGACCCGCGAGCATGTCGGCAGCATCGTGTTCGCCTGGGAGCGCCGTGTTCCCTTCATCGCCTGGACGATCGTGCCTTACTGGTCGATCAACCTGTTCTATGGCCTGTCGCTCCTTCTCAACGACAGCCGGCAGGGCGTCGTGCGGCTTGCCTGCCGTTATCTCACCGCGCAGGTCATCGCGGTCGCCTGCTTCATCCTGTTTCCGCTGACGGCCACCTTCGTGCGGCCGGCGACGAGCGGCCTGCCTGGTTTCCTGTTTGGCGTTCTTGGCGGCTTCGACAAGCCGTTCAACCAGGCGCCGTCGCTGCACATCGCGCTCCTGGTCATTATCTGGGACCACTGGCGCCAGCGCCTCGGCGGAATGCTCCTGCCGCTTTGGCACGGCTGGTGCTTCCTGATCGGCGCCTCGGTGCTGACCACCTTGCAGCACCATTTCATCGACATCCCGACCGGCGCGCTGCTCGGGTTTTTTGCCCTGTGGCTGTTTCCAGCCAGGGGCGAGTTGCCTTTTTCCGACTTCCGGCCGACTGAAGACGCCAAGGCAAGGCGACTTGCGCTGTATTATGCGATGGGCGCCGCGCTCGCGCTCGCTGGCGCCGCCATCGGGGCCTTCTTCTCCGTGCTCTCGCTTGCGCTTTTGTGGCCGGCGCTGGCGCTGACCATCGTCGCCTTCGCCTATGCCGGGGCCGGCGCCAAGGTGTTCCAGAAGGCGGCGGACGGCCATGTGCCGTTGGCAAGCCGCATCCTGCTCTGGCCCTACCGGCTCGGCGCCAGGGTCAATGTATGGGCATGGACGCGCATGCTGCCGCCAGCCGTGCCGATTTCCGACGGCGTCTTCCTCGGACGTTTTCCCGACGCCGCCGAAGCCGATCGCTTCGGCACGGTGATCGACCTCGCCGCAGAGATGGAGCGGCCGCGCGACGCGTCAGGCCGCTGGGAAAGCTTCGGCATGCTCGACCTTCTGCCGCCACCGGCGGATGTGCTCGGCCGGGCGGTGGCGGGCATCGAGCCGGCGCGCCGGCAAGGGACGGTGCTGGTCTGCTGCGCGCTCGGCTTCCAGCGCAGCGCCACGGTCGTCGCCCGCTGGCTGGTCGCCAGCGGCCGTTCGCACACGCCGGCGCAGGCGCGCAAGCAGCTCGAGGCATCCGGCAGGCCGGTGCATCTTGAGATCGGGGTGGACGAGCCGGCATGACGGATGACGCCTATCAGCAACGGGCATCGGGCTTTGCGGCCATGTTGATGAGGCAGGCTACTTGGCCGGCCGCCGTCGTGCTGCTGTGCGAAGGCTTCGCGCCGCTGGTCGCCTCGGCGCTCGGAGCGTTCCAGGCGCCACTCGGGGTGCTCGCGCTTATGGCCTCGGCGGCAGGCGGCGTCGCTGCGCTTGGGCTTTCCGCGCTCCTCGTCTTCGATGCGCTGCTCTTCCGGCTCATGGCCACCTATGAGAACAAAACCAGGGGCGGCGCCGCGGTCGACGACATGCTGGCGCGCATGCGGCTGAAGCCGGCCACGCCAAACCCGCGCCCGCTCGATGAACGCATGGCCGGAACCCGGCGCCTTCTCAACCGGCAGCGCGCCGCCCTCGCCTTCTTTGCCATTGCGCTCCTCGCCGCCGGGTTCTGGATGCCCAGATGAGCAAGCTTTCGCTGCGCACCTTCACTCTGCTGCAGACGGCGACCTCCGTCGGCCTTTCGGCAATAGCCTGGGTGGTCACCGGCGTCCGGCCGATCTGGAGCGGCAGCCAGCCGTCGGACCGGCAGCGCATCTATTTCGCCAACCACACCAGCCATGGCGATTTCATCCTTCTGTCGGCCTGCCTCAGCGAGACGGAGCGGGCCAAGACGCACGCCATCGCCGCGGCCGAATATTGGGGCAAGTCGCGGCTGCGCCGCTTCATCGCGCAGGACATGCTGTCTTCCGTGCTGATCAACCGGCAATGGACGAGCGAGGCGGAGCATCCGATCTCGATCATGCTTTCCGTGCTCGACCAGGGTCATTCGCTGATCATCTTCCCGGAAGGCACCCGCAACACCAGCGACGAGCTGCTGCCCTTTCGCTCCGGCCTCTACAATCTGTCTATGGCGCGCCCGGAAGTCGAGCTCATCCCTTGCTGGATCGAGAACATGTCGCGCGTGCTGCCCAAGGGCCAGTTCCTGCCGGTGCCCCTGCTTTGCCGCGTCGTCTTCGGCGCCCCGGTCGCCGTGGCGCCGGGCGAAGAGCGGCGCGCCTTCCTCCAGCGCGCCCGCGCCGAGCTTCTGGCCCTCAATCCGCGTCCCGACCGAGACGATTGATGCGCCACGAAATCAGCATTCTCATCGTTGGCCTTTTCGTGGTGCTGAGCACCGCCAGCGTCACCGCCGCCGTCCTTTCGGCGCGCGCGCCGAAGCCGCTCAGTTCGACGCTGGTCAACCTCACGCAGCGCATCAACGCCTGGTGGGTGATGGTGGCGCTGATGACGGTCGCCTTCTTCTTCGGCCGCTATGGCATGACCATCCTGTTCGCGCTGATCTCGTTCGCGGCGCTGCGCGAGTTCGTGACGCTGACGCACAGCCAGCGCAGCGACCACTGGGTGCTGCTCGGCATGTTCGGCATCGTCATTCCGTTCCAGTACTGGCTGGTGTGGACGGCCTGGTACGGCCTCTTCGTCATCTTCATTCCGGTCTACTGCTTCCTGCTGATGCCGGCGATCACGGCGCTGCATGGCGATACCGAACGTTTCCTGGAACGCATCTCGGCGCAGCAATGGGCGATCATGATTTCCGTCTATTGCGTCAGCCACGTCCCTGCCCTGCTCTCGCTCAACGTGCCCGGCTTCGAAGGCCGCAACCTTCTGCTCATCGCCTTCCTGATCATCGTCGTGCAGGGCAGCGATGTGCTGCAGTACATTTTCGGCAAGCTGTTCGGAAAGCACCGGTTCTCGCCGAACGTTTCGCCGTCAAAGACCTGGGAAGGCCTGATCGGCGGGCTGGTGTCGTCGAGCCTGCTCGGCGCGCTGCTTTCCTTCATCACGCCCTTCTCGCCATTGCAGGCGGCGGCCGTGGCCTTCATCGCCTGCACGATGGGCTTCCTCGGCGGCCTCGTCGCCTCGGCGATCAAGCGCGACCAGGGCGTCAAGGACTGGGGCCACCTGATCGAGGGTCATGGCGGCATGCTCGACCGCACCGACAGCCTGGTCTTCGCCGCGCCGATCTTCTTCCATATCGTGCGCTATTTCTGGACCGTTTGAGCCAGGATAGCCTGACACGCGAAACTAGAGGTCCAGGTCCCAGGTCTGGCCGACCAGATCCTTGCCGAAGGAATGATGACGTTCCTCGTCGACCAGCTTGAATCCCGCGGCCTGGTAGATGCGGCGGGCCGAGCCCAGTATGTCGTTGGTCCACAGCGTCAGCGTCCTGTAGCCTTTGGCACGCGAGAAGGCGATGCATTCGTCGACCAGCCGCCGGCCGATGCCGAGGCCACGCGCTGACGGCTCCACATAGAGGAGCCTGAGCTTCGCCACCTCGGGCGACTTGCGCACGACGAAGACGGAACCGACCACCTCGCCCTCGCGCTCGGCAATCCAGGCGCGCTCCCACTTTGGATCGAATTTCCTGACGAACTCGGCGAGGATCTCGGCGACCAGCGCCTCGTAGGTTCCGTCCCAGCCATATTCCTGCGTGTAGAGCATACCCTGGCGGCGCGTGACCCAGCCGATGTCACCGACCTGCAGCGGCCGCAGGATGTAGGGCATCTTGGGTTCGGGCCTGTCGCCGAGCAGGTCCCGGATGGTCCGCATGGCCTTGACCAGACGCTCCTGATCGACGGGCGCGAGGCGACCGAGCAGAGCGCGCACCTGATCGTGCGAATCCTGGTTGAGCGGCGCGAAGGCCTGCCTGCCCACCGGCGTCAGCGCGATCGAGGCGCGGCGCGCATCCGCCTCGCTGGCTTCGCGCGAGACCAGGCCGCGCTCCTCGAACTTCTTCAGCAGCCGGCTGACATAGCCGGGGTCGAGGCCAAGGTCGCGCACCAGGTCGCTGGCGACGAGCCCGTCACGATTGGCAAGCTCATAAAGCACCCGCGCCTCGGTCAGCGAGAACGGGCTCTTCAGCAGGCCTTCGTCGAGCAGACCGATCTGGCGGGTGTAGAAGCGGTTGAAGGCGCGCACGGCATCGATGCGCTCCTTGCCGGGGTGATCGTGGATGGTCATGGGAGTTTCTCCTGTCCTGGACAGGATCAATCATTTAGTTGACTGAGTCAATAAAATAGAAAGGCTGCTGAACCGATCGTGGCCGGCGGGACAGAGGGGGGCGCGAACGAACGAGGCGGAGGCAAGTTGGCGCCCTCACCCCATAGGCAGAGCCGGCCAGAACTCGACGATCCGCCCGCCGGCGAACACCGCAATCGCACCAAAATGCTGCAGCACCGCCTCGCTCTGCGTCGGCCGCAGGAAGGCGTAGTCGCCCGGTTTCACATCCGCTGCGGCCGGCAGGCTCATGAATTGCTGGTTGGAGGACAGGCCGATAAGCCCGTTCGGCTTCATGCCTTCGGGAAACACCGGCTCGGCCATCCACTTGCCGCCGTAGAGATAGCAACCCTTGCGTGGGAAGAGACCGAGCGCCTGCAACGCCTTGGAAACCGCCGGCGGCCCAGGCAGCGCGGCATCGACCGCCTTTAGGATCGGCGTCGCGATGAAAGCCGCCGGCTGGAAGCCTTCGAGGCCGGGCGTGTCGAAGTCGCCCGGCAAAACGAAGGCAGAGCCGATCGACACTTCGTTGGCGATGCCGCCGCCATGCAGCAACGCCGTCTTCGAGCCGCCGATGTTGAGGATGCGGCGCTGGTCGTCGCCGAGGCAATCGGCGAATTCCTCGGCCAGCACCGATGCCTTGTTCAACGCCCTGGCGGCGCCGCCGAAGAGACCTGGGATTTCCGGCGCGTGCGCCTCGTATGCCATGATGCCTTCGCAGCGCAGCCGCTCGGGTATGGAGAGCGCCTTCAGCGCCTCGGGCGAGGCGAAGCCGCCGCGATGCAGGCCGACATCGACCTCGAAGGCGAAGCGCAGCTCGGTGTCGAGCGCGGAAGCGAGCGCGCCATATTCGGCCAGCCGTTCCGGCGTGTCGATCAGCCAGCAGACGCGCGACCACCAGCCGGCGCCGCCCCTGGTCAGCGCGGCCCTGGCGGCGCCGACGGGCATCGGCTTGCCGTAAAGAAGATCGCCCTCGGGAAAGGCATCCAGCACTGCCTGCGTCACCGGCGGATGGAAAGTCATGAAGCGGCTGGTTTCGAGCGCTCTAGCGATATGCGAAAGCAGCGGCATGCTAGGCAGCGACTTGTCGACCAGCCGCACGGCAATGCGTGGCGCCAGCCTCTCCTTCACCAGGGCGATGTTGCCGTCCAGCCGGTCGCGATCGAGCACAAGGCAGGGCCGAAAGATTTCCGCTGCCCTCAGCGCCTCCGATAGAGCGGCGAAATAGGCGATCATCGCTCTAAGCCGAACAGGCCGGCCATGTATGGCGACACGAAAAAATTCTCCGGATCGAGGTCGCGACGCACGGCCATCGCATCATCCCAGCGTGGGTAGAGCTTCTTGAAATCCGCCGCCTTCAGGCTGTGCATCTTGCCCCAATGCGGCCTGCCGCCATACCTGCGGAAGATCGGCTCGGCGGCGCGCATGAAAGGCAGCGGGTCATTCGCCGCGTCGTGATGGATGGCGATCGAGCAGGTCAGCCTCTTGTAGAAGGGCGAAAGCCAGAATTCGTCCGGCGCTACCGAACGCACCTCCATGGGAAAATAGACTTCCGGAAAGTGCTTCTCCGTCAGCGCGATGATCTCGGCCAGCGCCTTCGGACCCTCCTCGTAAGGCAGGTGATATTCCATTTCGTTGAATCTGGTGCGACGGTCGCTGACGTAGACGTTGAGCCACTCCTGCACATAGTCCTCGGACGGAACTTTCCTGACGGCGCCCTTGATCAGCGCGCGGCGCACGGACGGCAGCCAGCGCAATGCGGTGCGCAGCTTGCGCAAGGTCGCCAGCCCTTCCTCGTCGTCTTCGGTCGGCCGCGTCGTCGGTGCTGCGTCGCTGAGATCGCTGGCGATGAACTGCACATGGTCGGCGAAGGGGATGTAGTAGAACTCGGCCGAACGATGCGCGGCCATCATCTTTTCGAAATCGCGCAGCACGTCGCCGACAGGCAGCACCCATTTGCGGCGGCGCAGCCGGTAGGTGGCGACATTGTTCATTGTCACTTCGGTCAGCACGCCGAAGCTGCCCAGCGCGACGCCGGTGGCGTGGATCATGTCCAGGCCGCCCGACCGGCTGAACTCGCGCAGCCTGCCGTGCCCGTCGACGAGCTGCAGCGCCTCCAACTGCGTGTGGTAGGCGCCGAGGGTCGGGCCGGAGCCGTGTGTCGCCGTCCCCAGCGCGCCGCCGATCGCCTGCTTGTCGATATCGCCCATGTTGGGCAGGCCCTGGCCGATGTCCCGCAGGATATGCATCAGGGCGCCCAGCCTCGTCCCCGCCCTCACCCGCGCCCGGCTGTTCTCGGCATCGTGCGAGACCAGCCCTTCGATCTTTTCCAGCGAGACGATGGTGCCCTCGGACTGCACCAGCGGCGTGAAGGAATGGCCGGCGCCGGCGACGCGCAGCGGACCAGGCGCCGAGCGCACAAGCTCGGCCAGTTCGCCGGCATCGGCCGGTGTCGCGATCAATTTCGGAGAAGCCGTGACGAAGCCCGACCAGTTGCTCCAGGCGTTTGCCATCTCGATCCTCCCGTTCAGGCCCGACCGTGCCGCCGCGCGACCAAAACGAAGACGCCGAGCAAAACCACGCTGGCCAAGGCCGACACGGCGGCGAATTCGGGCACTGGCCGGAAGTTCGCGCCGTCGATCAAAAGCGAGGCGGCGATCGGGCCGATGGCGAGGCCGAAGAGCTGCGCGGCCGGCACCAGCAGCACGGCCGTGCGCGTCTCGTCGGCGTTGATGGCGAGGCGGATCTGGTAAGGCACGATGAAGAGCAGGATGAAGCCCATCACCAGCGCCACCGCCCAGAACACCGAAAGGCCCGGGCCGGATGCAAGCAGCACCGAGCTGATCGCCGCGATGATCCCGATGGCGGTGATGGCAAAACGATAGTCGATGCGCGCCTCGAAGACGGTAGCGGTCATGGCGCCGATCACTTGCGCGGCCAGGCTTGCCGAGACCATCAGGCCGACGGTGCGGCCGTCGATGCCGAACTGCGCGCCGATGGGCTCGAGGAAGGCCCAGACGGCGCCGAAGAACATGAAATAGCAGAAGATCGACAAGAGCCCGGTGATCGCCGGCACGGTCGCCACATTGGCGAACTGCTCTTCCTTCGGCAGGTCGGCATAGTCGTCCGGCACGGTCCAGGCGACGATGAGCGACAGCAGGCAGACGATGCCGAGCGCGATGAAGCCGCCGGCCGACCCTGCTCTTGGCACGGCATAGAGCGCGAGTATCAGGGCCAGCGCGCATTGCGCCAAGGTCTGCAGCGTGACGAAATAGCCGCCGATGCGCTCGGCCCGGCGCGAGCGGGCGATCAGTTCGGTGGCGACGGCGACCAGCCCGCCCTCCGCAAGGCCGGCCAGCGTGCGCGCGCCGATCAGCGCGTTGGGCGTGCCGGCATAGGCGGTCCAGAAATTGGCGAGCGCGAGCAGGACGAGCAGCGCCGCGCTCTTCCAGCGCATGTTCCTGGCAGGAAGCAGCATTGCCACGATCGCCGACCCGATGCCGATCGCGATCATCTCGGCGGTTGCGACCAGCGCGAGTTCGTCGCCGGTGACATGGCCTTCCGTGTAGAGCGCGCCGAGCAGCACCGGTTGCAATCCAAGGATGAGCAGGCCGACCGAGCCGATCCACAGCGCCGAGGCCAGCTGCAGGCCGGTCGGGCTGCCGACGAGCCAGTCGCCATCTTCCGCTTGCACGGCACCAGTGACAGTCACGAGGCGCCCTCCCTTGCAGCCCGGTTGAAAAACTGACAAGTTGTCAGCATTTTCACGAAACTGATACTTGATCATGTTTCTTGTCAATCGGGAATTCGCACTCTCGTGAGAGATTTGGCGCATGACGCAAGCAAGACGGACGGCGACGGAGCCGAGGCGCAGGCCGAAACAGGAGCGCAGCCGCGAGCGCATCGACGCGATCCTCGCCACGACCATGCGGCTGATCGGCGAAAAGGGCATCGACGCGGTGACGATGAAGGAAGTCGGCGCGCTGGCCGGCGGGCCGATCGCCACGGTCTATCACTACTTTCCGAGCAAGTCGGCGATCCTGGCGATGCTGTACGAGCGTTTCTCGGAGGAAAGCCGGGCGCGCTTCGGCGCGATCATCTCCGGGATCCACGGGCTTGGCGACGTGATGGCAGCGGCCGACCGTATGCTCGACGACTATTATGCCCGCGTCGCGGCTGATCCGGCCATCCAGGACCTGCAGAACGCCATCCAGGCCGACAAGGCGCTGCAGCACCTCGACATCGCCGAGACGAGGTTTCAGGCGAAGATGCTCTGCGACCACGTCGCGCCGATGCTTAAAGCGGAGCAGCGCGAGGCGTTCGGGCGCGTCGTGTTCCTGATCTTCCAGCTTGCCGGCGGCGTCGTGCGGCTGGCGCTGACGCAGGACAGGGAAGAAGGCCGGCGCACGATCGAGGATTACCGGTCGATCATCCACACGCAGTTGCGGCAATTCCTCTGACGGATCAGGGATCGAGCTTCGGGCCCAGAATCTCCGCCAGCCAGTCGACGAAAACCCTTACCCTTGGCGAGAGCTGCCGGCTTGGCGGATAGAGCACCGAGATCGGCGTCGGCGTGGGCGGATTGTCCGGCAGCACCTCGACCAGACGGCCGGCATCGAGATCGGCGGTGAAGCGGCGGCGCGGCGCCTGGTAGAGGCCGAAACCCTGGCGCACCAGCGCGGCGGCGGTGTCGGAATTGGAGACCGTGACACGCGACGGCAGCATGATCTCGCGGATCTTGCCGTCGACGGTGAATTCCAGCGGCATCACCTGCCCGGTGCGCGACGAGACGAAGCCGATCATCATGTGTCCGGCAAGCTCGTCCAGCGAGCGCGGCAAGCCATGGCGCTCGACATAGGCGACGCTGGCGACAGTCGCCTCGCGCGCCATGCCGATGCGCCGCGCGATCATGTCGCTGTCGGGCAGCGTACCGGCGCGCACCACGCAATCGACACCCTCGCGCACCAGGTCGACGAAACGGTCTCCCTCGCCGATATGCACGCTGAGCCCGGGATGGCGCTCGAGCAGGGCCGGCAATTCCGGGATGACCAGGGTGCGGGCCAAATGGCCGTTGATGTCCACGCTGAGCCGCCCGCGCACCTCATGCGCGCCGAAGCCGCCCTCGGCGTCCTCGATGTCGGCGAGGATGCCGATGCAGCGCTGGTAATAGGCTTCGCCGTCGAGCGTCGTCGTGACGTGCCTCGTCGTGCGGCGGAGCAATTGCACGCCGAGCCGCTCCTCCAGTTGCTTGATCGCGGCGGTGGCGCTGGAGCGCGGCAGGCCGAGATCGGCGGCGGCCGCTGTGAAGCTGCGCCGTTCCACGACGCGGGTGAAAAGCCGCATGCCGTCAAACCGATCCATGACGGATTGTTCGCACAGACTGAATAGTGTTGGCAATCCATGCCCGATTATATCGACCTCCCAGTCGAGTATATGCATCTGCAGCCAAACAGAAGGAGATTTCGCCATGACCATCCGTCCGATCGCCCTCATCACCGGCGGCAGCCGCGGCCTCGGCCGCAACACCGCGCTCCACCTCGCCCGCAAGGGTGTCGACGTCATTGTCACCTACCGCTCGCGCGCCGATGAGGCGAAGGCCGCGATCGCCGAGATCGAGGCCGCCGGCGGCCGCGCAGCGGCACTCGAGCTCGACGCCGGCGCCATCGCCACCTTCCCGGCCTTCGTCGCGGCGTTGAAGAAGACGCTCCGGGAAACCTGGCAGCGCGACCGCTTCGACTATCTCGTCAACAATGCCGGCACCGGCCTGCGCAAGATGATCGCCGAGACGACCGAGGAGGAGTTCGACATTCTGATGAACACCCACCTCAAGGGCGTCTATTTCCTCACCCAGGCGCTGCTGCCGCTGATCAACGATGGCGGCCGCATCATCAACATCTCGAGCGGGCTCGCCCGCTTCGCCGCTCCCGGCTCCTCGGCCTATGCGATGATGAAGGGCGGCATCGAGGTGTTCACGCGCTACCTCGCCAAGGAGCTCGGCGCCCGCGGCATAACCGCCAACACCGTGGCGCCGGGCGCGATTGCCACCGACTTCAACGGCGGCCATGTGCGCGACAATGCCGAGATCAACCGCATGGTGGCCGGCGTCACCGCGCTCGGCCGCGCGGGCGTCGCCGACGACATCGGGCCGATGATCGCCTCGCTGCTGTCGGACGACAATCGCTGGGTCAACGCCCAGCGCATCGAAGTGTCGGGCGGCATGAACATCTAGCTGACCTTACGGATCAGCCCTTCGAAGCCGTCGGCAAGATTGGCGTTGCCGGCGGCGATGAAGCTCGACAGGTTGCGCGCACGTCCAGGCGTCTTGTTGGCATCGAGCAGCACCGCCCTGCCCTCATGCATGACGAAATCGAACTTGCCATAGTCGAAGCCGAGCTTGCTCCTCAGCGCGCGAAGCTCGTCGGGCACCGGAACCGCCTCGCGGCGGATCGTGTCGTCGCCCTTGACGAGGCTCTGCGGCGAGACATGGCGCGTGCAGCGCTCGCGCTCGCCGCAGAACAGCCAGAACCGGGCGCCAAAACCGTCCGGCTCCGGCTCCGGAATGAATTTCTCGACGATCAGATCCCGGCGCTCGAACACCTCGACTGGAACGTCGGCCAGCGAGGTATGGATCTCGTATCTTTCGAAAGGTTCGACGCCGGGAAACGGTTCCGGCCTGCCGGCGCGCCGCGCGCGCCGGTTCAGTTGCTGTTCCGGCGTTCCCCAATGGTTGAGGCCGCTCTTGACGATGACCTGCCCCTGCCAGTCATCGTCCCGGCCAATCGCGGCGCCGCTGACGCGATGTTTAGAAATGTCGGCGGCGCCGAGGTTGAGGCAAAAGGGAAAGCGGCGCGCATAGTCGACATACTCCGGCGGCGTCACCGTCACGTCGAGATGCAGCACAGCGATGTCGGCGGCGGGTTTCGCCGAAGTGCCTTTCAATATCTGCACTGAATGGCCGCGACGATTCAGAACCTCCAGCAGGTCGAAGAGCATATACGGGCTATCGCGGCGCAGCAGCAGGCCGCGCCGGCCCTGGAACCGGTCGAATTCATGCGTAATGACCGCGATACGTGCCATGCGCCCCCTTGGTTTCCACGCGCGCGTCGGATACTCGACAATCGCGTGGAACCGGGGGGTTTTGCATGACGCAACATTGGAATGCAATTCGCAAGCACTGGCAGTTGCTCGGCTCGCCGCTCAGGCCGCCAGTGGAAGTCGTCCAGGCCTACGATCGCGAGCTCGAGCTTGCCTGCTCGCACGTCGTCATGCTCGGCGTCACGCCGGAGCTGGCCGGGCTTGGCGCGGCAATGACATCGGTCGACGAGTCTCCCGACATGATTGCCGGCATCTGGCCGGGCGACACCGATACGCGCAAGGCGGTGCGAGGCGACTGGTTCGATCTGCCGTTCGACGAGGCGGGCATCGATGCGCTGATCGGCGACGGATGCCTGTCGGTCATCGGCGCCGCCGACCTCAGACGCAGACTGTTCGCGTCGCTCGCGCGTGCGCTGAAAGCAGACGGACGCGCCGCCATCAGGCTTTACGCCTCTCCCGAAACCCGCGACGACCCGAAGGATGTCCGCTCCCTCGCGCTGAGCGGCGGCGTTTCGACCTTCCACGAGCTCAAATGGCGCGTGGCCATGACCGCGATCGGCGGCGCGCCTGATTACACGATACCGGTTACGGGCATCCTCGAACAATTCGACAAGATATTTCCCGACCGCGAGGAACTTTCGGCTCTAACGGGATGGGAACTGCCGGTCATCGGAACCATCGACGTCTATCGGAACTCGTCCGCCATCTACAGCTTCGCCCCCGCTGCCGCGCTCATCGGGGAAGCCCGGACCTTCTTCGATGATGTCCTGCTGGCCTCGACCGGTACGTACGGGCTCGCCGAGCGCTGTCCCCTGCTGGTGCTGCGGGCGCCGAGGCGCTGAACCTACCCAGAAGCAAATTCCGTTTGGCAGGCCGGGGGCTCACGCGATTGCAAAGCCCGTGGCGGCAATGCATTTTCGGCCTCATTGAAATTTGTTGGCCAAAGAGTGGGTGGGCGAATTGAGAGTTCTCGCGACAGTACTGTCCACGCTAGCGTTTACACTGCTCTTGCTGCCCCGCCCAGGCAGCGCCAACGAGCTTCCCGCGCAGGTTCCCTTGATCAAATTGGAGTACCCCGGAAGGCCCAAAAATATCCGCATGCTTTACGTGAAAGTCCTTTCGCTCGGCAATCACGCAGTGAACCAACCGCTGCTACTGGACACCGGGTCAAGCGGAATGACAATCGATTGCAAATCGGTGCTGCCAGCCCGTATGTGTTCCGACGGTGGGATAAACATCACGCAGGACCAGGACATAGACGGGATAAAGGTCAGCACTCAGCAAGCGGTTATGAACTACGGGACCTATGACGACTACGGCAATGTCGCTTACGCCCGTGTGACTTTTGGCTCCCCGACTTCCCCAGTTTCCACGGACACCACAATCCCATTCCTCATCCGCTACAAAGTAGTCAGGCACAATAACGGGGAAATCGTTGGGGGGCGGCTTTGGCCTAAGGGTATTTTCGGTATTTCTCCCGTTGGTGGAGGCGGGCCAGATCGGATGATCAAATCACCGCTAATGCTTGTGAATGTTGGGGCCGGCCTGGACAGGGGTTACTACCTTTCTCCGATCGGCGCCAATTGGAAGGTCTGCACGAACGAAGACGGCAACTGTCCGCAAGTAGAGGCGCTTCACATCGGCGTGCCGGCAGATGTCAAAAAGGATTTCAAAATTCAAAGGTGGAAAGAAGCCGATAGGCGCTACAATTTTCCCACCATCGACGCCTGTATCTCGTGGGGATCTGAACCCAAATGCCGCCCGACGCTCTACGACACAGGCAACTCTACGATTATGGTTTCAGCCGATGCATCGCAGCCCTATTCATCCCTCGGTGCCGGTGCGAAAATCCTTGTAAAAGCCGATGGCCAGGAGGACTGGAGCTTCAAGACCACCTACAATCCCGAGGTGGAGTTCATCCCCGGTCTTCCTCATAACATCGTCGGGATCCGATATTTCGAGAAGAACAGCCTGCTGCTTGATTTTGAAACCAAGCAAATCGGTCTGCGCCTCGGCAACTGACGCCAACAACGCACGCTGTGCAACCTCCGGGCATCGACGGCTTTCCGCAGGGCGAAGAGGTCTGAGAAAAATTTCGCGCCGCTTGCCCCTTGCGCGCGCCTTGACTCTGGCATGGCGCCAGCCTATTTCAGCGCCACGTTAGCACTCACCTCAAGTGAGTGCTAACTCATATCCGGCTCCCGCCGGATGGAGGAACAGTTCTCACCGTTCTCATTCGAGGAAGAAAACATGGCAAAGTCGAAGTTCCGCCCGCTTCATGACCGCGTGGTCGTTCGCCGGGTCGAATCCGAATCCAAGACCGCCGGCGGGATCATCATCCCCGATACGGCGAAGGAAAAGCCGCAGGAAGGCGAAATCATCGCCGTCGGCTCCGGCGCCCGCGACGAGAGCGGCAAGCTGGTTCCCCTGGACGTCAAGGCCGGCGACCGCATCCTGTTCGGCAAGTGGTCGGGCACTGAAGTCAAGCTCAATGGCGAAGACCTTCTGATCATGAAGGA
>RXJA01000144.1 GCA_003963455.1 Hyphomicrobiales bacterium
CAGATCGCCGCCAACAACGGCGTGACGAAAACCGGCTGACCGGTGCATGCCGCCCAAAAGTGCTTGGCGGTTTTGGGATAACGGCATGCGCAAACAATAAAGACAGCCGCAACCACATCAACGAAATCAGAGCTTTTAGGAGAAAAGAATGGCACTGAAGATCAGACTGGCCCGCGCTGGGTCGAAGAAGCGTCCCTACTACCACGTCGTCGTTGCCGACGCCCGTTCGCCGCGCGACGGCCGTTTCATCGAGGCGCTGGGTTCGTGGAACCCGCTGCTGCCGAAGGACGGCGAGCGCGTCAAGGTCGACGCCGACCGCGTCAAGCACTGGCTGTCGCACGGCGCCCAGCCGACCGACCGCGTGTTGCGGTTCCTCGATGAGGCCGGCATCGCCAAGCGCGAAGCCCGCTCGAACCCGAACAAGGCGCTGCCCGGCAAGAAGGCGCAGGAGCGTGCCGCCCTGCTGAAGAAGGCCCAGGAAGATGCAGCCGCTGCCGCCGCCGCAGCGACCGCGCCGGCCGAGGCCGCCACCGCCGAGTAATCACGGCCCTTCTCAACTACGGAAACGGCGGGCAGATGCCCGCCGTTTTTGTTCGGCCTTGGCTGTTTCTCAATAGCCGGACGGGCAGCGCGCCACATACACGCGCCCGTAGCGGTCGCGATAGCGGCACTGGCCGCTTTCGCTGGCATGGCCGATCAGCGCGCCGGCCACCGCGCCGACCGCGCCGCCGACAACGGCGCCCTGCACTGGATCGCCTGCCACCGCGGCGCCAACCGCCGCGCCGCCCAAACCGCCGATTGCCGCGCCCTTTTCCGTTTGCGAGCAGGCGCCCAAGGCCATCGTCAGCGCCAGAATGGTAATTGCTTTCTTCATTGTTATTCCTCTCTCACGCGGGTCGCCGTCCTCGCCGCCGAGTCCTTAACTCGCAGACGGCTAAATTGATCCCGACGACAATGGAAATTCCGACTCAGCTGGCGCCGGCACTCATCTATACCTCTGAAGTTTCTTGATTTTGCCGCTCATCGACGCGCTTTGCGGAAACGAAGGAGAAGCGGCCGCCATCGTCCTCCTCTCTTAGCGGCTGAATGGGATCAGCGCCCGCACTCTCGCGTCGCGCAGATAGAGCCCGCCCCACAGGATGACGCCGAGATAGACGCCGAACAGCGTGTGCGAGAAGAGCGGGTTGCCGATCCGCACATGGGTCGAGATCGCGCCGCCCATATAGGCGGTGAGCAGGATGGCGCCGAGCACCGAGGTGCGCGGCAGTGCATAGAGCGCGGTCGAGATCAGCCCGATGACGCCGATCAGACGCGAGATGTTCGGATCGGCCGGCCAGCCAAGCTCGGCCATCGTCTGGGTGACGATATAGAGCGGTGGCAGCTTGATGACGCCGTCGAAGATCATGAACAGGACGACGACGGCGCTGAGCACGCGTCCTGCCCACAAAGCGCCATTCGAGACAGGCATGGCTTCGGAAATGCTCATGGATGTTTCCCTCCTGGGTGCGAATACCGACTGTTTGCCGGGTTCGATCCAAGGACGGAGGAACATGCCGCGATCCTACACGTCTTCGAAACCGCCCCAACCTCGTCATTCTATGGCGGAGCAAGGAGCGAAGCGACGCGGCGCAGACCATAGAATGACGATCGCGATGAGCGTTTCGGCCAATCTCCAACCGGTCAAAATCCCCGTGCAGTGCCACTGGATGAAGTTCCAGCCAAGCGATCCTTATTCTGGCCCGACGACACAGGACCCCGGATCTACGCGCCGCTTCGCTCCTGCTCCGCCCTGGCATGGACGGAGCGCCTGTGGTCACGAGAAGTAGAACTTGTCGGCCGCGATCATCTTCGGCGGCGTCTCGTCCAGCGCCTCGAACACGGAAATCTCGCAGACGCGGCAGAGCCCGTCCAGCGCAAGGTCGTTGGCCTCGATGCCGAACGGATCCTCGAGCTCTTCCGACAACGCGTCGAGGCCGAAGAAGGTGTAGGCGATCAGCGCCGTGAACAGCGGCGTCGCCCAGCCCGTGGTCGAGATCAGGCCGAACGGCAGAAGCAGGCAGACGACATAGGCCGTGCGGTGCAGCAGAAGCGTGTAGGCGAAGGGCAGGGGCGTGCCGGCGATCCGCTCGCAGCCGGCCTGGATGGCGGCGATCGCGGCCAGCCTTTCATCGAGGATGCGGAAGCCGATCGGGTCGAGCGCGCCCGCCTCGCGCCGCGCATTGGCGCGCCGCCCCATGCGGCGGACCATGTCTTCGGCCGGATTGACGCGGGCGGCGGCCTTGTCGACCTCGTCGCCGACGAAGGCGCGGGCATCCTGCTTGCTGTCGATCCGCCGCAATTGCCCGCGCAGCAGATGACAGAAGGCAAGCGCCTCCATCAGAAGCGCGCGCTGCTCGGTGCGATCACCGATCAGGCTGGTGGTGGCGCGCGCCAGGTTGCGGATCTCGAAAACCAGCGCGCCCCAGAGCTTGCGCGCCTCCCACCAGCGGTCATAGGCGGCGTTGTTGCGGAACGAGAGATAGATCGACAGCGTCACGCCGACGAGCCCGAAAGGCGCGATGCTGAAGGCGCTGAGATCGAGATGGAATTGCCGCGCCAGCAGCAGGATGATCGCCGAATAGATGGCGAAGCCGAAGATCTGCGGCAGGATGCGCGGCACCACCGAGCCGCGCATGATGAAGAACAGCTGCAGGAATGTCGGGCGCGGGCGGACGATCATCGGATGAACCTTTTGCGAACCGTTATGTCTCTACGGCGATAACGAACCCGCGGCTCAGCCGCCAGCGACATCGCCATGTCGTCCAAGCGGCTGTAGACGTTTCAGGCAGAGCCGCCGAACGTCGCCCGGAGCAATTCGAGGAAAGACGGTTCAGGTTCGGCGACTTCGCCGTAGCCACTCGCCCGGAATTGCGTCAAGACAAGAAACAGCGCCACCCGCATCCCGGGGGAGGAAGACATGAGCGGCGAGACGGATCTGCAAAAGCTGCTGGCATCGATGACGCCGCGGCTTTGCCCGGAAGTCTATGTCTTCGCGACCTTGCCGCCCGGCGCACCCTTGCCGGAGGGTCCGGAGCCGGTCATGCGCTTTGTCGAGCGCGAGGGCACGACGCTGATCCTGGCCGAGAGCCAGGCGAGCGCAGCCGGCCTCGCCAGCACGTTCCGCTGCCGGATGATCACGCTCGACATCCATTCCTCGCTCGAAGCCGTCGGCTTCCTCGCCGCCATCACGACACGGCTGGGGAAGGCCGGCATGGGCGTCAATCCGGTCTCGGCCTTCTATCACGACCATCTGTTCGTGCCCGCCGAAAGGGCGGAAGAAGCGATGGAGCTGCTGCGGCATTTGACGGCTGAGAGCGGTGCCGGAGCTCAGCGCTTGAGCACATAGAGAATATCCGGCAGGCCTTCCTCATTGTTCGAGCCGTCGCCGAGGGCTTCAGCGCGAAAGCCGTGGCGTTCGTAGAACCGGCGGGCGCCGGTATTGGCCTGGAAGCAGTGCAATTTGATCAACGGCATGGAGACGGTGGCCTGGGAAAGCAGACGCCTGCCGATGCCTTGCGCGGTCCAGGCCGGATCGAGATAGAGCTGGTCGACCCAATCGCCGTTGACGGCAATGAAGCCGACGATGCGTTCACTGGCAACGGCGACGGTTACATGCTGCTTCGGCAGCAGGATATCGCGGACGAAGAACAGGTCCTCTTCCGGCGTATGCAGCACCGGCATCCAGGCGAAGGTGTTCAGTGACGCGCGCATCGTCCTGGCGATGGCTGCGGCGTCGGCGTCGACAGCGGGCCGCAGCGTGACTTTGGCGCGATTGCTCATAGGTCGGCGCTGCCCCTCATCCGCCCTTCTGTCCAGCCGATAGATGGGTAACAGTTTGAACCGGATAGATGGGTTACAGTTTTCCCCCTGAGTTGCTGTCCGCCGCAGGGCC
>RXJA01000495.1 GCA_003963455.1 Hyphomicrobiales bacterium
GCCACCATCTCCAGCGTGATCCCGATCCAGGCCTACGAGATCCTGCACAACGAGCGGATCGTCTCGATCCTCTACACCATCGTGTCGGTGATGGGCCTTTCGGTCACGCTGTTCATGCCGATGCTCATCCGCCGCTTCGCGCGGCGCTGGGTCTACACGGCAGGCTGCGTGCTGCTGGCGATCGGCTCCGCCTTCTTCGTCACCCACACGCTGCCTGGACAGATTGCCGGCATGCTCTGCCGCGTCATGGGGGCCAGCGCGCTGTCGATCACGCTCAACCTCTACATCATGGACCATATCCGCAAGACAGACTTCATGCAGGCGGAATCGCTGCGCATGGCCTGGTCGATGTTTGCCTGGACGGGCGGGCCGACGCTGGGCATCTTCCTCTACACGCATTTCGGCATTTATGCCGCGCATGGCGCGGTCGTGGTCTTTGCGCTGGCGCTGCTCTGCCTGTTCTGGTTCTACCGCTTGACCGACAACCAGTCGATCCGGCCCGGCAAGTCGCGCCCCGCCAACCCGCTCGCCAACATCGGCCGCTTCGTGAGGCAGCCGAGGCTCAGGCTTGCCTGGCTGATCGCCTTCGGCCGCTCCTGCTTCTGGACCACCTTCTTCGTCTACGGTCCGCTGTTCATGGTGATCACCGGCCAGGGCGAACTCGCCGGCGGATTGCTGGTTTCGGCCGGCAATGCGCTTTTGTTCATGGCAATCTTCTGGGGCAGGGCGGGCAGGCGTTTCGGCGGGCGCCGGGTCATGACCTTCGCCTATTTCGCCATGGCTGCCATGCTGTTTGCGGCGGGCGGTGTCGGCGAGGCAGCGCCTTTGCTCACCGGAGCGCTGCTGCTGTTCGGCGCCTTGTTCACCATCGCGCTCGACGCGCTCGGCTCGACGGCCTTCATGCGCTCGGTGCGCTCCTACGAAAAAGCCCAGATGGCGGCGGTCTACCGCACCTATCTCGATTTTTCCGAGCTGACGCCGCCGCTCGTCTATTCGGTGGTGCTCACCTTCTTCGGCCTGGGATCGGTGTTCGTCACGCTCGGCATCCTGGCCGCCTTCTGCGGCTTCGTCACCTGGCGCTATCTGCCGAAGTCATTTTGATTGGGGCTGGAGCGCCGCGTGACATCCGCGCACCCAATCGTGGAATTGGTGCAGGCCGTATTCTTCCGGCATCAGCACGCCGGCCTCGTGGCGCATCGAACGTAGCCCCTTCTGATTGACCTCGCAGATCGCGGCGTCTTCCTCGAGCACCTGAGTTCCGAAGGCGACGATGTTGTCAATATCGGTCTTCGCCAGCGCATCCGGCGCGAACAGCCATTCAGCGGCGAGCTCGGTCTGCTCGGGGCCGAGCGGAGAGAGCCGCACGATGCGCACATAATCGACATGGCCGACGATGAACATCGAGGGCAGGGACGTGGCATAGGTCTGGCCGGCGGCGCGCTCCGCCGGGGTCAGACCGGAAAACACCGGGCCGTGGACGTGGCCATCCCGCGACCAGGTTTCGGCGCCGGCGCGCAGGCGGCCGGAGAATTCCGGATCGTCATTGTCGGCGTGGCGCGCCCATTCGGGATCGTCATGCCTTGCCATCAGGCCGCGGCCATAGATCGGCACCAGCCGCGACAGGTCCTTGTGCACGCCCGGGCAGTGCAGGCATTCGTTGAAGTTCTCCCAGAAAATCTTCCAGTTGCAGTTCATCACCTTTGTCAGCCTGTGGCCGGTGACGAGCGTCTCCAGCGGCCAATTGGAAAGGTCGCCCGAGGCGGGATCGAAGGAGGTTTCGGCCGAGCCCTCGGGATCCCCGGCGAGATTGATGAACACGAAGCCGCGCCAGACCGAGAGGGCCACGCGGTAGAGCGGATAATCGGCCTTGTCGAAGCCGTCTGGCAGCGACTTCGAGGGCACGCGCACGAGATCGCCACGCAGCGAGTAGGACCATGCATGGTAGGGGCAGGTCAGCAGCCTGGCCTTCAGCCGCCCGGCGCTTTCCTGGCAAAGCTGCGAACCGCGATGCCGGCAGGTGTTGTGGAAGGCGCGCAGGTTCCCGGTCTCGTCACGCAGGACGACGATCTCCTGCGAGCCGATGCGGATCGTGCGGAAGGCGAGGGGCTCGGCGAGATCGGCCTCGCGGCAGACCATCAGCCAGCTTCGGTACCAGATGGCGTCCATGTCTCTCTGGTAAGCATCCGCAGCCCAATAAGCGGCCGACGGCAAGGTCGGCTGAAGGCTGGTCAGACCGTTGTATGGATCGCGCTCGCTCGGATTGGGCTGCATCGGCTTCTCCCTGGCTGCGAATAGCCGACACCCGGGCAAAGTCGTTGTCAATTGCCGGCCCGCCCGGATTGTAGCGCCGGCGCGGGGGCCTTAAGGTCACGCGCATGCCGCCAAGAACCATGTCGCTCACCGAGGAATTGGTCGCCCGCTGCTTTCGGGCGGTCGATGATGCGGGGCCGGATCCCGATGCCGCGCATCTGGATGATGCCGACTATGACGCAATGGCGCGCATGCTGGAGGCCCAGCTTCCAGCCTCCGAACCGCTCTGGCTGTTTGGCTACGGTTCCCTGATCTGGAAGCCCGAGATCGAGCATGTCGAGGAGCAGGTGGCCCTGCTGCGCGGCTGGCACAGATCCTTCTGCATGAACATGACGCGTTGGCGCGGCACCAAGGAAAGTCCGGGCCTGATGATGGCGCTGGATCGTGGCGGGCAATGCAAGGGCGTCGCCTTTCGGCTCGGCGATGGCAACAGGCGCGAGCAACTCGACAAGATCCTGCGGCGAGAGGTGACGCTTAAGCCGACCAGCTATCATCCGCGTCTGCTCAATCTGACGAGCGATGGCGGTCCGTTGCGGGCGCTGGCCTTCGTCATCAACCGCCAAGGCACCACCTATGCCGGCCCCTTAAGCGAGGAAGCGGTTGTCGAGAGGCTGGCGACATCCTGCGGTCATTGGGGCTCGGGCGCCGACTATCTCTACAACACGGTGAAAAACCTGGAGCAGCGCGGCATCCATGACGCTCATCTATGGCGATTGCAGCAGCTCGTCGCGGCGCGGATCGCCGCTTCCTAGCGCCGAGAGGCTTGCCGCAATCGCGCCGGGACAGGGCGGAAATTGGTTTGCCGGCCATGGCGCTTCTGCCTAAAGTCGCGCGCCGTCGGCCTGTTGGCCGCCGCAAGATTCATTCAAGGGCAAAGGCAGGAAATGACCGGGGCGACAGCCGCGAGCGGCAATAAGGCTTCCAATCGGAAGCTGACCTTTGTCCTGGGCGGCGCGCGCTCGGGCAAGAGTTCGCATGCCGAAAGCCTGACGACGGCCTTTCCGTCGCCCTGGGCCTATATCGCCACGGCGCAAGCCTATGACGATGAAATGCGCGATCGTATCGCGCTGCATCGGTCGCGGCGCGGCGAAGGCTGGGTGACCATCGATGCGCCGCTCGATCTGGTGGAGGCGATCGAGGCCTTGCCGGATCATCAGCCGGTGCTGATCGACTGCCTGACGCTATGGCTCACCAACCACATGCTGGCCGAGCATGATGTCGAGGCCGAATGCCGGCGGCTCGAGGACGCGCTGTCGCGGCCGCGCGGGCCGTGGTTCGTGGTCTCCAACGAAGTCGGGCTCGGCATCGTGCCCGACAATGCGCTGGCGCGCCGTTTCCGCGACGCTGCGGGCCGGCTCAACCAGCAGGTCGCGGCCGCTGCCGACAGCGTTCTCATGATGGTGGCGGGGCTGCCGCTCAGGGTGAAATGACATGGCCGAAATCGTGGAAAAGGACGCCGAGCGCCATCGCGCCAAGATGGCCAAGCGCAAGGCGGTGCAGGATGCCGAGGTCGCCGGCAAGACGATCGAGAAAGGGCTGCTGATCGTCAATACCGGGCCGGGCAAGGGCAAAACCACGGCGGCCTTCGGCCTGGCGCTG
>RXJA01000315.1 GCA_003963455.1 Hyphomicrobiales bacterium
GTCGGCCCAGATGGCGAAGTCGTTCATGACGGTGTCGCGGTTGATCTCGTTCAGGCTTTCATGGCGGGTCTCGGCGTAAACCTTTGAAACCAGATTCGAAAAACCCATTGCCCGCATGCGCTTTGCCAGCTGATGGACCGCCTTGCCATGGTCCGATGCCGGGTCCTTCTCGCCGCCGACGAGGTTGACGAAGAGGTCACGCCGAACGCCGGAAAAGCTCGAATCCCTGCCGCCGTGCAACGCCATCTCGACCACATCGCGCCACATCGAGACCGAGGCATCCCAGCCGCAGAGCGGGTCGGCGATGTATTTGTCGACTTCGACGGGGTCGCGCGACAGCCAGTCGAACAAGGTCCGGTGGTTGGGAACCGCCTTGCCCCAGGCCTGGAAGGTGAGTTTGGGCAGAATGCGGGACGGCACGTCGGAGCCCAGCCGCATCCGTTCCCAGCCGAGGATCAGCAGCGCCAGCTGACCGAGCAGGCCTTGCGAGAAATTGCCGTTCCAGATCGCCGCGGCATGGACCCGTTCGGAATGGCGGAGCACAAAGTTCAGCGCGATCGAGGCGCCCAGCGAATGTCCAAAGGCGATGACCGGCAGGCCCGGACGCTCGCTTGCGATGAGGTCATGCACGGCGCCGACATCGGCGATCACCTTGGCGATGCCGTCGCTGTCCGCGAATCTGCCGAGCGGCGCGTCGGCGGCCTTCGTCGCGCCATGGCCGCGATGGTCATGGGCATAGACGTGAAAACCTCGTGGACTGAGGAAGTCGGCGAAGCGGGCGTAGCGCGCCGCATGCTCGGCCAGGCCATGGTTGATCTGGATCACGGCGCGCGGCTTTCCCGCGGCTTCCTTCACATAGAGGTTGAGGTCGGCCCCGGTCGGTGAGGCCAGCCTGGTCTTTCTGTCGAATGGCATGTCTCGCTCCCCAGAGCCGGATGATTTCGGGTCGAATCGACCTGAAATCATCCGCCTCTAAACCTAAGAGATAGAGCATGATGGCGTCCGAAAACCGCGTCACACTTTTCGGCATCATGCTCTAGCCGACTGTTGGGCGAGGCCTTTGCCGTCGTCAAGTGGATGAGCGCGCTTGCGGGTACGACGCGCCGGCAATCCGGTAGTCGAGCCGAGGCACTCAGGGGCACTTGCGAACGCGCCAATGCAAGCGCTCATCTGGGGATAGTTTTTCGCATGATGAAAAAGATCGCAATTCTGACACGTCGCCTGTTCTAGTGTGACGAATCCAATACGGTTCAATGATCGCCGGGGAGAGCGGGATGCGGGTTTGGGCATTGTGGGGTTCGATGTTGCTGGCTCTGGCCAGCGCCGGCGCGGCGCATGCCGATGTGAAGATGAGCGGCACTTTCGTCGCCGACAGCGCCTGCCCGGCGACGCAGGCCATCAAGAGCGGCAAGAATCCCGGCAACGTCTCGACCGCAGCCGGGCAGAGCTACCAGCTTCTTGCCGGCAACAAGGACGAGCCCACCCATTATCTCGTCCAGGTGCCGGGCGCCGATCCCGAGCGGCGCTGGGTGAAGATCGGTTGTGGCCACGTCACCGGCGGCGCGGCAACCGCGCCTACGCCTTCGGGCCAGACCAAGCCGACGTCGGCTTCCGGGAAACCCGAATATGTCTTTGCGCTGAGCTGGCAGCCGGCTTTTTGCGAGACCAAGGCAAGCAAGCCCGAATGCAAGGCGCAGAACCCCGCCGAGTTCGATGCCTCGCACTTTACGCTGCACGGGCTGTGGCCGCAGCCGAACGGCAATTTCTATTGCCAGGTGTCGGCGGGCGACAAGTCCAACGACAATCCGGCGCATTGGGGGGACCTGCCGCCGGTCAATCTCGATGCCAACACGCGCACCGAACTCGACGAGGTGATGCCGGGCACGGCCTCCAAGCTGGAGCGCCACGAATGGATCAAGCACGGCACGTGCTACGGCAAGAGCCAGCAGGAGTACTTCGCCGACGCGCTCAACCTGATGCGGGCGGTGAACGCCTCCCCGGTGCGCGATCTCTTCACCAAGAACATCGGCAAGCAACTGACCTCGGACGAGATCCGCGGCGCCTTCAACCAGGCCTTCGGCGCCGGCGCCGGGGACCGTGTGCGCGTCTCCTGCCTGGTCGACCCATCGAGCGGCCGGCGTCTGATCGGCGAGATCACGCTCGGCCTGTCAGGCCCGATCGGCCCGGACAGCAAGCTCGCCGATCTCCTGCTGGCATCCGCGCCAACGGCCAAGGCCGGTTGCCCGAAGGGCACCGTCGACGCCATCGGGTTCCAATAGGCAGGCGCTGCTCGATCAGGCCATTCTTGGCGCCGCCTGGATGATAATAGCCTCGCTGCCTGGTTCACCGACCACGCGGTCGCGGCCGCTCAACTTGGCCTTGTAGAGGCGCTGGTCGGCCAGCGCGAAAATGTCGGCGAGGCTGCGCGTCGTCTCACTGACGGTGGAGACGCCGGCGCTCACCGTGATGTTGAAGCGGCCGGTATGGGCCGAGGTCTTCGTGGCGTTCCGGATGGTCTCGCCCAGCAGCCTGGCCGGCGCGTGCGCCTGCTGTGTCAGTATGGCGAATTCCTCGCCGCCGATCCGGAACACCATATCGTTGCCGCCGATCGTCTCGACCAGCAGCGCGGCCATCGATTTCAACACCTTGTCGCCCTCGGCGTGGCCGAAGCGGTCGTTGATCGACTTGAAATGGTCGACGTCGACGATGAGCAGGCTGAGCGGTTTGCCCATCCTGATGGCCGCCGAGACCGCGGACTCGCCATCGGCGTCGAAGCTGCCGCGGTGCAGTAGGCCAGTGAGACCGTCGCGGCCGACATATTTGATCAGGGCCTCATAGCGTTCGCGGTAGGTGAGGGTGTCGAAAATGTCGGAGAGGCCGCGCGGCACGGCGACGTCGTTGTCCTCGATCCATCTGAGATAGGCGACGAGCATGGCGCTGTAGGCAAGTGCGGCGCCCAGCTTGGCGAACCAGCCGCCGAGGAAGACCTCGACCGGCGCGCCGGCGACGAAATGCAGCGCGGTGAAGAAGCCTGCCTGGTCGAAGGTCAATACGCACGCCACCGATGCCAGGATGCGGACGAACGGCATGTCACGAAGGTAAGCACCGAGCTTCTCGTAAAGCAGGATGATCAGTATGGCGTCGACGAAGAGGAGCGAGGTGCCCCAGACCATGAGCCAGCCCATCTCGTCGATGAAAGCGATATCGGGGGCCCGGCCGTCCGGAAGCGGCGCTATCGCGTGCAGGCGCAGGATCAGCACCAGGCCGATCATCAGCGCGTTGCCGAGCAGCAGGCCGTAAATCGGCTGGCGGACGGTTGCCGCGTCTTCCTTCATGTAGAGCAGCAGGATCATCACCAGCTTGCCCGAGAAGAGCACGGCGGAACCCGGCGAGACCATTCCGAACGGCAGTGCGACGTAGAAGACGCTGGCGAGATAGGTTTCGAGGAAGTGCATGACGCCGAGCGCGCAGATGAACACACCAAGCCCGATGCGGCGCCGGAAGCGGAAAAGCGTGACCATGGCGCCGAAATAGAGAACCGCTTCGGCAATGAGCAGGGCACCGTTCAGCACGTCGTCGATCCGATCTTTCCCCGAAACCGGGGCATGGCCACGATTTCTGAAACCTATTAGCGTTTTGAAGGCGAATGGTTAACCCCTGATTTCGCGCCAGCGACGGCGGCGGCGAAAAGCTGTAGACACGGGTTTGGGTCTCCGATCGCGCGAAAGCGCCGGGATCGGTCGCCGGCGCGCCGAAAGCGATTGCCGTACGGCGCTTCATCGCCTACATAGCGCGCAACCCCCATCCACCTTGACACTTCAGTTTCCAGGGAAAGCGCGCGTGGCTCGCCAGTTCATCTATCACATGTCCGGCCTGTCGAAGGCCTATGGCACCAAG
>RXJA01000360.1 GCA_003963455.1 Hyphomicrobiales bacterium
GGCATCGGCCCCGAGGCCATGGCCGAGGTGAAGAAGCTGATCAAGGCCATGAACGACAAGCTCGGCAGCGGCTTTGCCACTGACGAGGGGCTGGTCGGCGGCTGCGCCTATGACGCGCATGGCGCGGCGATCTCCGACGCCGACATGGCAAAGGCGATGGCGGCGGACGCCGTGCTGTTCGGCGCCGTCGGCGGTCCGAAATGGGATGCCGTGCCCTACGAGGTGCGCCCCGAGGCCGGCCTTCTGCGCCTGCGCAAGGACATGGAGCTTTTCGCCAATCTCAGGCCCGCGATCTGCTACCCGGCGCTGGCCGCCTCCTCCTCGCTCAAGCAGGAGGTGGTCGAGGGGCTCGACATTCTGATCGTGCGCGAGCTAACCGGCGGCGTCTATTTCGGCGAGCCGAAGCAGATCATCGATCTCGGCAACGGCCAGAAGCGCGGCATCGACACGCAGGTCTACGACACGTTCGAGATCGAGCGCATTTCGGGCGTCGCCTTCGAGCTCGCGCGGACACGTCGCAACCACGTCACTTCGATGGAAAAGCGCAACGTCATGAAGTCGGGCGTGCTGTGGAACGAGGTCGTCACCCAGACGCACAAGGCCAAATACAGCGACGTCAAGCTCGACCATATGCTGGCCGATGCCGGCGGCATGCAGCTGGTTCGCTGGCCGAAGCAGTTCGACGTCATCGTCACCGACAATCTGTTCGGCGACATGCTCTCCGACATCGCCGCCATGCTCACCGGCTCGATCGGCATGCTGCCCTCGGCCTCGCTCGGCGCGCCGGATCCCAAGACCAAGAAGCGCAAGGCGCTCTATGAGCCGGTGCACGGCTCGGCGCCCGACATCGCCGGCAAGGGCATCGCCAACCCGATCGCGATGATCGCCTCCTTCGCCATGTGCCTGCGCTATTCCTTCGGCATGGTGGCGGAAGCCGACAAGCTCGAAGCGGCGATCGCCGCCGTGCTCGATGACGGCCTGCGCACGAAAGACATTTTCTCGGCGGGCATGAAGGAAGTCGGCACCACCGAAATGGGCGACGCCATCATCGCCAAGTTCCTGGGATGATCTGTCACGGCCGGTGCCGGTGCGCGCCGGCCTAAGGACAGCTTGGTCGAAGTCGCCCGAATCCAACCGCGGCACACTTTTCCTGGAATTGCCCTAAGCGGGCCGTTTCCTGGCCTTCTTGGGCTTCGGCTTGCCGGTGTTTTCAAATTTTGGCTTACCTGGTTTCTTTGCCCAGGGCTTCTGTTCGACGGCGCCGACCGGCCGTTCCGATCGCTGCTCGCCCGATGGCGCGCGCTTTTCGAATCTGTCCTTCGGCGCGCCGTGGTTGCCCTTGCCGCGATGCGGCTTCTTGTCCGGTTTTGGCGGCTGGTAGCCGGCGCGCGACAGGTCCGGCGTGCCGTCGATGCGCCTGACCGCGATGCTTCCCTGCAGCTTGTGGTCGGGGCTGATCGCGGCGACGAACCGGTCGGCCCAGTCGGCGGCGATCTGAACGAAGGTCTCTTCCGGCTGCATCTTGATGGCGCCGATCTCGCGCTTGGACATGCCGGCGGTGCGGCACAGCATCGGTATCAGCCATCGCGGTTCGGCATTCTGCCGGCGCCCGACCGAGAGCGAGAACCAGACGCTGTCGCCGAAATCGTCGCGGCGGCCCGATGTTTCCTCCCTGCCGCCCGGTGTTTCTTCCCTGCGCGCGAACTTCTGGTTCGACGGCGCGAACGGCGCGACGTCGATCAGGTCCTCCGGGGCCGACCGGCTTCCCCGGCAGAGGCGCACGAAGGCGGCGGCCACCAGTTCGGCGCCATGCCGCTCCAGAAGCGCCGCCGCGAAGCCGCGCTCCTCGTCCTTCACCGGTTCGCCGAAAACCGGGTCGGCCAGGATGCGCTCGTCATCTCGCTTCAGCACCTCGTCGGCGGAGGGTGGGCTCGCCCAGGTCGCGGTCAGGCCCGCATTGGCGAGCAGCCGCTCGGTGCGCCGGCGGGCATTGCCCGGCACGATCAGCGCGCTCACCCCTTTTCGCCCCGCGCGGCCCGTACGGCCGCTGCGATGCAGCAGCGTCTCCGGGTTGCTCGGCAGGTCGGCATGGATAACCAGATCGAGATTGGGCAGGTCGATGCCGCGCGCGGCGACGTCGGTCGCGATGCAGACCTTGGCGCGGCCGTCGCGCATCGCCTGCAGCGCGTGGCTGCGCTCGTTCTGGCTGAGCTCGCCGGAAAGCGCGACGACCGAGAAATTGCGGTTGTTGAAGCGCGCGGTGAGATGGTTGACGGCGGCGCGCGTGTTGCAGAACACCATCGCATTGGCCGCCTCATAATAGCGCAGCACGTTGATGATGGCGTTCTCGCGATCGGCCGGCGCGACCGAAAGCGCCCGGTACTCGATGTCGAGATGCTGCTTCTCCTCGCCGCCGGCCGAGATGCGCATGGCATCGCGCTGGTAGCTCTTCGCCAGCGTGGCGATGGAGCGCGGCACGGTGGCTGAAAACATCAGCGTGCGGCGCGAGGCCGGTGCCGCGTCGAGGATGAATTCGAGGTCCTCGCGAAAGCCGAGATCGAGCATCTCGTCGGCCTCGTCCAGCACGACGGCCTTCAGCGCCGACATGTCGAGCGCGCCGCGCGTGATGTGGTCGCGCAGCCGGCCGGGCGTGCCGACGACGATATGGGCGCCGCGCTCCAGCGCGCGCCGCTCGGTGCGCATGTCCATGCCGCCGACGCAGGAGGCGATATGCGCGCCTGTCAGCTCGTAGAGCCATTCGAGCTCGCGCCGAACCTGCAGCGCCAGCTCGCGCGTCGGCGCCACCACAAGTCCCAGTGGAGCGCCGGCATCGCCAAACCGCTCGGCGCCGCCAAGCAGGGTCGGCGCCACGGCGAGGCCGAAGGCGACGGTCTTGCCGGAGCCGGTCTGCGCCGAAACCAGCGCGTCGGCATCGCCGATCTCCGGGTCCAGCACCGCCTTCTGCACCGGCGTCAGCGCCGCATAGCCGCGCTTTTCCAGCGCCTCTGCCAGCGCAGGAACGATCATTTCGAAACTGGACATTTTCTTCTTTCGGAATTCCGAGCTGCTATAGGCCCGTCGATGGGCTGATGCCGGCGGGCGCTGAAGCGCCGCAAGGCCGGACGATTGGGTGGTTCCTACTTCTTGCGGCCGCCATTGTACAGAGCAGGCGGCACCAGGGCGCGACTACGCTGACTATTGGCGAAACCGCTCGCGAGAGCCCCCCTCTCCCCGTCACTATACGGGGAGAGGATGCCGGCAGGCAGGTGAGGGGCAGCACCGGCGATCATAGGTTCGTTGATAGAGCGAACAATCGCAGGTTCGCGCCGCCCCTCATCCGCCCCTCCCCGTATAGTGACGGGAGAAGGAGAGCGGCGCGCTGCCGATTGACTCTTTCATTAAACCGCGTAAAAGCCCGCGTCGAACGGGATCGTCTTTCGATGCGCGGCCTCTTGATGGCTCTTCTTGCATTCGATGCCCCCAGCCACAATGTAATGCATTGGGCCGGGCGCTTCGACGCGTCCGCTCGTTCCAGCAAAACCACGGCCAAAAAAACCACCACCAAAACGGTGTGATTCCCTTGGCCTAACCACCCTCTCCCGGGTCCGGCCCGGGGGACGGAACCCGCATGAGGCCGGCGGGTTTTCTCCAACAACCAAGCGGAGAGGGACAGGAGATATCGATGAGTTTCAAGGTTGCGGTAGTCGGCGCCACGGGCAATGTGGGCCGCGAAATGCTCAACATTCTGGAAGAGCGCGGCTTCCCGGTGAGCGAGGTCGTGGCGCTGGCGTCGCGGCGCAGCCAGGGTACCGAAGTGTCCTTCGGCGACCGCACGCTGAAGGTCAAGGCGCTCGACACCTACGATTTTTCCGACACCGAC
>RXJA01000516.1 GCA_003963455.1 Hyphomicrobiales bacterium
GCACAAGAAACAAGAGGATGACGCCGGCAAGGGCCGCCGAGCGGGCGAGGCTTGCCAAAACGAAGGGCGCGACCGGCGCGCGCATGGACAGCGACGTGCCGAAGTCGCCGGTGAGCGCCGCGCTGAACCAGCGCCAATACTGGACAAGCATGGGCTGGTCGGCGCCGAGCTCTCTGTTCAGCGCCGCGACGGTCTGCGCGTCGGCGAAGGGACCGAGCATGACGCGCGCGACATCGCCGGGCAGGACCTGCCCGGCGAGGAAGACCAGCGCGCTGACCAACCACAAAGTGAGGAGCAGCGAGGCCACGCGCGCCGACAAGGCGCGGCCGGTCAGCATCGGGTACCCCAGCCGGTTTGACGTTTCCGCGTCATGCCTGAACGAAGGAAACTCGATCGAGCAGCAGATGCGAGATCGCCGTGAAGCGCACGCCCTCGACCTTCGCGCTGGCGATCCGGCTGTATTGCGAGAAGTAGCTGATGATCTCCGGTGTCTCGTCGAGCAGCAGGGCCTGGATCTTGCCGGCGGCGACACGCTGCGCCTGCAGGTCGCGGGCCTTGCCGTAGTCGACCAGCAATGCGTCATAGTCCGCATTCTTGAAATGCGCGGCGTTCCACGCGCCGTCGCTCTTCAGCGTGGCGTTGAGGAAGATGTCGGGCGTGCCGCGATGGCCGAAATCGGTGATGCCGAGATTGGAATCCAGCCAGGGCGAGCTGCCAAAGGTCGCCGAGCCGTAATAGGCATCCTGCGGCAGCACGTTGAGCTTGATATCGATGCCGGCCTTCTTGGCGAAGTTCTGGATGATCACGGCGTAGTCGGGAATGTCGTAGGCGCGCTCGGTGGTCAGCGTCACCTCGAAGCCGTTGGGCACGCCGGCTTCAGCCAGCAACCGCTTGGCCTCGGCGATGTCCTGCTTGCGCTGCGGCACCGACGGATCGGCCGAAGGGAAGATCGGCGCGAATGGCGTGTCGTTGCCGACGATGGCGCGCCCCTTGAGCAGACCCTTCACGATCGCCTCGCGGTCGAGGGTGAGCGCCAGCGCACGGCGGACGCGCTTGTCGGTGAACGGCGCCTGGTCGGTCCTGAGATGCACCGCGTCATGCGAACTCGCCTGCACGCTGAGCAGCTTGAAGTTGGCGTTGCCCTCGATCGCCAGCTCCAGGCGCGTGGTGCTCGGGATGACGTCGAGCTGGCCGGCCTGCAGAGCCACGACCTGCGCCTGCTCGTCGTCGAAGAATTTTATCTCGACCCGGTCGGGCAGTGCCTTGTCGCCCCAGTAATCGGGATTGCGCACGAAGCTGGCCCCCTGCTTGGGACGGAAGGATTCCAGCTTGAACGGGCCGGTGCCGTTGAAGTTCTTCTCGAAGTCGCCAGCATAATCGGCCGGCAGGATCACGGCGTTGTAGACGTCGGAGGAGACATAGAACGGGAAATTCGAGTTCGACTGGTCGAGATCGAAGGCGACGGTTTCCTCGTCGACGATCTTGGCGCCGCCCTTGGACAGGATGCCCTTATAGGCCGAAAGCGCCGAGGAGCCGCTGTTCGGATCGACCAGGCGCTCGAAACTCGCCACCACGTCCCTGGCTGTGACGGTGCGGCCGTCGTGGAATTTCACGCCCGGCCGCAGCTTGAAGGTCCAGCGCCTGGCCGTCTCGTCGGCTTCCCAGGACAAAGCGAGCTTCGGCTGCAGCCCATCCTTGGGGTCGTCGAGGATCAGATATTCGCCGACCTGGCTGAGAACGCCGATGCTGGCCGCATCGGTGATCGTGACCGGATCGATCGCCTTGGTCGGCTGGCCGAGCCCGACGCGGACGGTGCCGCCGGCGGCAGCGGCGCGGGCCTGGCCGGAGAAACCGAGGCCTTGCGAGACGGCGAAGCCGGTCAGGCCGACGAGCGCGGCGTATTTCAGGAGATCGCGGCGTTTCAGGTAGCCGGCAGCGTATTCGTCGACGGCGACGTTCCAGATGTCGCCGGAGAGATTGCGAAGGGTATCGATTTCGTTGCGTTTGGTCATTTTAGCCTCTGTGAAAATCATGGTTTTGAAAATGAGCGACGGGGCAGGATCAGACCGGCTGGCCGTCGAGATGGATGCGGTCCACCGCTTGCGGAAAGAAGGCGATCAGCCCCTTGATCTTCGGTATCTCGGCGATCGGATCGCGATAGCCCCAGGCGATGTCCTCGCTGAGCGAGCCGTCCTTGAGCACGCCCGACCAATAGGAAGCGATGCCCTTGTAGGGACATCGGGTCCTCGTCAGCGAGGCCCTCAGCCGGTCGAGCCGGACATCTTCCGGCGGCAGATAGAAACGCGTCGGCAGATGCGTTTCGAACAGCAGCACGGGACGACGGCTGTCGGCGACCGGCTCGCCGTCGAACCAGATCTCGACATGGCTGGAACTCTGCAGCACGTCGATGCGCGCATAGGGATCGCGGGCGTGGACGAAGACCTCTTCGTCCTCCTCGAACCACTGGTCGACGAGGTTCCAGGTGAAGGCGACGCGGCCGGCGAGCGGCGCCAAGTTCTCGTCCGGCGGCGCCGTGAACGACCAGGCGGCATCGGCGGCGCGCCTATCGCCGGCTTCGATATCCCAGTATCTCGTCTCGCCGCCGACGGCATGCTGCTGGCCGTGCTTCGACGGCTTCAGCACCGACTGGTCGACCGCAGCCAGCGGAAAGAAATAGATCGGCAGGAAGTGATTGGAGCGCAGCACCAGCACGTTGCGGCTGTCGGCGATGACGCGGCCGCCGAACTTGACGCGGATGCGCTTCGGACTGTGCAGGACATTGATCAATTGCGGCGCGGTGGCTTCGCGCGGCTGCAATCTCGGCGCGACGGTCATGACGGCTCTCCTTCAGGACACGGCGCGCGTGTTGGCGCGCTGTTCGGCGAAACGGTTGGCGGGGCGGGCGAGGCCGAAGCGATCGCGCAGCGTTCCGGGCGCGTATTCGGTCGGGAAGACGCCGCGGCGCTGCAACTCGGGCACGACCTGCTCGGCGAAATTGATCCAATCCTCGGGCAGCAGCGGGAACATCAGGTTGAAGCCGTCGGCGGCACCCGCCTCGAACCAGTCCTGGAGCTGGTCGGCGATCTGCCTCGGCGTGCCGGCAACGGTCGGTACCGAGCCGCTGTTGGCGAGTTTGCGCGCGATTTCGCGCAGGGTCAGGTTCTGCGTGGCCCACTGCCTGACACGGTTGAGCGAGGTGCGGCCGCCATTGAAGGTGCTTTCGTCGGGGAGTTGCGGCAGCGGTCCGTCCGGCGGATAGGCCGAGAGGTCGATACCGCTCCAGCTCGACAGGAGATCGATGCCGACGCGGTCCGGAAGCAGCGTCTGCAGGTAATCCTGCCTGTCGCGCGCCTCGGCCTCGGAGGCGGCGACGATCGGCAGGATGCCCGGCAGGATCTTGAAGCTTTCCGGCCGCCTGCCGTGACGGGCGAGACGGTGGTTGATATCCTCACGATATCTAACGCCGTCTTCCCTGGTGCTGTAGATGGCGAAATGCGCATCGGCATGGGCGGCGGCGAAATTCTTGCCGTCCTCGGACGAGCCGGCCTGGACGATCAGCGGATGGCCCTGGGGCGGCCGCGAAACGTTGAGCGGCCCGCGCACCTTGAAATGCGCGCCGCGATGGTCGAGCACATGGACCTTGTCGGGATCGGCGAAATAGCCGGTTTGCTTGTCGAACAGCAGGGCTTCGTCCTCCCAGCTGTCCCAGAGCCCCTTGACGATATCGAGGAATTCCGCGGCGCGCTGGTAGCGGAAGGCGTGCTCGATATTGCCGTCGCGGCCGAAATTGCGCGCCTCCTCGTCCATGGCCGACGTGACGACATTCCACGACGCCCTGCCCCCGCTGATATGGTCGAGCGAGGCGAACAGGCGCGCGACATTGTAGGGCTCGCTGTAGGAGCTCGACGCGGTGGTGAT
>RXJA01000096.1 GCA_003963455.1 Hyphomicrobiales bacterium
CTCCGTCGAAGCGCGGCATGCGCCGCTCGGCCGACGCCCTCAAGGCCCCGACCTATGTCGAGGACAAGAATTCCGGCGAAATGCGCCGCCCGCACCACATCGACCTGAAGACCGGCATGTATCGCGGCCGCCAGGTCCTGGAGCCGAAGGAAAGCTGAGAAGCTTTCACGGTTGATGACGTTTTCAAAAGACCGGCCTCTGGCCGGTCTTTTTGTTTGGCAAGCCTTTCGGGCAAGGTCGCACGCGTTGGCGGGACAGAGCAACCGGCTGACATCGTTATTTCATTAGGTCTTAGAGCGTGTTCGCCGCGCTGGCGAAAAACCTTGACGGCGTGCCTGCCGCGGATTTTACAAAGGGTCCCCTCGTTGGAGTCGCCCAGATGTTCGGTGCCGTCCCGCTGCTGATCGTGCCCTTCGTCCTCTACAATCTCGGCCTGCTCGGATTGTTCGGCGGCGGCGACGATCCCTGGATGACCGAGATGTTCTCGTTCCGCATGATGTCGGGCGGCGTCTTCTCGATGACGCTCGGTGACCTGATGGTGCTGATCGGGCTGATCTTCCTCTTCATCGAAATCTCGAAATCGGTGCGCACGACGAATGCCTCGATCCTGGATCATCTCTTGTCGACGCTGGTCTTCGTCGCCTTCCTGGTCGAGTTCCTGCTAGTGAAGGGCGCGGCGCATTCGGTGTTCTTCACGCTGATGATCATCGCGCTTTTCGACGTGCTGGCCGGCTTCTCGGTGTCGATGCGGTCGGCAAGCCGGGATATCAATCTGAACTAGTCCTTGGCGCGAAAGGCTGCGGCCGCTTTCATCAGCAGATCGCAAGGCGGAAACCAGGGTCTTCGCGACAGGGCTTCACTCCGGGGGACGAGGCTGGGCCGTTTCCGGCTGATCTCAAAGATTTGCGACAGTGCGCAGGTGGCCGACAGATTCCTGCCGCCAAACCGCCAGCAACGTGTCAAAAGTCACTCAACCGCTGAACCAATTCGTCTCCCGCCGTCGTATTCCACCGCATGAACCTCATCGGCGCCGCCCTCCTCCTCCTCATCGCGCTCCTCTTTGCCCTGGCCGGCGTCACCCGCGCCGGCACCTGGGCGATCGAGCGACGCAGCCCGCCGGTCGGCGCGTTCGCCGAGATCGCCGGCGCGCGCATCCACTACGTCCATATACCGGCGCCCGCCGGCGCCGATCTGCCGCCTGTCGTCTTCATCCATGGCGCCAGCGCCAACCTCAAGGACCAGATGCTGCCGCTGAAGCCCCTGCTCGAGGGCCGCGCCGAAATGCTGTTCCTCGACCGCCCGGGCTTCGGCTGGTCGCGGCGTGGCGACAACGAGACCCTGGCCGCGCAGGCCGATACGATCGCCGCGCTGATGGACCGCCTCGGCATCGCAAGGGCCGTCATCGTCGCGCATTCCTTCGGCGGCGCCATCACCACGGCCTTCGCCCGCCAGCATCCTGAAAAGACATTGGGTCTGGTCTTCCTCGCGCCCGCCACGCACCCATGGCCTGGCGGCGCGACCGCCTGGTACTACAAGCTCACCGCCACGCCGGTGATCGGCTGGCTGTTTTCCGAAACGCTCGCCTATCCGGCCGGCATGCTGCGGATCGGCGATGCGACGGCTTGCGTCTTTTCACCCAACAACCCGCCGGACCTCTATCTTGAAAACGCTTCGATTCCGTTGGTGCTGCGGCCATCGGCCTTCCGCGCCAACGCCCGCGATGTCGCCCAGCTCTACGACTATGTCCTTGCCGCCTCCCCTGCCTACCATGAGATCAACGCGCCGACCGTCGTCATATCGGGCGATCGCGACAAGGTGGTCTACGCGACGGTCCATTCGGTCGGCCTCAAGCGCGACATTCCCGGCGCCGAACTGGTCTGGGTCCGCAATCTCGGCCACAAGCCGGACTGGATAGCGCCCGACCTCGTGGTCGGCGCCATCGGCAAAGTCGCCGGCGCGTCGATCGACCTGCAGGCACTGGCGAAAATCGTGGAAGGCCGGATCGCCGGCGATACCTATAACGACGACAAATGCCCGGACATCAAAGTGCCGGACGCCGAGCTGGCGCCGGGCTGAACTCGAAAACCAAGCGCCAAGGGCGTGGAGCGTGCTTGAAGTATGTGGGCGCCGGAAGCGCGGGAGGCCGGCATTTGCAGGCCGGCCCTACCCGACCTCAACACGCCCTAATGCGTGTCCGACCCGAGATATGCAATGCGCAGCATGTTGGTCGAGCCTGGCGTCCTCAGCGGCACGCCGGCCGTTATGATGACGCGGTCGCCCGGCTTGCCGAAACCTTCTTCCAGCGCGATCCGGCAGGCCCGGTCGACCATGTCGTCGAGGTCGGTCGCGTCCTCCGAGACGACGCAATGCGTGCCCCACAGCAGCGACAGGCGGCGCGCGGTGTTGAGGATCGGCGACAGCGCCACGATCGGCACCTGCGGGCGCTCGCGCGCGGCGCGCAGGCCGGTGGTGCCGGACGCGGTGTAGGAGATGATCGCCGCTAGTTTCAGCGTCTCGGCGATCTCGCGCGCGGCCAGCGAAATGGCGTCGGCCCCGGTCGCCTCGGGTTCGGAACGCTGGGCGTTGATGATGCCGGCATAGGTCGGGTCCGTTTCGACCTTGGTGGCGATGCGGTTCATCATGGCGACCGCCTCGACCGGATAGGCGCCGGCCGCGGATTCGGCCGAGAGCATGATGGCGTCCGCGCCTTCGAAGACGGCGATCGATACGTCGGACACCTCGGCGCGGGTCGGCACGGGCGCGGTGATCATCGATTCCAGCATCTGCGTGGCGATCACCACCGGCTTGCCGGCGCGGCGCGCCGCGCGCGTGATCTGCTTCTGGATGCCGGGCACGGCTTCGATCGGCATCTCGACGCCGAGATCGCCGCGAGCAACCATCAGCGCGTCGGAGAGCTCGATGATCTCGGGGAGCCGGGCCACCGCCTGCGGCTTCTCGATCTTGGCCATGATCAGCGCGCGCCCGCGCGCGATCTTGCGGGCCTCCGCCAGGTCCTCCGGCCGCTGCACGAAGGAAAGCGCCACCCAGTCGACGCCGGTAGCGAGCACCGCGTCGAGATCGGCGCGGTCCTTCTCGGTCAGCGCGCCGACCGGCAGTTCGGTGTCGGGCAGGCTGACGCCCTTCTTGTCGGAAATGCCCGAGCCGGCAACGACGGTGCAGGTGATCGACTTGCCGTCGCTCTTCACCGCCTTCAGCTCCAGCTTGCCGTCGTCGATCAAAAGACGGTGACCGGCCTCGACCGAGCTCAGGATTTCGGGATGCGGCAGATACACACGCTTCGACGTGCCGGGTTCCGGATTGTCGTCGAGCGTGAAGGTCTGGCCGGCGGTCAGCGCTTCCTTGCCGTTGGCGAACTTGCCCACCCTGAGCTTCGGCCCCTGCAGGTCGGCGAGGATGCCGATCGGCCGGCCGACGTCGGCCTCGACGGCGCGGATGCGGCCGACCAGCGTGCGCATCAGCTCGTGGTCGGTATGGCTCATATTGATGCGGAAGACATCGGCGCCGGCTTCGAAGAGCTTTCTCAGCATCTCGTCGGACGAGGAAGCCGGACCGATGGTGGCGAGGATCTTGACCTTGCGGTTGCGTCTCATTGACTGTTCGTTCCCGGGGCGGGGGTCGCTGGCGCGCCTCCCGTTGCGGGCTCGTCGGTCAGCTGGACCATCCAGCTGGCCTGCTCGCCCGTGTCATATTCCTGAAAACCGGCGCGCTGAAAGCCCCGGGCGACGCAATCATTCACGCCGGCGATCTTGAACTCTTTTTCGGCCACGCACATGTTGATCGGGCCGTCCCAGCGCCCGCCACGTTCGGCGTCTTCTGCATAAAGATAGTAAAACCTTGATGACAGCGGACCCTCGATCAGCGTCTTGCAGGTCGATCCTTCGATGT
>RXJA01000348.1 GCA_003963455.1 Hyphomicrobiales bacterium
AAGAATCAGCCGCTTTAAAATTAACCTGCTGCAGAAAGCCGGGTTCAAAATTATTATGTGGGACGCGTGCGCCTCGACAAGGCGGCGCCTATCCGACTCGCGGTCAGGATGACGAGGCCATTGACCAGCAGCCCGATCAGGTTGAGGACGGTCGCCAGCACCAGGATCTGGCCCGCAACGGCCCTTGCTTCAGGATGAACGAATTGCGGGAACAGCGCCAGCACGAACAGCGCCATCTTCGGGTTGAGCAGATTGGTCAGCAGACCCTGCCGGAAGATGCGTCCCCGCGAATAGCGCGGCAGGCCAGCGACCGGCGCAAGTGGCGTCCCGTCGGAACGGAATGCTCTCAAGGCGAGATAAGCGAGGTAGGCGGCGCCGGCATAACGCACGATGTCGTAAGCGATCGGCGCCGCCAGGAACAATTGCGACAGGCCGAAGGCGGCGGCCAGCGCATGGCAATAGGTGCCGGCGGCAATGCCGGCATAGGTGGCAAGGCCCGAGGCGCGCCCCTGGCTGGCGCTGCGCGAGGCGATCAACAACATGTCCGGCCCCGGCGTCGCGGTCAACGCGAGGCAGGCGATGGCGAAAAGTCCGAGGGTGGAAAGGTCCGGCATGAGAACTCCTGAATCATGGCCGGAACCGAGCCATAACCGATTCACAAAGGATTCGAAACCAGGAATTGCCGGCTCATTTGCCTCTATGGGCGTGAAAGCCTATATGCCGGGTTCAAAGGACATTTCATGGCCCGCATCTACAAGACACGCACCTGGCACGACCAGCTCTCGCCGTCGATCGACGAGATGGAGCTTCTGGCGCTGGAGGCCTATGCCCATCTGCCGGACGAGTTCCGCCAGCTCACCGGCGAGATCATCATCCAGATCGCCGATTTCCCGACCGACGAGATCATGGACGACCTGTCGCTGGAGACGCCCTTCGACCTGCTCGGCCTGTTCGAGGGGCGCGGCATCGCCGAGCGCTGGAACCCGCAGACCGGCGAGGGGCCGAACCGCATCACGCTCTACCGCCGCGCCATACTCGACTACTGGGCCGAGAACGAAGAGACGATGGGCGACATCGTCACCCATGTACTGATCCACGAGATCGGCCACCATTTCGGCCTGTCGGACGACGACATGGAGCGGATCGAGGAGGCGGCCGAGCAGGCGGCGGCGGGCTGAGAGACTGTTTGGAAATTCTACTCCGGCGGCCATCTGGCGGCGCTTTCTGCGCTTCCGGTGCTCACGGACCCAAATGTCCGCTCCGCTCCGGTTCTCGAAATCACCACCATATGACTCGCCAGAGCGAATTTCGAAACAGTCTCTAGCGCTTTACCTACTACCAGTCGCTCAGCTTGGTATCCGGCGTATATTCCTGGCCCTCGACGTCCTTCACCACGGCCTGGCCGCAGCGCATCGACTTGGTTTTCTTGTCATAGGCATAGGTCGGCGAGCCGAACAGGTGCCAGCCCTTGTTCAGGGCCGCCGTCACCTTGTGGCAGAAGGTTGAATCGTCCGGACCGGACAGAAAGCGGTAGAGTTTCATCTTTCGAGCCTATCTTTGAATATCGGCGCATCATGCGCCGATGATCGCGGCCTTCGCCAGCAGTTTCTCGGCTTCCGCCAGATGCAGCCGCTCGACCATCCGGCCATCCATCGCGATGACGCCCCGGCCGGCATTTTCGGGCCGCGCGAACGCATCCCTGATGGCACGAGCCGTGGCCAGCGCCTCGGGCGACGGCGAAAAGGCGCGGTTCGCCGTCTCGATCTGAGCGGGGTGGATCAGCGACTTGCCGTCAAAGCCCATGGCCGCCCCTTCGGCGCATTCGCGGGCAAAGGCATCGAGGTCGCGAAAATCATTGGCGACGCCGTCGATGACGTCGAGGCCGCCGGCCCGCGCGGCGAGCACGAGCTGCATCAGCCAGGGCATCAGATAGCGCCGGTCGGGCGTCGCCAGGATGCCGGTCGCCTTCACCAAGTCGTTCGTTCCGGCAACGAAACAAGCAAGGCGCGATGCCGGGTCGCGGCCAAGCTCGGCGATGGCGCCGATGTTGAGCAGCGCCTTGGGCGTCTCGACCATCGCCCATAGTTTCACGCTGTCCGGCGCGGAATTGTCGTCGAGCAGGTCGCCGGCCTCGAGGATATCGCGCGGCGTGCCGACCTTGGGCAGGAGGATGCCGTCGGGCTCGGCCCTGGCCACGGCCGAGAGGTCGTCGGCGCCCCACTCGCTGGCCAAAGGATTGATGCGCACCACCATCTCGCAGCGCCGTCCGGGGCCGGCAAGAATGCCGGCGACCTTGTCGCGCGCGGCAGCCTTGTCGGCGGGCAGCACGGCGTCCTCGAGGTCGATGATGACGGCGTCGCAGGCGAGCGAGCCGATCTTGGCGAGCGCCTTGTCGTTCGAGGCGGGAATGTAAAGCACCGAGCGGCGCGGGCGGTAGGTGTCGAGGGTCATGGCCGATCTATGCCGGGTGATGGCGGGCGAGGCAAGGCGCGGAGCGATCTTCTCCTTAAGGGGGCCGCAGAGGGGGGCAGGATGGCCGGCAGGCAGAGGGGCGCTGGGCGGAACCGCCCCCTCCCTTTGACGGCATCTCCAGGGTGCTGGCGGCACCACGTGCGATTGCCCTACTCAAGGAGGGGAGAGGACGCCGCCGGGCTCCCCTGCACCAAATCTGCAAACCTTTGCGGGAAACCTCCTCCAATCCGCCGCGCGCTTTCCGTACGGGCCGGCGAAACCGGCGTCATGCAAACGCCTCATACATCCCGCTGGTCCCTGCCGCGCCGGCTGCGCAACGAAGGCTGGTGGCTCGTCGAGCCGCAAAGGTCGCGCTTCACAGCGACTGTGCTCCCCTTCAGACCACGGCCGACATGCGGCGGCAGAACAGCAGCCAGGAAGGCGCGGCGATGACGACGATGACCATGACGGCGCCGGCGATGAAGACATCGCCTGTCCCCAGCTACTGCCGCCGCGTCGGTGCCGCCGCGCTGCTGGTCGTGCTGGCCGATTTCCTTTTCTACCGCCAGCCGGCCGGCATCACCGTCTTCATCTTCGCGATCGTGCTTGCGGCCGCCGTTGTCGCCATGCATCCGGCCGCGCTGAACGATGCCCGGGTCTGGATCAAACCCGCCGCATTGTTCATGGCGCTGCTGCCGCTGGTCGAAAATGTCAGCCCGCTTTCGGTGCTGGTCGCTGTCGCAGCGCTTGCGATCTTCGCGCTGTCGCTGGCCGGGCGGCTGCGCACCGGTCCCGCCCGCATCGCCCGCCAGTTCAGCCTGTTCCTGCTTGCCGCGCCCTTTCGTTTCGCGCGCGACTTCTTCCGCTGGCGCAGGGCCGCGCGGGAACTCGGGCAGCGGCGGATCCAGTTGACGGCCATTGTCGTCTGGGTCATGCCCTTGACGCTAGGCGTCGTCTTTCTCGCCCTGTTCGGCGCCGCCAATCCGATCATCGAGCACTGGCTGTCGCTCATCGACCTCTACGCGCTCATCGAAAAAATCGAGATTGCGCGGCTGGTCTTCTGGCTGATCGTGCTGGCCGGCGTCTGGGCGTTCCTGCGGCCGCGCCTGCCGCGCTTCGTCTCCCGCATCAGGCATGCGCTCCCCGCCGCACCCGTGGCCCGGCCGGCCAGGACATCGGCAGAGGATGTTCTCTTTGGCAAGGCCGCCATCCTGCGCGCGCTGATCGTCTTCAACGCGCTGTTCGCCGTGCAAAGCGCGCTCGACGCCACCTATCTCTGGGGCGGTGTCGCGCTGCCCGACGGGATGACCTATGCCGCCTATGCGCATCGCGGCGCCTATCCGCTGGTCGCCACCGCGCTGCTTGCCGCCGGCTTCGTGCTGGCGGCGCTGCGCTCGGGCAGCGAGACGTCGCGCGATCCACTGATCCGCCGGCTGGTCTATCTCTGGGTG
>RXJA01000001.1 GCA_003963455.1 Hyphomicrobiales bacterium
GGCTGAACCTCGCCCCGATGGTGGCGGACAATGACTCCGCCCACACCACCGCCTTCACCGTCAGCGTCGATTTCAAGCATGGCACGACGACCGGCATTTCCGCCGACGACCGCACGCTCACCGTGCGCAATCTCGCCAACGGCAATGTCGGCCCGTCGGATTTCGTGCGCCCCGGCCACATCTTCCCGCTGATCGCGCGCGAGGGCGGCGTACTGATGCGCTCCGGCCATACGGAGGCCGCGGTCGATCTCTGCAAGCTCGCCGGCCTGCCGCCGGTCGGCGTCATCTCCGAGCTGGTCAATGACGACGGCACGGTCAAGCGTGGGCCCCAAGTGCAGGCCTTCGCCGAGGAACATGGCCTGAAGCAGGTTTCGGTGGCCGATCTCATCGCCTACCGCCAGCGCAAGGAAACGCTGGTCCAGCGCGTCGCCTGCTCCGACATCGAGACGCCCGGCGGCAAGGCGCAGGCCTTCACCTACACGCTGCCATGGGATTCCATGCATCACCTGGCGGTCGTCTTCGGCGACATCCGTGACGGCGAGGACGTGCCGGTGCGCCTGCATCCGGAAGACGTGGTGAGCGACGTGTTCGGCACCAGCCACCGGCTCGACACCATCATGAAGGCGATGGGCGAGCGCCGGCGCGGCGTCATCGTCTATCTGCGCGAAGGCTCGGTCGGCGTCGCCCACCAGGAGCGCAAGCGGCCGGTAAGCGGCGACCGCGAGGACCATGAGGAAGCCCGCCGCCGCGAGAATGAATGGCGCGAGATCGGCCTCGGCGCGCAGATCCTGAAGGACCTCGGCATCTCCTCGATCAACCTGATCGCCTCGCGCGAGCGCCACTATGTCGGCCTCGAGGGCTTCGGCATCCATATCGCCAAGACCGAGATTCTCTGAGTTATCTCAGGCACTCGTTTGAACGCTGACCTTTGCTGGACGAGATTCCGTCGGCTGCGGATCGATCGCCGGCTTCGGCGCCGCCGGATTGCCGGATGAGGAAGGCGGCTGCCACCGCGGCCGCCGCGAAACCGGACGCCGCGCCGACCCCGAGCGCCCAGCGTGGACCATATGTGTCGGCGACCCATCCGACGATCGGCGCGCCGATCGGCGTCCCGCCGAGCGCTATGCCGATGCGAAGCGCCATCACCCGCCCCCGCATGGACGGCTCTGTCGAAAGCTGCATCAGGCTGTTGGTCGCGTTGGAGAAGGTCAAGGCGGCCACGCCGATGACGATGAGAGCGCCGGCGAAGAACCAGTAGCCCGGCGCAAGGGCGCCGAGCGTGCAGCCGAGCCCGAAGACGCCTGCTCCCGGCAGGAGTGAGCCGAACCCGATCCTGGCGCGCCCGGCGGCGATCAACGCGCCGGATATCGTGCCTATCGCCATGATCGACGACAGGAGGCCGAAGCCGCGCGCGTCCGCATGGAACACGCCGACCGCCATGGTCGAGATGAAGATCGGGAAATTCAGGCCGAACGTCCCGATCAGGAACAGCATGACCAGCATCGTCCTGAGGTCCTGGCGGCCCCATACGTAGCGGAGGCCTTCGAGGAAGCTGCCCTTGGCTCGCGATGTCCGCGCGCTGGGGCGCAGTTGCGAGACCCGCAGCTGTGAAAGGGATACCAGCACGGCGGCGAACGAGGCTCCGTTGATCACGAAGGCCCAGCCCGTGCCGATCGCGGCGATGGTCATGCCGGCGATAGCCGGCCCGATCATCCGCGCGGCGTTGAAGGAGGTCGAGTTCAGCGCGACCGCGTTCGGCAGGTCTTCGTCGCCGACCAGTTCGGCGACGAAGACCTGACGCACCGGAGCGTCGAACGCGGCGGCGCAGCCCTGAAGAAAGACCAGGATATAGACCTGCCAGAGCTGGACGATGCCCGCGACCGTGAGGCTTCCCAGGATCAGGGCCAGCACGCCCATCGCCGCCTGCGTCGCGATCAGCAGCTTGCGCTGGTTGAAATGGTCGGCGGCGAAGCCTGTCCACGGCAGAAGGAGAAGTTGCGGCCCGAATTGCAGCGCCATGACGAAGCCAACGGCAGAGGCGCTGTGGTGCGTGAGTTGGGCAAGTACGAGCCAGTCCTGAGCCGTGCGCTGCATCCATGTCCCGATATTCGAGACGAGCGCGCCAACTGCCCAGAGACGGTAATTGAAGTTCCTGAGCGAGCGAAAGATGGCGCCGGGGGGCCTCACGACCGGTTCGGCGCGTTGCCGCCGTTGAAGCGGCCGAATTGCCGTGCCGCCATGACTGCGATCAGCAGGATGCCAAGTCCCAGCGCGACGACGTCCGGAGTGTCGCGCAGTCCGAAGTCGCCGACACGGCAGACCAGCAGATAACCGGCGACGAGGTTGAAAAAACCCCAGAGCGCGTTGACGGTCGAGGAGGAGAGACCTTCCCCGTGCGGCTTGGCGAACGGGCTTTGGAACGGCCTTCCCATCATACCGCTGACGAGGTGCGGAACGGCGTTGGCCAGGAACGCGCCGCCGAAGAAATAGGACACAAGATACAGCCACGCCATGTCACGCGCTCCTCGTCCGCGACAGGAGGTCGATGATCTCCTGGCTGGTTCCGGTTTCTCCCAGTCGCGGGAAGACGCATCTGATGCTGTATTCATGCGCCTCGGAACGCGTGTCCGTCATGGCGTCGGTCGCAAGGGTGACGTTGAACCCCAGCTCATAGGCCTGGCGCGCGGTCGCCTCCACGCCCGTCCCGGTGGCCACGCCGGCGACGATCACCTGGGTGACGCCGGCGGCCCTCAGTCGCGCATCGAGGTCGGTGCTGGCAAAAGCGCCCCAGGTCCGTTTGGTCACGACGATGTCATCCGGCCTCTGGCCAAGTTCGGTGATGAAATCGGTGAACCCTTCCGGAAACGCGCCGCTGTGACGTGGCTGCTGCTCGGTGCGGCCGGGCGCTCCGCCGGCAACGTTGATCAGGACGATCGGCAGGCCGTGCTCGCGGAAGGCGTCGATCAACGCCCGGGTCCGGTCCACCACATTTCCGATAAGATGGCCGAAGGGCGAGCCGGCGAGACCTTTTTGCAGGTCGACGACGAGCAGGGCGGTATTCGGGTCGAGGGTCGTCAGCGCCATGAGATGTCCTCTCGGGAGGCGTGGTTTCGGTCGGGTTCGGACGGTCGCACTCAGTCCTCGACGAGTCGGTTGAGCAGTCCGGCCGCCGTGGCGACGACTTCCATCTCTTCGATGGAAAGCCGCGCCTGCAGGCGACGCGACAGCCAATCCTGCCGCGCCGCGCGTCCTTCCTGGACCCATTGGCGGCAGGCGTCGGTGAGCGAAAGGATGGTTTGTCGCCCGTCGGCCGGGTCCGGTGCGCCGCTTACCAGACCTGCTGATTCAAGTGCGGCGATGACGGAGGCCATGGATTGCGGCCGCATGCCCTCGGCCCGCGCAAGGCTCGACGCGGTGGCCTGGCGGTCCCTCTCCAGGCGAAGAAGCACCGACACCTGGGACGGTGTCAGATCACCGACGTCCGCCTGTTCGCGCAGGCGGCGCTTGAGCTTGCCCACCAGGGCGCGGAGCTCGGCGGCCAGGGTGGCGGCGCGGGCGGAGCGGAAGTCTTCCGATTGAGCGGTCATGACCGTCTGATCTCATATCAACAGGTAAACTGTCAAGATAGACTTATCAGTTTACCTGTTGATATGGCTGATCGGCTCATTTGGATGCGCCGATGACCCGAACTTTGTGCACCGGTTTGCTGCCGCTCACCCGGTGCCCTCGATTGACTTTCGCCGGTGCCGGCGCATCCTCTCCGCCCATTCTCTTAAGGGTGGGAGAGTCGGGGCATGTGGGACTTCAGCATCGCCAGGTCGGTGTCCATC
>RXJA01000210.1 GCA_003963455.1 Hyphomicrobiales bacterium
CCGATCGTTGTCGGCCGTCATGCCTTCGGCGACCAGTACCGCGCCACCGACTTCCGCTTCCCCGGCAAGGGCAAGTTGACGATCAAGTTCGTTGGCGAGGACGGCCAGGTGATCGAGCACGAGGTCTATGACGCGCCGGGCGCCGGCGTCGCCATGGCCATGTACAATCTCGACGAGTCGATCCGCGAATTCGCCCGCGCCTCGTTGAATTACGGCCTGCTGCGCAACTTCCCGGTCTATCTGTCGACCAAGAACACCATCCTCAAGGCCTATGACGGCCGCTTCAAGGACATCTTCCAGGAGGTCTACGAGAAGGAGTTCGAGGCCGAGTTCAAGGCGAGGAAGCTCTGGTACGAGCATCGCCTGATCGACGACATGGTCGCCTCCAGCCTGAAATGGTCGGGCGGCTATGTCTGGGCCTGCAAGAACTATGACGGCGACGTGCAGTCCGACACCGTGGCGCAAGGGTTCGGCTCGCTCGGCCTGATGACCTCGGTGCTGATGACGCCGGACGGCAAGACGGTGGAAGCGGAAGCCGCGCACGGCACCGTGACCCGCCACTACCGCCAGCACCAGAAGGGCGAGGAAACCTCGACCAATTCGATCGCCTCGATCTTCGCCTGGACGCGCGGCCTCGCCCACCGCGCCAAGCTCGACGACAATGCCGAGTTGAAGCGCTTCGCCGAGACGCTGGAGAAGGTCTGCATCCAGACCGTCGAAAGCGGTTTCATGACCAAGGACCTGTCGCTGCTGATCGGCCCCGACCAGCCCTGGCTGTCCACCACCGGCTTCCTCGACAAGATCGACGAGAATTTGCAAAAAGCGATGGGGTAACCTGTTCTTCTTGAACTGCCGAAGGCTCCGCAAGGAGCCTTCGCTTTTTGGGGGCGATGAGAGGGAAACGCAAGGAACCCGGGGCGATGGCCAAACCAATTCTCTACGGCGCCGATTACAGCGTCTACGTGCGCATCGCGCGCATGGCGCTGGAGGAGAAAGGTGTCAGCTATGAGCTCGTGCCGCTCGACATCTTCGCCGCGGACGGCATTCCTGCCTGGTATCTGGAGCGCCATCCCTTTGGCCGCATCCCAGCCTTCGAACATGACGGTTTCCGCCTGTTCGAGACCAGCGCCATCGCGCGGTATGTCGACGACGCCTTCGACGGTCCGGCCCTGCAGCCGGCCGACGCCCACGGCCGCGCCAGGATGAGCCAAATCATCGGCATGCTCGACGCCTATGGCTACCGCGCCATGGTCTGGGACGTGGCGGTCGAGCGGCTGGAGAAGGCTGAGCCGGATTGGGCGTTGATCGCCAGCGGCCTTGCTCAGGCGGAGACGGTACTGAAGGTGCTGAGATCGGTGAAGGCACAAGGCCCATGGCTGCTTGGCGACCAACTGACGCTGGCGGACCTGCACGCTGCGCCGATCATCGCCTATTTCGTCAAGGTCACACAAGGGCGCGATCTGTTGGCGCGGTTCGCGGATATGCGGGATTGGTATGCGCGGGTGGCTGCGAGACCGAGCTTTGCGCGGACTGAAAAGGTCGACTAATTCGAGAAAACTTTCCGAACGTCTGCGCCGCCCCTCATTGCCCTGCCGGGCATTTCTCCCCGTAAACGGGGAGAAAGAAACCGGCCGCAACGCCGGCGCCTTTTCTGCAACGCTGAAGACTGGCGAAAGCCGCGATGGGAGCTCCCTTCTCCCCGTTCAACGGGGAGAAGATGGCGGCAGCCAGATGAGGGGCAGCGCTGCCCTCAGAGAGTTAGGAACCAGCTTAAGCCAGGCCGGTCCGCCCGCCTACGCCGCCTCCAGCGCCGCCCTTACCGCCGCGATCGCATCGCCGGCCTTGGAAGCGTCTGGGCCGCCGGCCTGCGCCATGTCAGGGCGTCCGCCGCCGCCCTGCCCGCCGAGCGCGGCGGACGCGACGCGCACCAGATCGACGGCGCTGAATCGGCCGGTCAGATCATCGGTGACGCCGACGACCACGCTCGCCTTGTTGTCCTCGCCGGCGCCGACGAAGACGACCACGCCGGAGCCGAGCGTCTTCTTGCCGGCATCCGCCAGCGGCTTCAGGTCCTTCGGTGCCACGCCGGTGACCGCCTTGCCCAGGAAGCCGACACCGGCGACCGTCTCGTTCGCGGCGGTGACATCGGCAGCGGCCGAGCCGCCGCCCAGCGCCAGTTTCTTGCGTGCCTCGGTCAGTTCCTTCTCGAGCTTCTTGCGCTCTTCGAGCAGCGCCTCGACGCGTGACGGCACGTCGGCCGGCGATATCTTGAGGGTCGCCGCCGCGGCCTTCAGCCGCCTGTCCTGCTCGTCGAGATGCTTTCGCGCCGCCTCGCCGGTCAGCGCCTCGATGCGGCGCACGCCAGCCGCGACCGCGCTGTCCGACAGGATGCGCACCAGGCCGATATCACCGGTCGACTTCACATGCGTGCCGCCGCAAAGCTCGACGGAATAGGGACGATTGGCCTTGGCGCCATGCAGGCCGGTGCCCATCGACACGACGCGCACCTCGTCGCCATATTTCTCGCCGAACAGCGCCATGGCGCCCTCGGCGATCGCGTCGTCGACCGACATCAGCCGCGTCGTCACGGGACTGTTCTGCACGACGATCTCATTGGCCATCCGCTCGACCTCCTCGAGCTCATCCGACGAGATCGGCTTGTTGTGCGAGATGTCGAAGCGCAAGCGATCGGGTGCGACCAGCGAGCCCTTTTGCGCCACATGGGTGCCCAGCACCTCGCGCAGCGCCTCGTGAATCAGGTGCGTCGCGGAATGGTTGGCGCGCAACTTCGAGCGGCGCGCATGATCGACTTTCAGCTCGACGGCGGCACCGGTCTTGACCGTGCCTTTGGCCACCTTGCCGAGATGCACGAACAAGCCATCGGCCTTCTTCTGCGTGTCCGAAATCACGATCGAGAAACCGTCGCCGGAGATCACGCCGGTGTCGCCCATCTGACCGCCGGATTCGCCATAGAACGGCGTCTGGTTGACGACGACGGCGACCGCATCGCCCTGGCTTGCGCTATCAATGGTCTTGCCGTCCTTGACCAGGGCCTGGACGATGCCTTCCGCAGCTTCAGTCTCGTAGCCGAGGAACTCCGTCGCCCCGGTCTTTTCGCGCACCGAGAACCAGACCGTTTCGGTCGCGGCTTCGCCCGAACCCGCCCAATGTGCCCGCGCCTCCGCCTTCTGCCGCTCCATCGCGTCGGTGAAGCCGGCGATGTCGACCGAGATGCTGCGCTGGCGCAGCGCGTCCTGCGTCAGGTCGAGCGGGAAGCCGTAGGTGTCGTAGAGCTTGAAGGCCGTCTCGCCGTCCAGCATGTCGCCGGCTTTGAGCGTCTCGGTAGCGTCCGAAAGCAGGCCGAGCCCGCGCACCAGCGTCTTGCGGAAGCGTGTTTCCTCGAGCTTCAGCGTTTCGGTGATCAGCGCCTCGCCACGCACGAGTTCGGGATAGGCCTGGCCCATCTCGCGCACCAGCGCCGGCACCAGCTGCCACATCAGCGGCTCCTTGGCGCCGAGCAGCTGAGCGTGGCGCATGGCGCGCCGCATGATGCGGCGCAGCACATAGCCGCGCCCCTCGTTGGACGGCAGCACGCCGTCCGCCACCAGGAAGGAGGACGAGCGCAGATGATCTGCGATGACGCGGTAAGACGCGACGTTCTCCTGGTTCGGCCCCTGCCCGAGCGCCGAGGACGCGGCATCGATCAGATGCTTGAACAGGTCGGTCTCGAAGACGCTTTCGACGCCCTGCAGGATGGAGGCCATGCGCTCCAGGCCCATGCCGGTGTCGATCGAGGGACGCGGCAGGTCGATGCGCTCTTCCTTCGTCACCTGCTCATACTGCATGAACACCAGGTTCCAGAATTCCAGGAACCGGTCGCCGTC
>RXJA01000099.1 GCA_003963455.1 Hyphomicrobiales bacterium
CGTCATCGTCCAGTACAAGGGCCGCAAGATGGAAGAGGCCGACGTGCTGTCCCTCTTTGAATCGCCCAAGAGCAACTACACACGCGCGCTGCTTTCAGCGCTGCCGGAAAATGCCGTCGGCGACCGGCTGCCGACCGTCTCCGACATGCTGTTCGAGCCGGCGCCCTCAGGAGCCGGCGCGTGACCAAGGTCGTCGAAGGCAAGGACATCAAGCGCGACTATCATGTCGGCGGCGGCCTGTTCCGCGGCGCGCGCACTGTGCATGCTGTGAAGGGCGTTTCCTTCAGCGTCGAGAAGGGCAAGACGCTGGCCATCGTCGGCGAAAGCGGCTGCGGCAAGTCCACGCTCGCCCGCATCATCACGCTGATCGATCCGGCCACCTCGGGCGAGCTGTTCATCGACGGCAACAAGGTCGATATCGCCAAAGACGGCCTGTCGAAGGAAATGCGTCGCAAGGTGCAGATCGTCTTCCAGAACCCCTATGGTTCGCTCAACCCGCGCCAGAAGATCGGCGATGTGCTGGGCGAGCCGCTGCTCATCAACACCGACAAGCCAGCCGAAGAGCGCCGCGACCTGGCGATGAAGATGCTGAAGAAGGTCGGGCTGGGACCAGAGCACTACAATCGCTATCCGCATATGTTCTCGGGCGGCCAGCGCCAGCGCATTGCCATTGCCCGTGCGCTGATGCTGAACCCGAGCCTGCTGGTGCTGGACGAGCCGGTCTCGGCGCTCGACCTTTCGGTGCAGGCGCAAGTGCTCAACCTGCTCGCCGACCTGCAGGACGAGTTCCAGCTCACCTATGTCTTCATCAGCCACGATCTGTCGGTGGTGCGCTACATCGCCGACGACGTGATGGTGATGTATTTCGGCGAGGCCGTCGAATACGGCCCGCGTGACGAGGTCTTCTCCGACCCCAAGCACGCCTACACCAGGACGCTCTTCGCCGCGACCCCGCGCGCCGACGTCGCCAGCATCAAGGCGAGGCTGGCGAAGAAGAAGGCGGCTTAGAATCCAACCATTCTGAACGACCGGGTTTTGCCAACGGCAGACTTACGTCTGCGAAGGTGGTCGCTTTGCGCCTAGATGCACCCGCCGGTCACGCTTGCAGGAAGGCCCGGACGTGGCCGACGAACAATTCGTGGTGCTGAAACAGCGCGCCGTGGCCGGAATCGGGATAGAGGACGAGCTGGGCGTTGCCTAGCACCCTGAACATCGCGTAGGCGTTGTGCGCCGGTAGCATGGTGTCGTGGCTGCCGCTGACCACAAGGGTGGGCTGGCGGATGGCGCGCAGAATTGCGTTGTCGGGATCAGGTGTGGCGCACCAGGTGATAAGCGCCTTGGCCTGGGGATCCGTTACCGCGCTGCCGTTGTCGGTGTCCCGATCTTCCTTACGCACCTTCGCCCGTTTCAGGAACGCCAGGCCGGCCGACTGGCTGGCGGATGATTTCGTGAAGAACAGCGGAAGGCGAGGGTCCGGCGCGTCGGTCTGGGAAAACGCGTCTTGGAGAACCGTCAACAGATGTTCCTCTCCGCCTCTCGGAGCGGTGCCCACGAGAATGAGCTTGCGGACCAGCCGCCCGTGCTCGGCAGCGATCTGCTGGGCGACAAAGCCGCCGAGGGAAAAACCCAGAAGGTCGACTTCGGAGAGGCCGAGCAGCTTGATAAAGGCGACCGCATCCCGGGCCATCGCTTCGATATTGTCGGGCGTTTGGCCTGTCGAGCGGCCGACCCCGGCGTTGTCGAAAGCGATCACCTGTCGATCGGCGGCCAGGGCATTCACGACGGCGGGGTCCCAGGCGTCGATATTGCCCGAGAAATGCTGCAGGAGAACCAGCGGCGTTCCGGTCGATGGGCCGAGGCGGCGATAGGCGAAGCGGATTCCGCCGCCCTCGATGTAACGGGTGGGCGCCGTTTCTAGCGTGGCGGCGTCCTGGCTCGCGGTGTCGAACTCAGTCATGTCATCCTCCGGATGCTTGGCATAGAACAATCGAGTGGGGGTATCTGGTGCGGTTTTGGCTAGGTCTGAGCCACTCGCGGACCAAGGCATTTCGCAGTCCGCCGAGCACGCGGGGCGCTCCCGGCACGAAGGCGCCGGGAGCACAATCATCACTTCACGAGCGCGGCCTTTTCAATCACCGCGGCGACTTCCTTCGCGTGGACGACCAGCGAGGCGTGGCTGCCGGCGACCTCCGTCGTATGGGCCTTCATATTGTTGGCGAATATTTTCTGAACCTCGGGTGCGATGACCTTGTCCTTCGTGCTGATCACGTAGAACGTCGGCTTGTCGTGCCAGGCTGCCGTATCGACCGGAGCCTCGAACGCTGTGTGGTTCAAGGGGAGCTGATGGTTTGCCAGGGATTCGGCGATCTCCGGAGGAAGGTCAGCCGCGACCGCCGAAGGAAACACTTTGGGGTCGATGTAGAGGTTGCCTTTGTCATCGGGATGAATCGCCGCGGCGCCTTCGGTTGCCGGACCGCTCTTGGCTAAGCTCGCCAGAGACTGTCCGACGTCGGGCGCGAATGCAGAGACGTAGACGAGCGCAGAGACCTTGGGATCATCACCTGCCTGCGTGATGACAACACCGCCCCAGGAGTGGCCGACGAGAACGGTCTTGCCGTTCTGTTTCGCGAGCGCCTGTTTGGTGGCATCGACGTCCGCTGCCAGGGAGGTGAGCGGGTTTTCGACGAGCGTTACGTTGTAGCCCTTCTTCGTGAGGATATCGGCTACCGGCTTCCAGCTCGTCTGGTCGACGAAGGCGCCATGGACGAGGACGATATTGTGAGCCGCCCCCTTGGGCAGTTGAGCTGATTGGGCCGGCGCGGCGACCGTTGCTCCGGCCATGAGGATGGTGGCGGCGGAGAGTAGAAGATTTCGCATTGATGCTCCTGTTGAGATGAGCGGACGACGGGTCCGAGGAAGGGCAAGTGTGTCGGCCAAAGCCGTGGTTCTCTCATCCGCCGTTTGCGCGATGGTTCCCGTACGACCTGTTGGCTCGACTTCAGACCACGTAATACGGGGAGCATTTGGACGTTAGGCCTCAATCGTCCGAAGATTGTGTCCTACCGTCCATCGTATTAACATCGCGAAGATGGACATTCTCGCCCAAGTGCTCGATCGCGTTCGTCTCGGTGGAACTCTGCTCTTCCACTTCGAGCTGGGCCATCCGTGGAATCTGGCGTTGCCGGCGCGCCCCTATGCCTTGTTCCATTATCTCAGCCGTGGCTCAGCTACCCTCGCGCTCGATCAGGAACGGGAACTCCACATGACTGCCGGCGACTTTGTCGTCATCACACGCGGCGAGCCTCACCTGATTTATTCGGATCGCCGGACGGAGCCGTTACCGATTGTGGACCTCGATCGACTGCCCGGACGTCTTGGCGTCGTTCGTCATGGAGGCGGCGCGCAGCCGCTCTCGACGATGATCTGTGGCAATTTCACTGTCGAGCGGCCCTCGCGCGGCAGCGTTTTGGAATTGCTTCCGCCCCTGCTTCTCCTGAAGCCGGCGGAAGACGGCGGATGGCTCAAGACGATTCTGCAACGCATGGTGAGCGAGTCGGCGCTTGCGCGTCCCGGCCAGGACGTCGCACTCTCACGACTGACGGAAGTGCTCTTCGTCGAGGTGTTGCGAAGCTGGATCAAGTCTCTCAAATCGGGAGAAGGCGGCTGGCTGGGAGCGATGGCGGACCCGCACATAGGACCGGCGCTTCAGCTGATTCACGAACGACCGGACCGGCCCTGGACCCTTGGCGACCTTGGGCTCAGCGTGGGACTCGGTCGCTCCGCGTTTTCGGCTCGCTTCACCAAGCTCGTTGGCCAGCCCATGTACCGTTATCTGGTCGCACGCCGGATGTCGGAGGCGGCGTTTCTGCTCGAAACAAGCGACGAGGCAATTGCACGGATTGCGGCCCGTGTAGGCTACGAAACCACGGCCGCGTTTTCGAAGCTATTCCATCGACATCATGGCCTGTCCCCTGGCCGCTATCGAGCAGTCCGCCGGTCTGATGGTGGTGGCCAAAGGCCGGAGGGCGTTCTGCAAACAGAAGCCGCCGATTGACCTTGACCAACACACTAGGCCAGACGCAGATCACGACAGCTTGGCGATGATCGCCCGCAACGCCTCGCCGAATTTGTGCACTTCCTCGACAGTGTTGTAGTGCACCAGCGAGGCGCGGATGGCGCCGCTGTCCATCGAAAGGCTGAGCCGCTTCATCAGCCGTGGCGCATACATGTGGCCGTCGCGGATGCCGATCTGCATAGCCGCCATTTCCTCGACGATCCGCTGCGGCGAGAGCTTGCCGATGTTGAAGCAGAAGGTCGGCACGCGCTCGTTGATGCGCGCCTCGTCGGCGACGCCGTAGATGGTGGCGCCGCAGTCCTTCAGAACCTTCATCATCTCGCGCGCCAGCATCAGCTCGTAACCACGGATGGCGTTCATGCCGGCGACGATGTTGTCGCGGCGCGAGCGGTTGTTCTCGGGCAGGAAGTTGCGGCCGATCGATTCCAGGTAGCGCACGGCCGCGTCCATGCCGGAGACGTTCTCGTAGATGAAGGTGCCCGCCTCGACCTTGTAGGGCGGTTCGTCGGGAATGAAATCCTCGCGGAAGGTCGGCAGCCGCTTCAGCGTGTCGAAGCGGCCCCAGAGGAAGCCCATATGCGGCGAGAAATTCTTGTAGCCGGAGCAGACGAGGTAGTCGCAGTCCCAGGCCTGCACGTCCATCAGCCCGTGCGGTCCGTAATGCACGCAGTCGAGGAACACTTCCGCGCCGGCCGCATGCGCGATCCTGGCCACCGAGGCGACGTCGACGATCGAGCCGATCGAATGCGCCGTCACCGTGCAGGCGACGAGCCGGGTGCGCTCCGAGACCAGCGGCTTGAGGTCGTCGACATGGAGATTGCCGTCCTCGCGCATGCGCCACCATTTGAACTTGGCGCCGGCCGGCTCAAGCGCCAGCCAGGTGGCGATGTTGGCGTCATGGTCCATGTCGGTGACGATGATCTCGTCGCGTTCCCCATCTGTATCTTTGGCAAGCATCTGGCCGATGCCGAGGCTGACCAGGCGGATGAACGAGGTCGCGTTCATGCCGAAGCAGATTTCGGACGGGCTGTAGGCGTTGATGAGGAGCGCCACGCTCTCGCGCGCTGTCGCCACCGACTGGTCGACGGTGACGCTGCGGCCATAGCGGCCGCCGCGCTGCACATTGTGCGACACCAGGTGGTTGGTGACCGCGTCGAGCACGCTTTGCGGGATCTGCGCGCCCGCGGCATTATCCATGAAGATAAAGTCGCCGGCCTGCTTGAGCGCCGGAAACATGGCGCGGATCTTTTCGACGGGGAATGCGGCGGTGTTCGTGCTGTCGGTCTGATGCTTGTTCACGGGGGTACGCTCCTGCGGGGAACTGGACGGGGATGGGTTGGCTAGGTCAGCGCGTCTTCTCGGTCTGGAAGCGGCGCTCGAGCAGGCTGACCAGACGGACCATCGGCCAGAGGAAGATGAGGTAGACAAGGGCGGCGCCGATCAGCGGCGAGGGGTTGGCGTAGAGCGACTGCGCATTGGTCGCTTCCTTCAAAAGTTCCGGCAGCGCCACGGTCGAGGCCAGCGAAGTGTCCTTGAACATCGAGACGCAATTGCTGGTCATCGGCGGGATGACGACGCGGATCGCTTGCGGCAACACCACCTTGCGCAAGGTGAGCAAGAACGGCAGGCCGAGCGCCTGCGCCGCCTCGAACTGGCCCTTCGGAATGCTCTCGATGCCGGAGCGGAACACCTCGGCCGAGTAGGCCGACATGATGATGGCGAATGCCGTCACCGCGGACGCCCAGGACGACAGGCGGATGCCGAGGAAGGGCAGCGCGTAATAGATCAGGATCAGCACCACCAGCACCGGCAGGGCGCGGAAGATGTCGGTGTAGCCGATGGCGAGCCAGCGCAGCGGCTTCGGCGCGTAGAGCCGCACAAGGCTGATCACAAGCCCGACCGCGATGCCGATGAGGATGCTCATCACCCCGAGCAGCAGCGTGTTGAGGAAGCCGCGCAGCAAGGCCGGCAGGCTGGACGCAATGACGTCGGGATTGAAGAAGGTGTCGATCAGCGACATGGGAGCGTTCCCGAACCGTGTCAGAGCAATTCCAGCGTGAAGCGGTTTTCCGTCCGGAATTGCGTAAAACCAGGATAGAGGCCCGAAACGTCAGATCAGGTCTGCCCTGGGTTCCGGGAGAAAGGAAACGAGCCGTGCAGGCTTTGAAGCCGGCACGGCTCGCTTCTCGGTCGGTCCGCTCAGGCCTTGGGCAGCGGCATTTCCTTGACCGTCGAGGAGTCGGCCGGCGCGTCGGTGCCGAACCACTTCTTGTGGATTGCCGCCAGCGTGCCGTCCTTCTTCATCGCCGTCAGTGCGTCGTTGAGCTTGCCGAGCAGCGGATGGTCCTTGCTCATCATCAAGCCGTACTGCTCGCCGGTCTTGATACGTTCCTTGACGACGAGGTCCTTCATCTTCTGGAACGAATACTGCATGCCGGGAATGTCGCTGACCGCGGCGTCGACGCGGCCGGCGCTGAGATCGAGCAGCAGATTCTGCTGCGTGTCATAGCCCTTCACATCGCTGAAGCCGTCGGCGGCCTGGTGGTTCTTGACCCAGGTTTCCCCGGTCGAGCCGGAAAGCACGCCGACGACCTTGCCCTTCAGGTCGGCCTCTTTGCTGATGGCGCTGTCGGTCTTGGTCGCGATGCCCATGTCGGAATCATAATAGGGCTGGGTGAAGGACAGCGTTTTCAGTCGCTCCGGCGTGATGGTGATCGAAGAGATCGCGACATCGATGCGGTTGGAACTGACAGCCGCGAACAGCGCCTGGAAACCGAGATCGGCGATGTCGGTGGTCATGCCGATGCGCTTGGCCGCCTCGTTGATGATGTCGACCTCGAAACCCTCGAACGTACCGCTCTCGTTCTTGTATTCGAAGGGCGGATTGGTCGGGTAGGCGCCGACATTGAGCACATCGGCGGCATAAGCAGTGGCGGGGCCGGCGGCGATGCCGATGGCGGCGGCCATGATAAGCAGGTTGCGACGCGTAAAGCTCATTTGGTTTTCCCTCTGGGTCTTCCCTCTGGTTGTCGATCGGGCGGGGCTTTCCCCGCACGGTTTCTTGCCGTCCCGCCTCCCAGCGGGGCGTCAATTCATGGCGGCGACCATGCGCTCGAGCGCGGTCGCGATCTGGTCGCGATCACGGCAGACACACATGCGCAGGAATGCTGCCGCTGAATTTCCAAACAGGTGACCGGGCGCCAGGCCGACCCGAGCGGTCTCCAGGATCCTGGCGCAGACCTGCCGCGCGTCGCTTTCGCCTTCCATGGCGAAGAAGGCATACATGCCGCCGCGCGGTTTGGTCGGCAGGATGATGCCGGGGATTTGCGCCAGCCTGTCATAGGCAAGGTCGAGGCCGGTGCGTATCCGCTGCCTGATTTCCTCCACCAGCGGCTCGCCCTGGCGGATGGCGGCAACGGCGCCTGCCTGGATCGGTGCCGCTGTGCCGCTGTTGATATATTGTGTCATCGCGCCAAGCTGGTCGGCAACGCCTGAAGGATGCGTCAGCCAGCCGATGCGCCAGCCGGTCATCGCCCAGGCTTTCGAGAAACTGTTGACCGACAGCACCCGGTCGCCGTCCTCGGCGATCTGCAGGATCGACGGAGCGACGTCGCCGTCGAAATAGAGCCGGCCATAGACCTCGTCGGAGATGATCCAGATGCCGGTACGCCGGCTGAAGTCCAGCAGCGCCCGCATCTCCTCGCGCGACGCGGTCCAGCCGGTCGGATTGGACGGCGTCGACAGGAAGATCGCGCGGGTGCGCGCGTCGCAGGTGGCGAACAGCCGGTCGAGATCGAGCCGCCAGTCATCCTTGAAGTCGAGCGGGAACGGCCGCGGCTCGCCGCCGATCAGATGGATGGCGTTGTGGATGTTGGGCCATTGCGGCGCGACATAGACGACGTTGGTGCCGGTATCGACCAGAAGTTCCAGCGCCAGGTAAAGCGCCTGCATGCCGCCCGGCGTCACCGTGGTGCGCGCGATGGGGATGGAGCGGCCGTGGATGCGCGTCTGGTACTCCGACAGCGCCTCGTTCAGCGGGGCGTATCCGCGCATGTCGGGAACATAAAAGGTCAGGCCTTCGTCGAAAGCCGCCTTCGCCGCGTCGCGGATGAAGGCGGGCGTCACCATGTCGCCTTCGCCGTACCAGAGCGCGATGACATCGCCCAGTTCCCGCGCGCGCACGGCGAGGTTGGCGATGTTCTCCGTATGCAGGTCGCGGATCTGGGCACGCACGCCGTCGAAGGCATAGCGCGCGCTGGACGATGACTGGGGCAGCATGAACGACAAGGACCGAACCCTCCCACCCGGAGCACCATGATGGACTGCCCGGCACGCCCCTCGGCACGGCAGTCGCAACCGACTTGGATGCTATCCAAAGTGCCGGGCTTTTCAAGGCAAAAGTTTTAAGCTTAAAAAGTTCAGCCGGCCTGTTGCTCCGCCGATACGCCTTTCTTGCCTCTATCCCAGTTCGTCGCGCGCGGCGGCGCAGTTGGCAGCGGCGCCGGCGCCAAGGAACATCGTGTCGCTGGCCAGGATGAAGAAACTCGCGCCGAAGGCGGCCCAGCGGCCAACATTCTGCGGGCTGGCGCAAAATATGCCGGCGGCCCTGCCATGCGCGAGCGTCGCGCCGATGATCGTCCTGATCGCCGCATCGAGCCTGTCCGCGCCTGCTGGCCCGACTGCGTCGATCGACACCGAGAGATCGCCGGGGCCGACGAAGATCACGTCGATGCCGTCGACGGCCGCGATTGCCTCGATGTTGGCGAGCCCTTCCGATGTCTCGACCTGGACCGCGACGGCGATCCGCTCATTGGCGGCGGCAAGATATTCGGGAATGCGATAGCCATAGCCGGCGGCCCGCCCCGGGCCGACGCCGCGCTCGCCGAGCGGTGGATAGCGCGAGGCCCTCACCGCCATCTTGGCCTGCGCGGCGGTCGAGACGCGAGGCACGAGCACGCCTTGCGCGCCGCTGTCCAGCGCCGCCTGGATCGCTTCGGGCGCATGGCCGGGAACGCGCACCATGGCCGGCACGCGATGCACGTCGGCGGCGCGCACCATGGCTTCGATCGTCTCGCGTGAAATCTGCGCGTGCTCCCAGTCGATGCACAGGAAATCGAGACCGGACGATGCCATCACTTCCATGGCGACCGGATGCGGAATGGCGGCGAAGGACCCGATGAGGTTCGTCTTGCCGATGCATTTCTGGCGGAATTCGCTCATGCCGATCCCCTGTTCGTGTTGCCCAATCCATATCCGTAAACGGCGGCGAGGCGAAGCTATTTCAGGCTTGAAATATTTTCGTCTGGGCCTAGCGTGTGGGTCTTCCGCCCAAGAGTTCCGGACATGATCAAAACACATCCCCTGCACGGCCCGAACAGACTGAAGCTCGGCGTCTTTTCCACCAACGCCGATGGCGGGCTTGCCATCACCGACGTGCCGGAACGCTGGACGGCGAGCTGGCAGGACAATCTGACGGCGGCCCAGATCGCCGACCGCGCCGGGCTGGAGTTCATGCTGCCGATCGCGCGCTGGCGCGGTTTCGGCGGGCGCAACAAGGTGCGCGAATTCTCCTTCGAGACCTTCACCTGGGCCGCCGCCCTTGCCGCGGCCACGGAGCAGATCGGCCTGTTCATGACGGTGCATGTGCCGCTCGTTCATCCGCTCTACGCCGCCAAGGCGCTGGCGACGGTCGACCATGTCAGCCAGGGCAGGGCGGGGCTCAACATCGTCTGCGGCTGGAACCCGAAGGAATTCGGCATGTTCGGCACGCCGCTGGTCGAGAAGGGCTATGACCAGGCGGGCGAATGGATCGAGATACTCGAACGGCTCTATGCTTCAAGCGAGCCGCTCGACTACGAGGGCACTTATTACCGGCTGAAAGAGGCGGTGAGCCGGCCGGCCAGTCTTCAGGTACCCCGCCCGGTGACCATGAATGCCGCCTTCGGCGGTCCGGGCCGGGATTTCGCGGCCGCCCGGTGCGACTATCTGTTCACGACCTTCTCCGAGATCAGCGATGCCGGCAAGCATGTCGCCGACATCAGCGAACGCGCCGACAAGGTCGGCCGTGATGTCGGCGTTTACACCGTGGCGCATGTCGCCTGCCGTCCGACCATGGAAGAAGCGCAAGCCTATTACACGCGCTACGCCGTCACCATGGCCGACCACGAAGCGGTCGACGCGCATATGGCCGGCAAGAAGGAATTCTCGCAGTCGCACGACCCGCATGCCTATGATCGTTATCGCCAGCGTTTTGCCGGCGGCGCCGGCACTTATCCGCTGGTTGGAACGCCGGAAACGATCGCCGCCGATATGGCGGCAATCGCCGCGCATGGCTACCAGGGCATCGCGCTGTCCTTCGTCAACTACACACAGGAACTGCCCTATTTCTGCGACCACGTGCTGCCGCTGCTGAGGCAGGCCGGGCTGCGCGGCTAGTTATTCCGGTATCACAGCGGTCGCCTGGATCTCCACCTTGGCGCGGTCCTCGACCAGCGACACCACCTGCATGGCCGCCATCGCCGGAAAATGCCGGCCGATCACGGCGCGATAGGCCTCGCCTATGCCTTTGAGGTTGCCGACATACTCGGCCTTGTCGGTGAAGTACCAGGTCATCGAGGTGATGTGGCGAGGCTCGCCGCCGGCTTCGGCCAGCACGGCCACGACGTTGGCAAGCGTCTGGCGCACCTGGCCGACGAAGTCATCGGTCTCGAATTTGCACTCGGCGTTCCAGCCGACCTGGCCGCCGATAAAGACAAGCCGGCCACGCGCGGCCACGCCATTGGCATAGCCGACCGGTTTGGCCCAGCCTTCCGGCTGCAGGATCGTGTGCATGTCTAGCCTCCCCTAAGTCAAATGCGCTTCGCAAGGCAAAGTCTCAAGTTGCTCCCATCACCTGCCTGGCGATCACCACCTTCTGCACGTCGGAAGCACCCTCATAGATGCGCAGTGCCCGGATCTCGCGATAGAGGCTCTCGACGATGTGGCCTTTGCGCACCCCGTCGCCGCCATGCAACTGCACCGCCCTGTCGATCACTTCCTGCGCCTTGTCGGTGGCGAATAGCTTGGCCATCGCCGCCTCGCGCGTCACCCGCGCGGCGCCCATGTCCTTGGTCCAGGCGGCCCGGTAGACGAGCAGGGCGGCCGCGTCCACATCCAGCGCCATGTCGGCGATGTGGCCCTGCACCATCTGCAACTCGGCCATCGGCGCGCCGAACAGTTTGCGCTCGGCGGCCCGCCTGACGCTCTCGTCGAGCGCGCGGCGCGCGAAACCGAGGGCCGCGGCGCCAACCGTCGAGCGGAAGACGTCGAGCACCGACATGGCGATGCGGAAACCATCGCCGGGCTTACCGATCAGGGCGGAAGCCGGGACGCGGACATTGTCGAAGGCGAGCCGCGCCAGAGGGTGGGGGGCGATGACCTCGAGCCGCTCGGCGATGTCGAGGCCCTTCGTGTCGCCCGGCACGATAAAGGCGGAGATGCCCTTGGCGCCAGGTGCCTCGCCGGTGCGGGCGAAGACGACATAGATGTCGGCGATGCCGCCATTGGAGATCCAGGTCTTTTCGCCGGAAAGCACATAGTCGTCGCCGTCGCGCGTGGCCGTCATTTCCATATTGGCGACGTCCGACCCGGAGCGCGGTTCGGACAACGCAAAGGCCGAGATCGCCTCGCCGGCCCGCGTCTTTGTGAGCCAGCGCTGCTGCTCCGGCGTGCCGAACAGCGTGATCGCGCCGGTGCCGAGCCCCTGCATGGCAAAGGTGAAATCGGCGAGCCCATCATGGCGGGCGAGCGTCTCGCGCGTGATGCAGAGCGTGCGCACGTCGAGCGGTCCGGGATTGGCCGGGTCGAGCGCCGTCGGCTTCAGCCAGCCGTCGCGGCCAAGCTTTGCTACGAGCGCGCGGCAGGCGGCGTCGACATCGTGGTGGTGGACGGGGAGGTTTGTCTCGCACCAGGCGTCGAGGGTTTCGGCGAGTTGGCGGTGGCGGTCCTCGAAGAAGGGCCAGTTGAGGAAGGAACGGTCAGGCATATCTGACTCCGCAATTCTGCGAGGCTTGCGTTCTACGGCGCCCCCCTCTGTCCTGCCGGACATCTCCCCCACAAGGGGGGAGATCAGACTTCGCCCGCGGTTTCGCCAATCGCCTGCGTTGCAAGGTTGGAGCCAGGGCCGGAACTGCCAATCTCCCACCAAGTGGGGGAGATGTCCGGCAGGACAGAGGGGGGCGCTGTCCCGCCTGCATGTCCTTCTTGAGCGAAGACTGCATCTCAGTTCCCCTCGAACACCGGCTTTTCCTTGGCCACGAACGCGTTATAGGCGCGCTCGAAATCGCCGGTTTGCATGCAGATCGCCTGGGCCTGCGCTTCGGCCTCGATCGCCTGGTCAAGGCCCATCGACCATTCCTGGTTGAGCTGCGTCTTGGTGATGCCGTGGGCGAAGGTCGGGCCGGAAACGATGCGCGCCGCCATGTCGAGCGCGTCGGCTTCGAGCGCCGCCGGTTCGACCAGGCGGTTGTAGAAACCCCAGCGCTCGCCCTCATTGGCGCTCATGGTGCGGCCGGTATAGAGCAGCTCGGCGGCCCGGCCCTGGCCGATGATGCGCGGCAGGATCGCGCAGGCGCCCATGTCGCAGCCGGCGAGGCCGACGCGGGTGAACAGGAAGGCGGTCTTTGCTTCCGGCGTGGCGATGCGGATGTCGGAGGCCATGGCTATGATCGCGCCGGCGCCGACGGCCACGCCATCGACGGCGGAGATGATCGGCTTGCCGCAGTTGAGCATCGCCTTGACGAAGTCGCCGGTCATGCGCGTGAAGGCGAGCAACTGCTTCATGTCCATCTTGACCAGCGGCCCGATGATGTCGTGGACATCGCCCCCTGAGCAGAAATTGCCGCCATTGGGCAGGAACACGACGGCGTCGACGTCGTCGGCATAGACGAGGTCGCGAAACGTGTCGCGCAGCTCGGCATAGCTGTCGAAGGTCAGCGGGTTCTTGCGCTCTGGACGGTCGAGCCGGATTTTCGCGACCTTGCCTTCGACTTCCCAGAGGAAGTGCTTCGGCTTGAGCTTTGCCATGGCGCTCATTCGCGTCCCTCCCAATTGCTGCGGAACGATTTCAGCATGCCGGCCAACCGCCGTGCCTCGTCCTCGCTGACATTGCCGAGCAGCTCGCCGACCCAGCTCTCATGCGCGGCCGCGATCGCAGCGAAAGACTTCGTGCCATCCTCGGTCAGCCGCACCATCGAGGTGCGCCGGTCGCCATTGCGGCGCGCCCGCGTCACCAGCCCTTCGGAAACCAGCCGGTCGACAATGCCGGTAACATTACCGTTGGATACCAAAAGGAACCGCGACAGGTCGCTCATCAGCATGCCTTCCGGCACGCGGTAGAGCGCCGCCATGACGTCGAAGCGCGGCAGTGTGGTGTCGAATTCCTTCTTCAGCCGCTCGCGCAGCTCAGCCTCGATGGTGCGCGAGGCGCGCAGCAGGCGTATCCACAGCCGCAGCCTGTCCTTGCCCGGCCCGGCGGATGTCGGTCCCGCTACCATGTCTCGCCTCCGGAAATAGAGATGGCCTGTCCGGTGATCGACCGCGCGGCATCGCTGCACAGCCACAGCACGGCGTCCGCGACTTCCTCCGGCTGGATGAATCGCCCTTGCGGATTTGTTGCTGATAGGGTCTGTCGCGTTTCCTCCATCGAACGTCCCGTCTTCTCGACGATGCGCTGGATGGACTCCTCCAGCATGTCGGTCTCGACGAAGCCGGGGCAGACGGCATTGACCGTCACGCCCGACTGGGCGGTTTCGGCGGCCAGCGCCCGCATCAGCCCGACGACGCCGTGCTTGGCCGCGACGTAAGGCGCGACATAGGCATAGCCTTTCAGCCCGGCGGTGGAGGCGACAAAGACGATCCTGCCCTGTTTGCGCCCCAGCATGCCGGCCAGCGCCGGCTTCACCGTCAGGAATGCGCCGGTGAGGTTGACGTCGAGCGTGTGCTGCCAGGCGGCCAGCGACGTCTTGTGTGCCGGCGCGCTACCCGCCATGCCGGCATTGGCGACGACGATATCGAACGGTCCGCGCGCGGCTCCCGCCTTCTGGTGCAGGGCCGCCATCTCGGCCTCGTTCGTGACGTCGGCGGCGAGTCCGAAGATGCGGTCATTCTCCTTCGCCACTTCGGCCAGCGCGGCCTCTCGCCGCCCGCAGATGGTGACGGCCATCCCGGCCTCCGCCAGCGCCAGCGCGATGGCCTTGCCGACACCGGAACCGCCGCCGGTCACTAGCGCGTGCCTGCCGATGATCGATCGAACGGTGCTCATACTTTGAGCCCCGCAGCCGCTTCGCGTTCGGCCAGGCGGTAAAGCTGGTCGCGTCCCGGCAGATAGGGATCGGGCCATTTGACGCCGCGGTCGCCGAGCGTCACCGCTGCGTGCAGCGTCCAGTAGGGATCGGCAAGATGCGGCCTGGCCAACGCCACAAGGTCGGCGCGGCCGGCCATCAGGATCGAATTGGCATGGTCCGGCTCATAGATGTTGCCGACCGCCATCGTCGCCATGCCGACCTCGTTGCGGATGCGGTCGGAGAACGGCGTCTGGAACATACGGCCATAGACCGGCCTGGCGGCGATCGAGGTCTGTCCGGCGGAGACGTCGCAGAGATCGACGCCGGCTTCGTGCAGCAGCCTGGCGATCTCGACCGCATCGGAAGGCATGACGCCTTCGATGCCGACCCAGTCATTGGCCGAGATGCGCATCGAGATCGGCTTCTCCGCCGGCCACACTGCACGCACCGCATGGAAGATTTCCAGCGGGTAACGCATGCGGTTTTCCAGCGAGCCGCCATAGTCGTCGGTGCGGCGGTTGGTCAGCGGCGTGATGAAGGCGGAGAGCAGGTAGCCATGCGCGGCATGGATTTCCAGCATGTCGAAGCCGCAGCGCTTCGCCATCTCGGCCGAGGCGACGAACTGATCCCGCACCATGTCCATGTCGGCGCGGTCCATCGCCCTGGGCATCTGGTTCTTCGGCGACCACGGCACGGCCGAAGGCGCCATCACCGGCCAGTTCCCATCCGGCAGTGGCACATCGGTCCCTTCCCAGCCGACACGGGTCGAGCCCTTGGCGCCGGAATGGCCGATCTGGGCGCAGATCCTGGCCTCGGTCTCGGCATGGACGAAATCGACCAGACGCTTCCAGGCGACCTCGTGTTCCGGCTTGTAGAAGCCGGGGCATCCGGGCGTGATGCGTCCTTCCGGGCTGACGCAGGTCATCTCGATATAGACAAGCCCGGCGCCACCCTTGGCGCGCTCGGCATAGTGGGCAAAATGCCAGTCGGTTGGGCAGCCGTCGACGGCCTTGTATTGCGCCATCGGCGAGACGACGATGCGGTTGTTGAGCGTCATGTCGCGCAGCCTGAACGGCGCGAACATCGGCGCGCGGCGCAGGCTGTTGCCGCCGGCGCCGGCCTTGCGCTGGAACCACTCCTCGGCGCCCGCCAGCCATTCGGCGTCGCGCATGCGCAGGTTCTCGTGGCTGATGCGTTGCGAACGGGTGAGCAGCGAATAGTTGAACTGAACTGGATCCAGCCCGAGATATCGTTCGACTTCCTCGAACCATTCGAGCGAATTGCGCGCCGCCGATTGCAGCTTCAGCACCTCGGTGCGCCGCGCGTCCTCATATTTGCGGAAGGCTGCCTCGAGATCGGGCTCGGTTTCGACATAGTCGGCCAGCGCCACCGCGCTTTCCAGCGCCAGCTTGGTGCCGGAGCCGATCGAGAAATGCGCGCTTGCCGCCGCGTCGCCCATCAGCGCCAGGTTCTTGTGGGACCAGCGCTCGCACAGCACGCGCGGGAAATTGATCCATGCCGAACCTCTGATGTGGTTGGCATTGGTCATCAGCGGATGGCCGCCGAGATGCTTTGCGAAGATGCGCTCGCAGGTCGCGATCGATTCCTGCTGCGTCATCTGGCCGAAGCCGAAGCGCTCCCAGGTCTCCTGGCTGCACTCGACGATGAAGGTCGCGGTTTCGCTGTCGAACTGGTAGGCATGCGCCCACACCCAGCCATGCTCCGTCTTCTCGAAGATGAAGGTGAAGGCGTCGTCGAATTTCTGCGTCGTGCCGAGCCAGACGAATTTGCATTTGCGGGTGTCGATGTCCGGCTTGAAGACATCGGCGAAGGCCGCGCGCGACTTCGAGTTCAGCCCATCCGCGGCGACCACAAGATCATGCGTTTCCATGAAGGGTTTCGGATCGGAAATCTCGGTCTCGAACTGCAGCTTGATGCCGAGCTCGCGAGCGCGGCGCTGCAAGAGGATCAGCAGCCGCTTGCGACCGATGCCGCAGAAGCCGTGACCGGAGGAGACGGTGCGCACGCCGTCATGGATGACGGCGATGTCGTCCCAATAGGCAAAATGCTTCTTGATCCAGACGGCGCTGACCGGATCGTTCCTGGTCAGGTTCTCCAGCGTCTCCGCCGACAGCACAACGCCCCAGCCGAACGTGTCGTCCGGGCGGTTGCGCTCGTAGACCGTCACCTCATGCGCGGTGTCGCGCAGCTTCAGCGAGATGGCAAAGTAGAGTCCGGCCGGTCCGCCGCCGAGAACCGCAACCTTCATGTCTTGCGATCTCCTCTGGAGCAACTCCAGGAAAACTGCGTAGCGGTTTTCCGTCCGGAATTGCGTGAAACGCTCTAAGGGTATCCGGAACCGCCGAACATGGCTGGCGGTTCCGACTGTCAGTATCGCGCCCGGAGGCAGTTATTTCAAGCTTAAAGTTTTATAATTGAACAACTGTCGGACGCTTGATGAGCGGGTCACTTGGCCGGATCCTTCGGGCTCCACAGCACCGTCTCCGCGCCCTTCTCGTAAGCCATGCCGTCCGGATAACTGATGGCTTCGAGCTGCAGTCCCCAGGGCGCCTGGAAATAGAGGATGGTCTGGCCGGCCGCCGGCCCTTCCTTGACCGGCAGCGGTCCCATCCTGGTTTTTACGCCTTTGGCTTCGAGATAGGCTTTCGCGGCGGCGACGTCATCGACATAGAAGGCGATGTGGAAGCCGCCGATATCGCTGTTCTTCGGCGTCAGGTCCTTCTGGTCGGGCGCGGTGTATTTGAACAGTTCGATATTCGATCCATTGCCGCAGCGGACCATGGTGATCTCCTCGATCACCGCCTTCGGATCGACGCCGAGCAGGTCCTGCATGAAGGTGCCCTTGTCGTCGGCGAACGGGCCGAAGGACATCGCCTTCTTGCAGCCCACGACATTGGTGAAGAAGTCGACGGCCTGCTTCATGTCCGGCACGGTGATGCCGGTGTGGTCGTGCCCCCGCATGCCGGGGATCGAGTCGGCCGAAGCCGCCGCCATCGAGCCGAACAAAACGCCCGCGAGCATCGCCGCCTGGATTGCGTATTTCATGTCACCCTCCATTGGCGGACTGGCTTGTCATTGCGCATGTCCGGAGTCCGCTGGCCGGCATGCGGATAGTCAAACTCAATTCATGCCGGCGCCTTGGGCTGCAGCCAGTCCGCATCGATCTCGGGAAGCGGAATGGCGGCGAGCAGGTCGCGCGTGTATGTCTCCTTCGGGTTCTCGAACAGCGCATCCGTGGCGCTCGATTCCACGATCCTGCCTTCGCGCATGACGATGACCTGCTGGCAGAGCCGCCGGATCACCGACAGGTCGTGGCTGATGAAGGCGACCGTCAGGCCCATCTCGGCCGCGAGCTTCTCCAGCAGCGTCAGGATCTGCGCCTGCGTCGAGACGTCGAGGCCGGAGACGATCTCGTCGGCCAGCACGAATTTCGGCGACAGCGCCAGCGCCCGCGCGATGCCGACGCGCTGGCGCTGGCCGCCGGACAGTTCATGGCGGTAGCGGCTGGCGAAAGCCTGGGGCAGGCCGACGCGCTGCAAGGCTTCCGCCACTCGGTCCTTCAGCCGGTCGCCAAGCCCGTTCTGCCTCAAGGGTGCCGCGACGATGTTGAAGATCGTGTGCCGCGGATTGAGCGATGACATCGGGTCCTGGAAGATCATTTGCAGGTCGCGCCGGAGCGGCCGGAGCTCTGCTTCCGAAAGATGGCTGATGTCGCGCCCTTCGAAGCTGATCGAGCCGGCGCTCGGCTCGAGCAGCCTGACCAGCGCGCGGCCGAGCGTCGACTTGCCCGAACCGGATTCGCCGACGATGCCCGTCAACGATCCCTTGGGCAGGTCGAAGTCGAGCCCTTTCAGGATTTCGGCCATCGGCGCCCGGCCGATCAGCGGCTTGCGCGTCATGTCCGGCAGCGCCACCTTCAACCCCCGTACCGAAAACAGCGGCTCAGCCATGGCCGGGCCTCCAGTCCTTGTCGGCCGCCGCGACCTCCGTCGCCAGTCCGGCAAGCACGCTCTCGTCCACCGGCTTTAACGACGCGTATGGATCGGTGTAACGCGGCGTCGCCGCGATCAGCGCCCGCGTGTAGGGATGCTGCGGAGCGGCGAAGAGCCGCGCGGTCTCGGCCTCTTCCACCACCTTGCCGGCATAGAGCACCGACACTTTCTGGCTGATCTTGGCGACGACGCCGAGGTCGTGGGTCACGAACAGGATAGCGGTGCCATGGTCGCGCTGCAGTTGCGCGATCAGCCGCAGGATCTGCTTCTGCACGGTGACGTCGAGCGCCGTCGTCGGCTCGTCGGCGACGATCAGCCTCGGCTCCGCCGCGAAGGCGGCCGCTATCAGCACGCGCTGGCGCATGCCGCCGGAGAGCTCATGCGGATAGCTCTTCAGCACGCGCTCGGGGTCGCGGATCTGCACTTCGTCGAGCAATTGCCGGATGCGCTTGTTGGCTCTCTCGCCGCTCCAGCCGAGGATGCGCACCAGCCGGTCGGTCATCTGCGGGCCGATGCGGCGCGACGGGTTGAGCGCGGTGAGCGGATCCTGTGGAATCAGGGCCGTGCGCGCGCCGATCAGCGTCCGCCGCGCCTTGGCATCGAGCCGGCCGAGATTCTCGCCTTCGATCAGCATCTCGCCTTCGACGATGCGCACGCTTTTCGGCAGCACGCCGAGCACCGCCTTGCCGATCATCGTCTTGCCGGCGCCGCTCTCGCCGACCAGCGCGCGCACCTCGCCGGGCTGCACGGTGAGGGAGACCGAGCGCAGCACGCGCTGGCCGTTTGGCAGAACGGCGCTCAAGTGGTGGATGTCCAGGCACGCGCTCATCGCAGCACCGGGTCGAAGCGCGCCTTCAGCGCCTCGCCGAACTGGCTGAAGGAGAGCACCGTGAGGATCAGCGTGATCAGCGGGAACACCAGCACCCACCAGGCCTGGTGGATCGACAGCCGGCCCTCGGCGATGATGCTGCCCCAGGTCGGATCGTCGGTCGAGATCGACAGATTGACGAAGGACAGTATCGCCTCGACGATCACGGCGATGCCCATTTCGAGCGACAAGAGCGCCACCACCGATGGCAGCACATTGGGCAGCACTTCGCGCAGCATGATGCCGATGCGGCCATAGCCGGCGATGCGCGCGTTCTCGACATAGTCCATCCGCGCCTGGCTCATCGCCTCGGCGCGGATCACCCGGCAGAAGCGCGTCCAGTCGATGATCGCGATGGCGAGAATGACGGAGCTCAGCCCCGTGCCCAGCACCGCGACCAGAAGGATGGCGAACAGCACAGGCGGGAACGCCATCCAGACATCGACGACGCGCGAGATGATGCGGTCGGCCCAGCCGCCGAAATAGCCAGCGATCAGACCGAGCGCCGAGCCGATGAGGCAGGCTGAGATCGCGGCGGCGAAGGCGACGATGAAGGCGATGCGGCCGCCGAAGATCAGCCGCGAGAGAAGATCACGTCCCAGGCTGTCGGTGCCCAGCCAATAGCCGGGTTCGGCGCCGTCCAGCCAGAAGGGCGGCAGGCGCTCCAGCATCAGGTCCTGCGCCAGCGGGTCCTGCGGCGCGAGCAGCGGCGCGAAGATGGCTGCGAGCAGTGCCAGCAGCAGCCAGCCGCCGGCCAGCCACAGCCTCGGGCTCAGGCCGCGGCGGGCGATGCGCGCGTCATCCATGGCGCAGCCTCGGATTGAGCAGCGCATACATCATGTCGACGGCAAGGTTGATCAGCACGAAGAGCAGCGCGAACACCAGCACGATGCCCTGGATCAGCGGCAGGTCGCGGTTGATGACGGCATCGATCGCCATGTTGCCAAGCCCTTCGTAGGAGAACAGCCGCTCGACGATGACGGTGCCGCCGATGAGGAAAGTGAACTGCACGCCGACCAGCGTCAGCGTCGGCAGCGCCGCGTTCTTCAGCGCCTCGCGCAGGATGACCTGCGTCTCGGAAAAACCTTTCACGCGCGCCAGCACGACATAGTCGAGCTCGAGCACTTCCTTCAGCGATTGTTTGAGCAATTGGGCGATGATCGCCGCCAACGGCAGTGCAAGCGCGATTGCTGGCATCAGCATGTGCTTCAGCAGGTCCCAGGTGAGATCGAAGCGAATCCTGAGAATGCTCTCGACCAGATAGAACTGAGTGACGAAGGGCAGGTCGAGCTGCGGCGACACGCGGCCGGAAATGTCGAATATGGGGACCAGCACGCCGAACAGCAGGATCAGCACCAGGCCCCACAGGAAATCGGGGATGGAGAGCGTCGCGCCGCTGACGATGTCTATGCCGGCTTCGACCGCTGTGCCGCGCGACCGCGCGCCGAGGATAGCGGCAGTAGCGCCGATCGCGATCGCCATCAGCAATGCGACTGTCGCCAGCTCCAGCGTCGCCGGCAGCCGGTTGAAGACGAGGCCGAGCACGTCCTGGCGCAGCGAGATCGAGGTGCCGAAATCGCCGTGCAGCACGCCGCCGAGCCAGATGAAGAATTGCTGCACGATCCCCTTGTCCAGCCCGTAGAGCGCGCGCAGCCGCGCAATGTCGTCGTCGCTGGCGCCGGGCGGCAGCATCATGGCGATCGGGTCGCCGGGCGCCACGCGGATGACGACGAAGACGACGATGGCGACGCCGAACAGCGTCACCAGCATCGTCAGCAGACGAACGAGGAATCTCTGCAGCAGCATGCGTGCCTGTATGCCCAATGGGGAATGCGCGCCGCCTCAACAAGCGGCGCGCGCGGCAAAACGAGGGGCCGACGATCAGGCCGGGGTCATCAGCGCCGGCAGCAGCGCGCCGGACACGTGCTGCACGACATTGACCTTCTTCGAATGCACGATCGGCTGCGCGTACTGCATCAGCGGCAGCACATAGGCCTGCTCGGCGATGTACTTGTCGACGGCCTTCCAGCCGGCGATGCGCTTGGCCTCGTCCTTCTCGCCCCAAAGCGGGTTGATCATGTCGATCAGGTCCTGGCTGTCCCAGACCGAATGCGGGCTCGGGCCATACATCGCGAAGCCGGTCGAGGTGGTCGGATCGCCGATGGAGTTGCCCCAATTGTAGAAGGCGGCCGGCGCCAGCTTGTCGGCGGCGCGCAGCTCATAGTGCTTGGCGATCTCGTAGACCTCGATATTGGCCTCGATGCCGACCTTGCGCCACATGCCGACGATCGCCTGGATCATCTCATAGTCCTTGGGCTTAAAGCCCTTGGTGGTCTGGATGGTGAACTTGACCGGTTTTTCCGGTGAATAGCCGGACGCGGCGAGCAGTTGTTTGGCCTTCTCGGGATTATGCTCGACCTTGATCGAGGGATCGAAGGCCGTGTATTCCGGCGTCTCCAGCGTCGCGATCGGCTGCCCATAGCCGCGCAGCAGCCGCTTGACCAAGAGCTCCTTGTCGACAGCCATCACGGCCGCCTGGCGGACATTCTTGTCCAGCATCGCCTCGATGTCGTTGAAGAAGATCATGCCGATGTCGGAAACGTTCTTGATCGAGCCGGCAAGCCCGTCCTTGGCGATCAGACGGTCATATTCCTCGTAGGGGATTTCGAGTGTCACCTGCGAGGAGCCGGATTCGACCTCGGCGACGCGGCTCGCGGCATCGGTGACGAACTTGATCGTCACATTCTCGAAGGCCGGCTTGGTCCCCCAATAATGCGGATTGGCCTTCAGCCGCAGGAAGGCGTTGCGCTCGAACTTGTCGACCATGTAGGGCCCGGTACCGATCGGCGCCTTCTCGAAACCTTCGGCGCCGACCTTCTCGTAATAGGCCTTGGGCAGGATGTAGCCGGTCAGGAACGACATCCATTTGAAATAGACCGGGTCGAACTGGACGACGTCGCCGGTGATCTTGTTGCCGTCGATCTTGAAGTTGTTGACGTTCTTCCACACGAACTGGATCGGGTTGCCGGTCTTCTCGTCGCCGGCACGCTGCAGCGACCACACGACGTCTTCGGGCGTGAAGGGCGAGCCGTCATGCCATTTCACGCCCTCGCGCACCGTCATCGCCACTTTGGTGCGGTCGTCGTTCCAGCCCCATTCGGTGAGCAGTCCAGGCGTGAAGGAGAGGTCCGGCTTCTGGCCGATGATCTGGTCGAACACCGACTGGTAGAGGCCTTGGATCGTCGGGTTCACCGCCGAGGGTCCGGTGGTCGGATCCCAGGATGGCAGGTTGACATTGTAGGCGATGGTGAGCTCGCCAGCCGCCTTGGCCGCCTTCGGCAGACCGAGCGTCGCCGCGCCGATCGCGGCGGCGCCATACCCAAGCAAGTCACGTCTGTTGATGGTCATGGTCGTTCCCCTTGTTGGTTGTCATTTGTCCGCGCGGCGTTCTCATTCGGTGGTGGGCAACC
>RXJA01000571.1 GCA_003963455.1 Hyphomicrobiales bacterium
GTGCTGAGCTACGCGGTGATCCACCTGCCCAACGGCCAGGTGATGATCACCTTCGTCGACGTCACCGACACCGTCAATGTCGAGCGGGCGCTGAAGGACCGGAACGAGGCGCTGGAGAAATCGGACCAGCTCAAGAATGAATTCGTGCAGCATGTTTCGTATGAGCTGCGCTCGCCGCTGACCAACATCATCGGCTTCACCGAGCTTCTGTCGCTGCCGTCCACCGGCCCGCTGACGCCCAAGCAGCGCGAATATGTGGAGCATGTCGGCTCGTCGTCCTCGGTATTGCTCACCATCGTCAACGACATTCTCGACCTGGCCACCGTCGATGCCGGCATCATGCAGCTCGACATTTCCGAGATGAGCATCGATCGGACCATCGCGGCGGCGGCCGAGCTGGTCGCCGACCGGCTGGAGGAACACCGGATCAAGCTCAAGGTAGACGCGGCGGCGGCGCCAAAGAGCTTCCATGGCGACGAGGTTCGTGTCCGCCAGATCCTCTACAATCTGCTGAGCAACGCCGCGAATTATGCGCCGGAGGCAAGCACGATCACGCTCGCCTGTCGTCAGCTTGCGCAAGGGGTTGAATTCTCCGTCCATGACGATGGGCCCGGCATGCCGCCGGATGTACTGGAATCGGTCTTCCGCCGCTTCGAGCCGCGCACCAATGGCGGCCGCCGGCGCGGCGCGGGGCTCGGGCTGTCGATCGTCAAGAGCTTCGTCGAATTGCACGGTGGAACGGTACGTATCGAGACCGGCACGGACAAGGGCACGACGGTCGTCTGCACCTTCCCCGACACGCCCTCGGGCGGCATTCGCGAAGCGGCCGAGTAGCGCGCTTGGCAGAGACGGTGCTGGAGCGGTTTCTCGCCGACGAGGCGGCGACGGCAAGGCTTGGCGAGGACCTCGCCATGGCATTGCGCGCCGGCGACGCGGTCGCGCTGAAAGGCGATCTTGGCGCCGGCAAGTCGACGCTCGCCCGCGCCCTGATCCGGGCGCTCGCCGACGACGCCGGCCTCGAGGTTCCGAGCCCGACCTTCACGCTGGTGCAAAGCTACGAGACGCGCGTTCCGGTGCATCATTTCGACCTCTACCGCCTCGCCTCGCCGGATGAACTGGACGAGCTAGGCCTCGACGACGCGCTCGGCCAAGGCGCGGCGCTGGTCGAATGGCCTGAACGGGCCGGCGACCGATTGCCGGGAAACGCGTTGTGGGTCGATCTTGCCGAGCATGGCGAGGGCCGCGTTGCAAGGCTGTCGGGACAAGGGCCGGTGTTCGAGCGCGTCGAGCGATCGCTGGCCATGCGCGATTTCCTGGCCTTCGCCGGATGGGGCGAAGCCAGCCGCCGCCACTTCGTCGGCGACGCTTCCGCCCGTTCCTACGAAATCGTGTCGCTGCCCGGCGAGCCGTCACGCGTGCTGATGAACTCGCCGCGCCTCGTGCTCGGGCCGCCGGTGCGCGACGGCAAGCCCTATGCGGTGATCGCCCATACGGCGCAATCCGTCACCGCCTTCGCGGCAATCGACCGGGTGCTGCTTGCGGCGGGCGTCAGCGTGCCGGTGATCCATGCCCAGGACCTCGACCAGGGCTTTCTGCTCATCGAGCATCTCGGCTCGGAAGGCTTTTTGAGCGGCGACGGCCAGCCGATCGCCGAGCGCTACGAGGCGGCGGCCGAGCTGCTGGCCATGATGCATGGCAAGGCATGGCCCACGCGCATGGAAGCGGCGCCCGGCGTGTTCCACCACGTGCCGCCCTTCGACCGCGACGCCATGCTGATCGAGGCCGACCTTCTGGTCGACTGGTATGTGCCGTGGATCACCGGCGAGCCGGCAAACGACGAATTGCGGGAAGGCTACCACAAGGTATGGAACGACCTTCTCGATCGGCTCGCCGGCGGCGAATACACGCTGATGCTGCGCGACTTCCACTCGCCCAACATCATCTGGCGGGCGGAGCGGTCCGGCCTCGACCGGCTCGGCATCGTCGACGTGCAGGACGCGCTGATCGGGCCGGCGGCCTATGACGTCGCCTCCTTGGCCATGGATGCGCGCGTCACGGTCCCGTCCGAGATCGAGCGGCGGACGGTCGCGGCCTATGTCGCGGCGCGGCACGCGGCGGGAACCTTCGACGAGGCCGGTTTCGCCGAGGCCTACGCGATCATGGCGGCGCAGCGCAATTCGAAGATCCTCGGCATCTTCGTGCGGCTCGAAAAGCGCGACGGCAAGCCTTACTATCTGAGGCACCTGCCGCGCATCCGCGACTATCTGAGGCGGGCGCTGGCGCATCCGGCGCTGGCTGGCCTAAAGGATTTCTACATGGCCCACGGCCTGCTCGAGGAACGGGTCCCATGAAGCCCCCCACTATGACGCCGAAGACCGCGATGGTGCTGGCGGCCGGGCTCGGCAAGCGCATGCGGCCGATCACCGACACGATGCCGAAGCCGCTCGTGAAGATCGCCGGCAAGACCTTGCTCGACTGGGGACTGGACAGCCTGGAAGCTGCGGGAATCAGCAAGGCAGTCGTCAACGTGCACTACCTGCCCGACCAGATCGTCGCCCATGTCGCCGGGCGCAAGGCGCCGCGGATCGTCATCTCCGACGAGCGCGAGGCGCTGCTGGAATCGGCGGGCGGCATCGTCAAGGCGCTGCCGCTCTTGGGCAGCGAGCCCTTCTACGTCGTCAACGCCGACACGTTCTGGATCGACAGGGGCAAACCCAGCCTCGATCGCCTTGCCCTTGCATGGGACGCCGCCAGAATGGATATTCTGCTGATGCTTACCGATCTCGACTCAGCGACCGGGCACGGCGTCGGAACCGACTTCCTGGTCGCTCCCGATGGTGCGCTCACGCGCTCGAAAGGCGACCCGACGGGGCTGATCTATGCGGGCGCGGCGATCATCCATCCGCGCATCTTCACGCAAGCGCCGACGGGCTCGCATTCGCTCAACGTCTATTTCGACAAGGCGATCGCCGCCGGGCGCCTGTTCGGCATGAAGATGAACGGACGCTGGATCACCGTCGGCACGCCGGACGCGATCCCCGCCGCCGAGGCGGCTGTGGCTGGCGCGCTCGCATCCGCATCGGCCCGAAAATCGGCTTCGATTTTCGGAAAGCACGATGCGTAGAGTCAAAGGGTTAGATCGTCCTTTGTGCGCCCAAACGGGCGCACGGCGATCTAATGCGGTATGAGCGGCGCGCGCCGCGTCTTTTCCATCCCACCCGGAGCGCCATTCCTGCCGACTCTGGCGGGGGCGTTGCTCGACGGACGGCTGATCCCCGGCTTCCGCTTCGACGGCGATCCGCTGGCGCTCGCCGACGCCACCATCTATGTGCCGACGCGACGCGCGGCGCGGGCATTGCGCGGCGCTTTTGTCGATGTGCTCGGTCAACGCTCGGCCATCCTGCCCACGGTGCGGCCGCTTGGCGAATTCGACGAGGACGAGGCCGCTTTCGACACGGAGGCGGCGCCGGCAATCGAGCTCGCGCCGCCGATCGCCGCGCAGGAGCGGCTGCTCTTGCTGGCGCCGCTGGTGCGCGCCTGGAAGGAGAGCCTGCCGGACCATGTGCGGGCTCGGTTCAATGAGGAATTCGTCGTGCCGACCTCGGCGGCCGACGCCATCTGGCTGGCGCGCGACCTCGCCAGGCTGATGGACGAGATCGAAACCGAAGGCACGGATTGGGCGAAGCTCGCGACGCTGGTCACCGGCAACCTCGCGGGATGGTGGCAGGTGACGCTCGATTTCCTCGGCATCGTCACCGACAACTGGCCGGAACTGCTCAAGGAGCGCAACCGCTCCAATCCGGCCGCGCATCGCGGCGCGCTGATCCGGCTGGAGGCGGCGCGGCTGAAGCGCAATCCGCCGGCCGGACCGGTGATCGCCGCCGGTTCGACCGGTTCCATCCCCGCTACCGCCGAGTTGCTTGCCGTCATCTCCGGCTTGCCCAACGGCGCGGTCGTGCTGCCCGGGCTCGACCGCGAACTGGACGACCCATCCTTCGCGGCGATCACGGCGCCCGGCGCGCGGCCGGCAACGCTCGGCCATCCCCAATATGGCCTCGCCAAGCTGATCGGCGGCATCGGCATCCCGCGCCACGATGTCGAGGACATCGTGGCGGCGCCATCGCCGCTTGCGTTGCGCGCGGCCTTTGTCGGCGAGGCGTTGCGACCGGCGGAGACCACCGAACACTGGACCGAGACGCGGCCGCGCTTCACGGCGAAAGACGTCGAACAGGCGCTTGCCGGCGTGACGCTGATGGAAGCGGCGAACGAACGCGACGAGGCGGCGGCAATCGCCATCGCGCTGAAGCGCGCCGTCGAGATCCCGGGCAAGCGCGCGGCGCTAGTCACAGGCGACCGCGCGCTGGCGCGGCGGGTTTCGGCCGAGCTTCTGCGCTTCGGCGTCGTCGCCGACGATTCCGGCGGCACGCCGCTCACCAACACGCCGGCCGCCAGCCTGCTCAGGCTCGCGCTGAGCGCCGCCTTCCGGCCAAGCGATCCGGTCGGCCTGCTTGCCCTGCTCAAGCATCCGCTGCTCGGGCTCGGTCTCGAACGCCATGGCGTGCGCAAGGCTGCCGAACTGGTCGAGCTGGTCGCCTTACGGGGAGGCACGGGCCGGCCTGACGTCGCATCGCTGGGCAAGCTTTTCGAGACGCGACTCGCGGAGCTGGGTGGCGACACAAGGCAGCCTTTCTGGTTCTCGCGGCTGAGCGTGCGCGCTATCGAGCAGGCGCAAGAGGTGCTTGGCCGCTTTACCAAGGCGCTTTCGCCGCTTACCGCGATGCGCGACGAGAAAGACGCCGACATCGCGACTTTGACGCGCGCGAGCGTGGCCGCGCTGGAGGATCTGGGCCGCGCGGCCGATGGCGGTCTGGCCGGCCTCTACGCCGGCGATGCCGGCGAAAAACTCGCGGAGCTGCTGCGCGGACTGGTGGCGGCGTCCTCGCCCTTCACCTTCGCCGCATCGGAATGGCCCGACGTGATGGACGCGCTGATCGCGCCGGAGACGGTGAAGCCGGCGCAGGGCACCGACCGCAACATCGCCATCTGGGGCGCGCTGGAAGCCCGATTGCAGAATGTCGACACGCTGGTGATCGGCGGGCTGAACGAGGGCGTGTGGCCGCGCAAGCCCGAGAGCGACCGCTTCATGTCGAGGCTGATGAAGACCGGCATCGACCTGGAACCGCCGGAACGGCGCATCGGCCTTGCCGCGCATGACTTCCAGATGGCGATGGGCGCTGGCGAAGTGGTGCTGACGCGTTCGGCCCGCTCGGGCGACGCGCCGGCGGTGCCGTCGCGCTGGCTGCAGCGTATCCTGACCTTCATCGGCAAGGAGCCGGCGGCAGCACTTCGCGGGCGCGGCGACACGCTGCTTGCCTGGGCGCGCGCGCTCGATGCCGGCGAGAAGAAGGATTTTGCCCCGCGCCCGCAGCCCAGGCCGCCGCTCAGCCTGCGCCCGCGGCATTTCTCGGTCACCGAAATCGAGACGCTGCGCCGCGACCCCTATGCAATCTACGCGCGACGCATCCTTGGCCTTATGCCGCTCGAACCGCTGATCCGCGATCCGGGCGCCGCCGAACGCGGCACGCTGTTCCACGAGATCCTGCATTTGTTCTCGCGGCGGGTGGAGGATCCAAGGGCGCCGAATGCGCTGGCAAGCCTCATCGAAGCCGGGCGTCTCTGCTTTGCCGAGGCAAAACTTCCGCCCGACATCGAGGCCATCTGGTGGCCGCGTTTCGAAAAGCTCGCCGAAAACATCATCGAATGGGAGCATGGCCGCGCCGACGCGGTCGCGAGGCGCCATGCCGAGGAGCGCGCCGAGAAGACGGTCGTCGGCCGCACCGGCGTGACGCTGTCCGGCTATGCCGACCGCGTCGACCTGCTTGCCGGCGGCATGGCCGACATCCTCGACTACAAGACCGGCTCCTCGCCCTCGAAGGCGCAGGCGCACACGCTGCTGTCGCCGCAGCTTGCGCTGGAAGGCGCGCTGCTCAGGCGCGGCGCCTTCAAGGAACTCGGCATCCGCGAGCCTTCGCAGCTCGCCTTCGTGCGGCTGAAGCCGAATGGCGAAGTGTTCGAGGAATCGATCCTCGAATACAACCGCAAGCCCCGCACCGCCAATGACCTGTCCGAAGAAGCCTGGGCGCGGCTGGAGCGGCTGCTTTTCCATTATGCCGACCCGACCGCCGGCTATCTGTCGCGCGCGCTGCCGTTCCGCGAGGGCGAAGCCGACGGCGACTACGACCACCTGGCGCGCGTGCTCGAATGGTCGGCGGGCGGCGCCAGCGAAGACGAGGCGGATGGATGAAGTATCCGATCCCATCCGATACCGCCGCCAGCCAGGCGCGCGCCTCCGATCCGGCCTACTCCGCCTGGGTGTCGGCCAATGCCGGGTCGGGCAAGACGCATGTCCTGGCGCAGCGCGTCATCCGGCTTCTGCTCAACGGCACCGATCCGTCGAAGATCCTCTGCCTCACCTATACGCGAGCGGCGGCCGCCAACATGTCGAACCGCGTGTTCTCGACCCTGTCGGAGTGGACCGTGCTGCCCGATGCGGAGCTTGGCGCGCGGATCGCCGCGCTCGACGGCCGCGGCGCCGACCGCGACATGATGCGGCGCGCGCGGCGCCTGTTCGCCGAGGCGCTGGAGACGCCGGGCGGGCTCAAGATCCAGACCATCCACGCCTTCTGCGAATCGGTGCTGCACCAGTTCCCGCTCGAAGCCAACATCCCGGCGCATTTCGAGATGCTCGATCCGCAGATGGAAGCCTCGCTGTTCGCGGATGCGCGCCGCGACATGATCTCCGGCGCGGGCGCCGGCGTCGAAGGCCTGGCTGAAGCCTTCGCCACCGTGCTGGAACGCGGCGGCGAGTTCGGGCTGGATACGCTGCTTGGCGAAATCGTCGGCAAACGCGACGAGCTGCGCGATTTCGTCGCCAAGCTCGGCAAGGACCGGGACTTCCGGCCGCTCTTCGCCGAATTCGGCTTCAGGCCCGGACAGACGGCCGACGACATCGCTGCTTCACTGTGGCCACTGCCTGGCTTCGCCCCCGGCCAGTTCGCCGAATTCGCGCAGGCCGCCGAAGCCGCCGACGCGCGGCAGGTGCTGAACAATGTCATACCCTATGCACGGGGCGCCTTCGCGGAAGCCGACCCGATCCGCCGGCTGCGGCTTCTGGCAAAGGCCTTCCTCAAGGCCGACGGCGACCCCTATGAGCCGCCCAAGATCTTCAAGAAGGCGCTGGTAGACCGGCTGCCGGATCTGCCCGATCGCTATCTGGCCGCGGCCAAGGCGATCCTCGAGGTAACCGACCGGCTGGCGCTTTTCCGCATGCTGGAGGGAACGGCGGCGGCGCTCACCGTCGCCGGCTGGCTGATCGCGCGCTACGAGCAGCTGAAGCGGGGGCAGGGTTTCCTCGACTTCAACGATCTCATCACCCGCACCGTCAACCTGTTGTCCCGGCCGGATGCCGGGCCATGGGTGCAGTTCAAGCTCGACCAGGGCATCGACCACATCCTGCTCGACGAGGCGCAGGACACCAGCCCCGACCAATGGGAGGTGGTGAAGAAGCTGACGGAAGAGTTCTTTGCCGGGCTCGGCCAGCGCGAGGCGGTCAAGCGCACGGTCTTTGCCGTGGGAGACGAGAAGCAGTCGATCTATTCCTTCCAGGGAGCTGCGCCGGATTCCTTCGCCGAAAGCCGGCTGTTGTTTGCCGGCCGCGTGCGCGATGCCGAAGCCGCCTTCGCCAATCTGAAGCTCACCTGGTCGTTCCGTTCGAGCGACGATGTGCTTGCGGCGGTCGACCGCGTGTTCGCCGAGCCGGGTGCGAGGCGCGGCATCAGCCACGATCCCGATCCGCTGAAACACCAGGCGATCCGCATCGACGCGCCGGGCTATGTCGAGGTGTGGCCGTCGGTCGGCGCCGAAATGGTCGAGGAGCCGGATGACTGGACCCTGCCGGTCAACCATGCCAGCGCGCCGGCCGTGCGCGTGGCCGAGCATGTGGCCACCACCATCCAGAACTGGCTCAATCATGGCGAGGTGATCGAAGGCAAGGGCAGGAGGCTGACCGCCGGCGACATCCTTGTGCTGGTGCGCAAGCGCGACCGCTTCGTGCACGCGCTGTCGCGCAGCCTCAAGAACCGGCAGATCCCGGTCGCCGGCGCAGATCGGCTGAGCCTGCCCGGCCACATCGCCGTGCAGGACCTGATCGCGCTTGGACATTTCCTGGTCCAGCCGGAGGACGATCTTTCGCTCGCCGCCGTGCTGCGCAGCCCGATCTTCGAGGTCTCCGAGGAAACGTTGCTGGCGCTTGCCGGCGAAAGGCCGAAAGGCCAGTCGCTGATGGCTTCGCTGCGGCAGCATGCGGCCGAGGATGTGGCCCTCGCCGCCGTCGTTAGCCGGCTCGACGGCTGGGCAACCGAGGTTGCGTTCAAGCCTGTGTTCGAATTCTATGCCGCGGTGTTGGCGCGCGACGGCCTGCGCCGCAAGATGACGGCGCGGCTCGGGCCTGAGGCCGGCGACATTCTCGACGAATTCCTGAGCTTCTGCCTGGCTGAGGAACGCACCGGTCTGCCGGGGCTGGAAGCCTTCCTCTCGACGCTGGAAAATGCAGGCCCCGAGATCAAGCGCGAGATGGACCAGACGCGCGATGAAGTGCGCGTGATGACCGTGCATGCCGCCAAGGGCCTCGAAGCGCCGGTCGTCTTCCTGGTCGATGGCGGCTCCGCGCCGTTCAGCGACCAGCATCTGCCGCGGCTGATGCCGTTCGAAAGCTCGGGAACGCAATGGAAAGGCAAGGGCTATCTGTGGCGCTCGGCCAGCGATGTCGCCAACGGCGTTTCCCGGGCGGCCTCCGCCCGGGCGCGTGAGCTTGCCGACGACGAATACCGGCGGCTTCTCTATGTCGGCATGACGCGCGCCGAGGACCGGCTGATCGTGTGCGGCTATCACGGCAAGCGCCAGCCCAGCACCGGCACGTGGCATTCGATCGTCAGCCGGGCGCTGCTGGGCGCGCCGGAGAGTTCCGAGCGCGGGCACCCCGCGACGGCCGACGTGACCGTGCATCGCTTCCATATGACAAAGCTGCCGCCGGTGGCGCTGGTCGGCACCGAAGAGGCGGGACCGTTCGAGCATACCGCGACGCTGCCCGAGAACCTCTTCCGGCCGCTGCCGCCCTATGAGGAACTGCCGCGGCCGCTTTCGCCTTCCGGCGCTTCGGCTCTGATCGACGAGGCGAAAGACACCGCCCCCGACACACGCTCGCCGGTGCTCGACGCCGCCGCCGAGCCCGGCTTTGCGGTCGTGCGCGGCCTGGCCCTGCATAAATTGCTGCAGATGCTGCCCGGGATCGCGGAGGAGGAACGGCCGGGCGCGGCCGGGCGCTACCTGGCGCGGGCCGGCGCCGACTGGCCTGACGGCGAGCGCGCCAAGGCATTGGAGGCGGTGCTGCCGATCCTGTCCGACAACCGCTTCGGCGCGCTGTTCTCGCCGTCCTCGCGCGCCGAGGTCGCGATCATGGGCAGCCTCGAGCTGAAGGGCAAGCTGCGATCGATCTCCGGCAAGATCGACCGGCTGGCGGTCACGCCGGAAAAGGTGTCGATCGTCGACTACAAGACCAACCGGCCGGCGCCCAGGAACCTGGCGGAGGTACCGCCTGCCTATGTGCTGCAGCTTGCCCTTTACCGCGCGCTGCTTGAGCCGCTCTATCCGGGCCGCGAGGTCACGGCCGCGCTGCTGTTCACCGAGGCGCCGCGCCTGATCGAGCTGCCGGCGGCGGCCATGGACGACGCCCTTGCCCGACTCACGGGAGCGTGACACAAGAACTGCTTGAACATCGCCGCCACAACCACCACATTTGGTGCAACCCGAGTTTTCGAAAGGATTTCAGCATGGCCACCGTCAAGGTCGACAAGGGCAATTTCCAGGCCGATGTGCTCAACGCCAAGGAGCCGGTCGTGGTGGATTTCTGGGCCGAGTGGTGCGGCCCGTGCAAGATGATCGGCCCGTCCCTGGAAGAGATCGCCAACGAGCTCGGCTCCAAGGTCAAGATCGCCAAGCTCAATATCGACGAGAATCCCGAGTTGGCCGCCCAGTTTGGCGTGCGTTCGATCCCGACGCTGATGATCTTCAAGGGCGGCGAAGTGGCCGACATGAAGGTGGGCGCCGCGCCGAAGACCGCGCTGTCGCACTGGATCAACGGCAGCCTCGCCTGAGCCAATCCGAAAAGTTCAAGAACGAGCCCGGCCGTCGCGCCGGGCTTTTCTTTGGCGCCATCGCTCGACTCGCTCTGGCCCTGACGCGTCGGCACGCCATCTCTTTTGCTGGGGGAATTCCGGGAAACGTGTGAAGCGATTTCCGTCCGGAATTGCGTGAAAGAAACAAAGGGAGAGCTTCATGACCGGAACGGCCAAGGCCACGGTTCACGTCGACAATGAGCGTGTGATCGTCACCGAATACCGCTTCGCACCCGGCGCCAACACCGGTTGGCACCGCCATGGCCACGACTATGTCGTCGTGCCGCTGATGGACGGCAAGGTGAAGCTGGTGACCAAGGACGGCGAGTCCTTCGCCGAAATGAAGAAGGGAGCGCCCTATTTCCGCCGTGAGGGCGTCGAGCACGACGTCATCAACGCCAATGACGGCGAATACGCCTTCATCGAGATCGAGCTGAAGTAGCAGCGCCGCCCTGTTGGACAGGGGCGCGGCCCGTCGGGCCGGCCTCAAACCGTTCCCTGCCTTTTTCCCTTGGTGAGAGCGGGAATCCTGTCGATCAGCCGGACAATGGCGGCGAGAGCGACGGATCGCCGAGGCGTGATCCGGACCTTTCGGGCGGCGGTGGCCGAGCGCACATTTACCATAAGCTGCAACGGCGGGGAGCCTTCCGTCCCGAACCAACGGACGCCTTCTTCAACCAGATCCACCTCGAGAAGATAAGTGCCGGGCCTTTGCGGCGCGGTGATCTCAAGCGTCAGATAAGCGCGCGCCCCGGACTCCATCTTCCTGTTCAGGGGGGTTCTGCCATCCGACCATGTCAGTATCTCGCCAGTGTCGGACAGCCAGTGGTTTGCCACCATCAAGCCGCTGCGCTCGAAGGACTCCCACGCGACCGGGCTGGTGTTCTTCAACTTGACGACAAGGTCCAGATTCTCGCCCGGGTCCAGTTCGAGTGTCTTGAACACCGTGGATATGCGGCACAGGTACATGTCGGAAGAGCTCGGAGCCGGCGCCACGGAGTGAGGCCGGCCTTGCGCCGCCCAGTCGACCGCTGTCTCCAGCGCCCGCGCCAGCTGCTCCACCGCCGTACCGATCATCACCTGCGAATAACTTGCCTGGATCATCTCGATGCGCAATCCGTGCGGCGCCAGCTTGCGAAGTCCCATTTCCGGATACCGGAAATGTCTGTACGGGTTGAATTTGCTATAGACGGCTGGAAACAGCGCCACAGGCACCGGTACGGGCAAGGCTCCGCAGATGTCGGCAAACCGGCAGTCGGCGGCAGCCAGAAGCCGTACGTCCAATTTCCTTGCAAGCAGTCGCCGCGTCACGGCGAGGCCGATGTTCACGCCTTGGCAATTACCGCCCACGATCACAGGGCCGCCTTGGGATATCCGGACTATCTCATCGACATAGCGGTCGACCAGGGCACCGGCCAGGGGCGTATCATAGTCCAGCAACAGAACGCCCGAGCGCATGACATAGGCCGGAAACCGGTCGCCCACCGACTTTTCGAAGTGTTTGGCTTCCTCGGCATTCTGCATGCACCAGAAGACCGGCGTGCCTTGCCTATGGGCCCCAACCCGGCGGACAAAGCCGCCTGCCATCGCCGGCTCTCCCGGCCAGTGTTCGATGAGTTTGTGCAGCCGGCCGACAAACCAGTCCGGCAACGTGGAACCGAACGACGGCGCGCCGGCGTCCGCTCCGTCGCCGCGTTTCCCGGACAGATGGCGAGCCAGTTCGGAAATGCTCAGCTTCGCCGAGAAATTTTCGATCCGCACCGGAACGCCGAACTCTTCTTCAAGCAGAAAGGACATGCGCACAGCCAGGAGCGAATCCCCGCCCAGGACGAAGAAGTCGGCATCACGGTCGATCCCTCCGGGCAGACGCAGGAGTTCGCTCCAGATCCTGCTTATTCTCAGCTCGATGTCCGCGTTCCCGGATGCCGGCGCCTGCTCGGACGGCGGCCGGGTCAGATGGTTCACCCTGTCGACCTTCCTTGGATCGCCAAGCAGCGCCGGCAGGGCCAGCCGGCGCACCTTTCCCAGGGGCGTTCTCGGTATTTCATCGCTTGCAATGAGCGCTACCGAGCGCGGCACGAAGCGGAATGCCTCGGCCATGACAGCCCGCACCTCATCCGCGACCTGTTCGGACGAGCGCCCGTTCGATCGGTCAGACACCACGAAGACCGCGCAAGGCGCGCCGATCGCGGAGCCGTCCGTCTCGGCTCCTGTCCCCAGGGGCGCGACATAGACTTCGGCATAGTCCGTCCGGCTTTTGAGCGCCGTTTCCACGTCCTGGCAGGTATACTTCCTGGCATTGACGATGATCGTCTCTTTCGCCCGCCCGACGACCGTCAGCCTGCCGTTGCGCAGCAGGCCCAAGTCTCCGGTACGCAACCAGTGGTCCGGGGCGAACAGGTCAGCGGTGGCGGCGGGGTCGCCGAGATAGCCGTCGGTCATCGTCGGGCCGCGAACCTCGATACGCCCGACCTGCCCCTCGTCGAGCAGGACACCTGTGTCTCCCACGATCCTGACGGCATGGCCCATGGTCGGCCAGTCGAGTTCCGGCGGCGCGTCCGCCTGCCGCGTATCCCCACCCGTGAAGGGGGTGCCGCCACCGACAACAGGTCCACACTCGGACAGGCCATATCCGAGGATCAGCGCATCGTCGCGCAAGCCGAATGCCGCCAGGCATTTCATGAAGCTCCGGCAGGTTCTGGGCGAGATTGCCTCGGCCCCGATTCCGATCTTGCGCACTTGGTCCAGCCGCCAGCGCCGCCCCGGATTTTCCTCCACGGCGCGCAGCACCAGCGACATGCCGAAATTGGTCATCGTCGCATGGGTGGCGCCCGACGATTCAAGCGCATCCAGCCATGAGCAGGGGTTGGCGACGAAACGCGTGGCGTCGAGATGAACCTTCATGGGCAGATTGGGCATGGCATGCCCAATGCCCATGACATGATCGAACGATGCCCATGACAGAAAGCCCCGCGCGTGGGCGGCGTCGGGCAATCGCGGCCACCAGCGGGCAAGCGACGCCCGGTCCGATAACCCGACCAGCCTGGGGCGCCCCGTCGTGCCGGAAGTCGGGATGGCAAAGCGCGTGTCTTCAGGCCTGGCCGCCGCCATGCCGATGTCCGACAGGCCCGGATCGGCATCGATTTCCCCGATGCTGAACACCACCAGGCCGAGACTTTTTCCCAAGCCGGGCTCGTCGGCGAGAACGTGAAGTCCCGCCAGCGCCTGCTTCAGGGCCGACAGGCCGTCGACATCGACCACTCCGCCGGAACGGGCGGCCCGACTGAAGGGAACCGCGACATATCCGCCGATCGCCGCCGCCCACAGCGCGGGCACGAAATCCCTTGCGTCGGCCAGGCAGATCACCAGGGCATCTCCCGGCCGCATTCCACGTCTCGTCAGGGCGCAGACCAGTCTGCGGGCTCGCGCGAGGGTCTCGCGATACGAGACTTCCACGCGCTGGCCGTCCGCCTCGAAACAGAGAAATCCGCCGTCAGGGAACTGCTCCACCCCGCTGGCGATCGCTTCCGCCAGGGAGGAAAAGGGAAGACCGGACACGGGATCGCCGACGGAGAGCGCCGGCCTGATGAGATCCTGATTCATAGGGTCTGCCGGACGATGTCCGCCAGCGTCAGCCGGTAGTAGCGCTCAATCTTGGTGATCTCCGATTTCACGTCCCGCCATCCCCGTTCCACTTCAAACCAGTTTTCGGCGGAATAGTACAGGCTTGGGTAGCAGGCCCAATGCAACGCAACTTCCGCCGGAAACTTGCGACGCGCGGCAAGACAGGCCCGGCGCAGGTGATAGTGGATGGTCAGGAGCGTGACGGAGCCGATGCCGCCTCGACCAAACCGGTTCTCCAGAAGTTCCCATGCAAACCCGACATTCTCGTCTGTGTTTGCGGCCCTATCCTCGACCAGGATCGCATCGGCGGGAACTCCGTCTCGCCGGGCCAATCTCGCCATCTCGTGCGCCTCGACGGCTCCGAGCCTCTCATTGTAGCCGCCGGTCAACAAAAGCATGCGAACGGCCCGGGCACGAAAGAGCTCAACCGCTCGCGCCAATGGCCGCGCCGGATCGCTCATGCCGAACACGATCGCGACATCCGCGCCGGCCTGGCTGTCGGGCGGGAAGAAGCACTGGCTTATGAGCTTGATATCCATCCGAAGCCGCCCTCTGCCGGCCCTGTCCGCCGGACGACCCTGTCCCGCGAATGCCCCGGCCGACGATAGGGCCTGGTCCATGGTCTCTCCAGGCCGAGCGGACAATACCCGAACGGGGTATTTGTGTCGAAGCGATCTGTCCCGACGCGGGCTTAGGTCGGCGGCGTGCCGTTCTCGGCCAACACGGCGCCGGCGAAATAGAGCGAGCCGCCGATCAGGATGCGCGGCGCCGGGCCGTCCCATGAGTCACGCAACAGCATCAGCGCGCTGGCGACGGAGCTGACCGGCTCGGCCGACAGGCCGGCCTCTTCGGCGCGCAATGCCAGCTCGTCGTTCGGCACGCCGGCGTCGCTATTGCTCACCGGCACCGTGTAGACATGGCGGGCGAGGCCCTTGAAGGCGCTGAAATAGCCGGTCTGGTCCTTGGTGTTGATCATGCCGCTGATCAGGATCAGCGGCCTCGGGTTCTTTTCCTCCTGCTCGGCCAGCGCCTCGGCGATGACGATGCCGGCGCCGGGGTTGTGGCCGCCGTCCAGCCAGATGTCGGCGCCCTTCGGCGCCAGGTCCACCAGCTTGCCCTGGGTCAGCTTCTGCATGCGGGCCGGCCAGGCGACATGGGTCATCGCGCGCTCGGCCGCGCGATGGCTTATCTCGAAGCCGGCCGCCTTGACGGCGGCGATCGCCGCCGCGGCGTTGGCGAACTGATGGCGCCCGGGCAGGCGCGGCGAGGGCAGGTCCATCAGCCCGTCCTCGTCCTGATAGACCATGCGGCCGTTCTCCTCGAAGGCAAGGAAATCCTGGCCATAGATAACCGTCGGGCAGTCCAGCCGCTCGGCCGTGTCGATCAGCACCTGAAGCGCCGTCTCGCTCTCCTGGGCGCCGATCACCACCGGGCAGCCGCGCTTCATGATGCCGGCCTTTTCGGCGGCGATCAGCTCGACACGGTCGCCGAGATAGGCTTCGTGGTCCATCGAGATCGGCATGATCACCGAAACCGCCGGTCGCTTGATGACGTTGGTGGCGTCGAAACGGCCGCCGAGGCCGACCTCGATGATCGCGGCTTCCGCCGGATGCTCGGAGAACAGGACGAAAGTGACGGCGGTGAGGATTTCGAAGACGGTGATCTTCTGGCCGCCATTGGCCTCGGCGACGCGCGCGATGGCCTCGGCGAAAACCTCGTCGTCGACGAGCTTGCCGCCGCCTTCGGCCGCCAGCCGGTAGCGCTCGTGCCAGTTCACCAGATGCGGCGAGGTGTGGACGTGGACGAGATGGCCAGCCGCCTCCAGCAACGCGCGCGAGAAGGCGGCGCAGGAACCCTTGCCATTGGTGCCGGCGATGTGGATGACCGGCGGCAGCCGGTCCTGCGGGTTGCCGAGGCGTTCGAGAAGTCGCGTGACGCGGTCCAACGAAAGGTCGAAGCCTTTCGGATGCAGCGTCATCAGATGTTCGATTTCACGTTCGGCGGAAAGCGTTGTCATGACGAAATCCCAGCGCGGCGCCCTGAACCGGGAATCGGTCCCGGAAACGCCATGCGCGAATCAAAGGCTACAGCACGCGAGACAAGGCGCAAATCGCGGTTCGCGGCGAACGATGTCGCGCCAAGCCGATATCGCTTCAGGCCGACCTCGCCTCAAGCTTGCGGCCGCGCATCCCCGTTAATGACCGCCGGCGGCAGGATTTCCGGCTCGAGCGGCTTCTCGGCCTCCGGCATCTTGAGCAGCATCTTCAGGAGCCGGGAAATGGTCTGGCGCATCTCGAGCCGCGAGACGACCATGTCGACCATGCCGTGCTCCATCAGATATTCGGCGCGCTGAAAACCGTCGGGCAGTTTTTCGCGGATGGTCTGCTCGATGACGCGCGGGCCGGCAAAGCCGATCAGCGCGCCGGGCTCGGCGATATGGACATCGCCCAGCATGGCGTAAGAGGCGGTGACGCCGCCGGTGGTCGGATTGGTCAGCACGACGATATAGGGCAGGCCGGCTTCCTTCAGCCGGTCGACGCCGACCGTGGTGCGCGGCAATTGCATCAGCGACAGGATGCCTTCCTGCATGCGGGCGCCGCCGGAGGCGGCGAACAGGACGAGCGGCCGCTTGCGCTGCAGCGCCACCTCGAAGGCATGCACGATGGCCTCGCCGGCGGCCATGCCCAGCGAGCCGCCCATGAAGGCGAAATCCTGCACGGTGACGATGACCGGCAGGCCTTCGATGGTGCCGGCGCCGTTGAGGATCGCGTCCTCGAGGCTGGTCTTGGCCTTCGCCTCCTTCAGGCGATCGGTGTAGCGCTTCTCGTCGCGGAACTTCAGCGGATCCTGGACGACCTTGGGATTTTCCAGAACCTCGTATTTGCCGTCGTCGAAGAAGTATTTCAGCCGCTCCTTGGCCGAGATCTTCATGTGGTGGCCGGAGGACGGGATGACGAACTGGTTGGATTCGAGATCCTTGTGGAAGATCATCTCGCCGGTCTCGGGATCCTTGATCCAGAGGTTTTCCGGCATGTCGGTGCGCCGGCCGAGCATCGAATTGATCTTCGGGCGGACGTAATTGGTGATCCAGTTCATGGCTTCGGCTCCTGTCCTGGAAGAGGCTTCGAGCAATTCAGGAAAAGTCTGTGGCGGATTTCCGGCCTGAATTGCGCAGCGAACAGATAGTCAGGCTATTCAGCGGCAGCAAGGCGGGCCGAACGCACGCCCTGGGCGAGGCCGGAGACGAGAGTGGCGACGGCCTCGGCCGGATCGGCGGTCTTGTCCCCCTTGGGCCCCAGCACATTGGCGATCACGTTCACGATCGCCGTGCCGACGACGACGCCGTCGGCCGAGGCGCCGATCACCCGGGCCTGCTCGGCGGTCTTGACGCCGAAGCCGACGCAGACCGGCAGCTCCGTATGGCCCTTGATGCGCTTGACCGCCGCCGAGACCTTGGCGGTGTCGGCGAGCGCGGAGCCGGTGATACCGGTCATCGAGACGTAATAGACGAAGCCGGAGGTGTTCTGCAAAACCTTGGGCAGGCGCTTGTCGTCGGTGGTCGGCGTCGCCAGCCGGATGAAGTTGACGCCGGCCTTCAGCGCCGGAATGCAAAGCTCCTCGTCCATCTCCGGCGGCAGGTCGACGACGATCAGGCCGTCGATGCCGCTTGCCTTCGCGTCGGCGAGGAAGCGGTCGACGCCGTAGATGTAGATCGGATTGTAGTAGCCCATCAGCACGATCGGCGTCTCGTCGTCGCCGGCGCGGAATTCCGACGCCATCTTCAGCGTCCTGGCCAGCGTCTGGCCGCCTTTCAGCGCCCGCAGACCAGCCGCCTGGATGGCCGGGCCGTCGGCCATCGGGTCGGAGAAGGGCATGCCGAGTTCGATGATGTCGCTGCCCGAAATCGGCAGCGCCTTCATGATCGACAGCGAGGTGTCGTAATCGGGGTCACCGCCCATGATGTAGGTGACGAGGGCCGGGCGACCTTCGGATTTGAGCTTGGCCATGCGGCGGTCGATGCGGGTGGTCATTGTCAGATCTCCATGCCCAGCATGTTCGCCACCGTATGCACGTCCTTGTCGCCGCGGCCGGACAGATTGACGATGACGATCTGGTCCTTGTCCATCTTGGGCACGATCTTCACCGCATGGGCGATGGCATGCGCCGATTCCAGCGCCGGGATGATGCCCTCGACCCGGGTGGTGAGCTGAAAGGCCTCCAGCGCCTCGTCGTCGAGGATCGGCACATATTCGACGCGGCCGGAATCGCGCAGCCAGGAATGCTCGGGGCCGACGCCCGGATAATCGAGGCCGGCCGAGATCGAGTGGCCGTCGAGGATCTGGCCGTCCGCATTCTGCAGGAGATAGGTGCGGTTGCCATGCAGCACGCCGGGCCTGCCGGCATTCATCGAGGCGCAGTGCTCGACGCCGTCGAGGCCGCGCCCGCCGGCTTCGATGCCGATGATGCGCACATCCTTGTCATCCAGGAAAGGATGGAAGAGGCCGATGGCGTTGGAGCCGCCGCCGACGGCGGCGATGATGACATCCGGCAACCGGCCTTCCTGTTCGAGGATCTGCGCGCGCGCCTCCGAGCCGATCACCGACTGGAAGTCGCGCACCATCTCCGGATAGGGATGCGGGCCGGCCGCGGTGCCGATCAGGTAGTAAGTGTCCTCGACATTGGTGACCCAGTCGCGCAGCGCCTCGTTCATGGCGTCCTTCAGCGTGCCGTGGCCGGCGGTGACCGGCCGCACCTCGGCGCCGAGCAGCTTCATGCGGAAGACGTTGGGGCTCTGGCGGGCGACGTCGGTGGCGCCCATGTAGACGACGCACGGATAGCCGAAGCGCGCCGCGACGGTGGCCGAGGCGACGCCGTGCTGGCCGGCGCCGGTCTCGGCGATGATGCGCTTCTTGCCCATGCGCTTGGCGAGCAGGATCTGGCCCAGGCAGTTGTTGATCTTGTGCGAGCCGGTGTGGTTCAGGTCCTCGCGCTTGAAATAGACCTTGGCACCGCCGAGATGCCTTGTGAGGCCTTCGGCGAAATAGAGCTTCGAGGGCCGCCCGGCATAGTAGGTCGACAGGTTCTGAAGCTCGGCCTTGAATTCCGGATCGGTCTTGGCCTTGTTCCACTGCTCTTCGAGATCGAGGATCAGCGGCATCAGCGTCTCGGCGACGAAGCGACCGCCGAAAATGCCGAACATGCCCTGCTCGTCGGGCCCGGTGCGGAAGGAATTGGGCGTAGCCGGCTTGTTCATCGCCGATCTCCTAAATCTTGACTTGCGAGCATATCCTTGTCGGAAAACCGGATTCCACTTTTCCGGGACATGCTCGGGTTCGAAAACTCCTCAGGCAGCGCGATTATCGCGCGCGGCTCTGACGGCCCGGAAAAACTGCTCGATCAGCGCCGGATCCTTGACGCCCGGAGCGCTTTCCACACCCGACGAAACGTCTATTCCGGGCGGGTTGGCCAGTCTCAGGGCATCGCCGATATTGGCGGCGTTGAGCCCTCCGGAAAGCATGTATTCGAGCCCGGCGTCAAGGCCGGCGAGGATGCGCCAGTCGAAGGCGACGCCGTTGCCACCCGGCAATTGCGACCCCTTCGGGGGCTTGGCGTCGAACAGGAAGCCATCGGCGACGCCGATATAAGGTTTTATCCGCTCCAGATCCGCCGCCTCGCTGACCGACAGTGCCTTCATGACCGGGAGGCCATAGCGGGCCTTGAGCTCCGCCACGCGCTGAGGCGTTTCCGAACCATGCAGTTGCAGCATATCGGGCCGCATCTTGGCGACGATCTCGTCCAGGAAGGCATCGCCGGCATCGACCGTGACGGCGACCGCCTTGGCCTTGCCGCGCGCCGCTTCGCGCAGGCGCCCGGCCTCGGCGGGCTCGACATAGCGCGGGCTCTTGGGGAAGAAAATGAAGCCGACATGGCTGGCGCCGCCGGCAAGGGCGGCAGCCATCGCGGCGTCGGTCTTCAATCCGCAGATCTTGATGTCGAGCGTCATGGCGCGGGATTGGCACGAAATGGGAAAAGAGTCGAGAAAAAGCATGCTGTTGCAGAGGGACTGGAAAGCGCTAGTTTCCCAAGGACATCATGACAGGAGACAAGCATGGCCGACCGGACCGTCGCGGAACTGAGGCAGAAGATCGCGCAGGCACACGAGGTGATCGCGCATCTGATAGAGAAAGCCGCCTACAACGGCGCCGAGGCGCACCGGGCGCTGGACTATTTCGGCAGCGACGCGTTCGACCAGGATTTTCTGCCGTGGCCGCATCCCGAGGAAGGGCGGCGGCCGGAGGACCTGAACGCGGCGAATGACGATTGAGGGGTCTTCGTCCTGAACCCGGCAGGGCAGAGGGGGGCGCGAAGGAACACGGCGTCTATATGCTATGCTGCGCGCGCATCCGCGCGCGGCCTAGCCGTTTAAGCTACTCGAACACAATCGCCTGCAGCGCGCCGCCGTTGCGTTTCAGCCAGTCCTTGCAGCGGTCGGTGTCCGGGCAGAGCTTCTCGCACAATTTCCAGAATTTCGGGCCGTGGTTCATCTCCTTGAGATGCGCCACCTCATGCGCCACCAGGTAGTTTATCACCGCCGGCGGCGCCATCATGATGCGCCAGGAAAAGGAGAGATTGCCCTCCGAGGTGCATGATCCCCAGCGGCTGGAGGTATCCTTGAAGCGGATCGCCTTGGCGCGCTTGCCGATCGCCTCGGTGTGTTTGACCACCAGCTTCTCGATCTCCTTCTTGGCCTCGCGCTTCAGGTGGTCGGCGATGCGGCGCGGCAGATGGATGCGCTCGCCGTGCACGATCAGAAGCGGGCCGCGCTCGTCGCGCGAGACGGTGACGGTGCCGCGCCTCGAAGGCTCGTGCACGATGCGGTGCGGCACGCCGCGGATCGGGATCCTGATGCCCGGGCGCACCTGCGGGCGGGTCGGCACCTTGGCCAGGCGCTGCTCCAGCCAATCCTGATGGCGGTCGAGGAATTTTTCCACCTCGCCCCGGCGCAGGCCTGGCGGCACCGTGACGCGCAGGCCCTGGCCGCCGGAATCGATGCGCAGCGTCAGCCGCCTAGCCCTGGCGCTTTCGACGATCTTCAGCGGCAGCGTGCGGCCGGCGACGCAATGCTCGCGCTCCACGACGGGCGCGGCCTTGGGCTTGGTCAGTTTGCGAAAGAAGCCGAGGGTCATGGCTGGACGATACGCGATTCGAAAAAAACGGCCAGTGGAGGGAAGCTACAAAGAGAACAAAAAAGAAACGGCGCCGCTCGCGCGACGCCGTTGTATCATCCTGAGACCTGTCCCTGCAGCGCCGCCCGTCCTCTGGACGCGCAAAGGACGCTGCAGCACTTTGAGTTTGCGCATGACCTTTTCCGAAAATCGGCGTCGATTTTCGGGGTCATGCGCAGGATCTCAGTCGTCGAGCAGGTTCGTGCCCTTGCCACGCTTCGGAGCGGGCTTGTCGGCCGAACCGGTGGTGGTCGGCGCGGTATGCCTGTTGCGGTTCGCCATGAACCGGTCGAACTCGTCCTGGTCCTTGGCGCGGCGCAGTTCGCGGGCATAGTCGTCGAACTCGCTCAGCATCTCATCGAGCTTGCGGCGCTCCTCGGCGAGGCGCTCGAGTTCCTTCTCACGCCAGTCGTCGAAAGCGACGTTGCCAGTGCGAGCCGAGCCGTGGCCCCAGCGGGCCGCCTTGTCGGAGCCGCGGCGGCAGCCGGCGAAGATGCCGTCCGTGGCGCGGTTGACGTCGCGCTTGAAGCCCTCGAGCCGGTCGCCCCAGATGATGTAGGCGAGCATGGCGAAGCCGAGCGGCCAGAACACCATGAAGCCGATGACCATCAGTGCGATGGTGGCCGGCGTCCAGGCCGGACGGATCAATGCACTCGTGTTCATTTTCTCCCAATCCTTCCGTTGGAGACAGCCAAACCGGCTGCGTGGAATCGAAATGGGAAGGCGAAATCGGCGATTCAAGGCAATTCCTGCCAAAACCGGCGAAACCACTGAAATGATTATCGCTTTTTGAGTTTCTCCAGGAAAAGCACCGCCATTCCGGCAACCAGCCCCCAAAATGCCGCGCCGACGCCGAAGAGCGTGAGCCCTGAAGCCGTCACGGCGAAAGTGACGGTGGCCGGCATGCGGTCGCCAGCGTCATGAAGAGCTATCGACAGCGCGTTGGCTAGGGGCGCCGTCAAGGCAAGCCCCGCGACCAGCACGATCAGGCTTTGCGGCAGGACGGCGAAGATCGCCACCAGGGAGGCGCCGAAGATCGCAAAGATGAGATAGGCGAGCGCATAGAACGGCCCGGTCTTCCAGCGCTCGGCGGGATCGGGATGGACATCGGGGCCGGTGCAGATCGCAGCCGAGATCGCCGCGAGATTGGTCGTCGCGGCACCGAACGGCGCCGAGAGCAGCGAGAACAGGCCCGTGACGCCGATCAGCGGACCGGGTTCGGGGTGGTAGCCGGCGGCGCGCAGCACCGCGAGGCCGGAAAGGTTCTGCGAGGCCATGGTGACGAGGTAGAGCGGCAGAGCAAGGCCGATGATCGCCGAGGCGGTGAATTGCGGCGCAATCAACGTCAATGTCGACAGTTCCGGCACAGGCAGGCTGCCGACACGGCCGGTGAGGAAAGCGGCGAGGCCGCCGCCGATCAGCACCACCAGCACCGATAGAGCCGGATTGAACAGGCGGATAACGAAAAAGGCGGCGATCAAGGGCAGGATCAGCCAGGGATCGGCGGGAATGGTCTTCACCGCATTGACGGCGAAGCTGAGCAGGATGCCGGCCAGCATGCCGGACGCGACCGAGGCCGGGATCTGCGCGATCAGCCGGGTCAGCGGCTTG